>JBDIAR010000075.1:0-16010 GCA_039812545.1 Dermatophilaceae bacterium | reverse complement strand
CGGTCGACTCGCACGACGTACATCTCGGACATTCCCCCGTGAACCCGGCGGATCAGCTCACGCCGACTCCGCAGGTCGACGTGTCGCAGTACAAGCAGCATTGACAGGCGCGGCATGATGTGAGCGTCAGGTCCGACCCGCGGAAGGACCGACGTATCTTCGGAGTCAAGGGCGACTCCGAGGGGTGGGGGTGTGCCAGTGAGGTGGGCACACCCCCACTTTCGTGTCTCGGGGAGTTGTTCGACTACGCGGGTGCCGTGGCGAGCGTCGGTGTCACACCGGCTCGGCGACCGGTTCGGCGACCAGCAGGACATAGCCCCACGGCGGAAGCTGCATCCGGGTGCCCGCGTCGACCACGACCTCGTGTCCGCCGAAGAAGTCGCGGAACTCACCGTGGTGCGGGCCGGCCACGGTCGCCCCGGCGGTCTGCGCGGCGCTCGGCCCGAAGCTCACCGCGCGTTCTCGGTCGCTGAGGTTGATCACGCAGAACACGTGGTCTCGGTCGTTGCGGCGGGTGAACGCGAGCACGTGGTCGTCGTCGCTGGTGGGGACGTGCAGCATACGAGCCCCCCACGCCGCGTTCCACAGCGCGGTGTTCTCCTTCTTCAAGGCGAACAGTCGCCGGTAGAACTCGCCCATCGGATGCTCGCGCCACTCGATGGGGTCGCGGTCGAAGAACTCCAGGCGCTTCTCCAGACCGGCCTCCTGGCCGTTGTACATCAGCGGCATACCCTCGCTGATCACGGACAGCAGCACCGCGGCCTCCAGGGCGTCCCCGAAGCGCTCGAACTCGGTCCCGTCCCAGGCGTTGTGGTCGTGGTTGGAGACGAAGAGCATCCGCATGATGTCGCGCTGGTATGCCTTGGCGTTCCAGGCGTAGTAGATCTTCAGCGCCGCCGCGTCGGCCTTGCCGGTGGCGATGTGGTGCATCGTCTCGTTCCAGGTCCAGCCGTAGGTCATGTCGAAGGCCGCGCGGTGCAGGTCGCGGTTCTCCCACTCGGCGAGCATGAACACCGGTTTGATCGCGTCGAGTTCGCGGCGGACCTGCTCCCAGAAGTCGACCGGCACGAAGCCGGCCACGTCGCAGCGGTAGCCGTCCACGTCGAACTCGCGGACCCAGTGCACCAGGGCGGCGGTCATCCAGGCCCGCAACTCGGGCTTGTCGTAGTCCAGGTCGATGATGTCGTCCCAGTCCCACCAGGGCGTCGGCATGTAGTCGCCCTGCCAGTTCGTGACGTACCAATCCGGATGCTCGGTGACCAGGATGTTGTCCCACGCGGTGTGGTTGGCCACCCAGTCGAGGATGACGTACATCCCCTGCCGGTGCGCCGCGGCCACGAAGTGCCGGAAGTCGTCGGGCGTGCCGAACTCCTCGTTGACGCTGTAGTAGTCCCGAACGGCATACGGGCTGCCCAGGCCGCCCTTACGGTTTACCCGCCCGATCTCGTGGATCGGCATGAGCCACAGGATCGTCACCCCCAGTTCGGCCAGCCGTGGCAGGTGGGCCTCGGCGGCGGCGAAGGTGCCCTCCGGGGTGAACTGGCGCAGGTTGATCTGGTAGATCGTCGCGTTGCGGCTCCACTGCGGGTGGGCGATGAGGACGTCGGGGGCGGGGGTGTACGGGCTGAGGTCGTCAGACATGGCCCCCAGGGTAGGCCAGCGCGTTGTATGCCGGTCAGGACAGCCCGTTGTCCTTGAGGAAGGCGGCGGCCACGTCGGCCGCGTCCTTCTTGTCGGCCACCACCTCCTTGACCATCCGCGCCAGGGTGGGGGTATCCAGCTTGGCCGACACGGCGTTCAGGGCGCCGGCGGCCGTGGCATTGGCGGCGATGTCCTTGGCGACCACCGGCACGACCTGCTGCGGGAGGAAGAAGGACTTCGGGTCCTCCAGGGAGACGAACCCCTTGGCCGCGATGCTCGGGTCGGTGGAGTACAGGTTGACGACGTCGACGGTGCCGCGGTCCAGGGCCTCGACGCACAGCGTGCCGGCGCTGTCCAGCGGCTTGAACTCCTTGAAGACCAGCCCGTAGGTCTCCTTCAGACCCGGCACGCCGTAGCTGCGGGTCTCCCACTCCGGCGGCCCGCCGATGATGAGGTTCTTGGCGACCGGGGCGAGGTCGGCGATGGTCTTCAGGCCGTATTTGTCGGCCGTCGCCTTCGTCACGGTCACCGAGTCCTTGTCCTCGGCCTTGGCCGGGTCGAGGGCGACCAGGTTGGCGGGCAGCGCCGCCTTGAGGTCGGTCAGGACGGCGGCCGGGTCGGTCCCGGTGGCCTTGGGGTTGAGGTAGCGGGCGAAATTGCCGGTGTACTCGGGGAAGACGGTCAGCTCACCGTTCTTCAACGCCGGGACGTATGCCTCTCGCGTCCCGATCCGCAGTTTCTTGGTCACCTGGACGCCCTTGGCCGACAGGGCCTGCGCGTAGATCTCGCCGAGCAGCACGCTCTCCGGGAAGTTGGCCGACCCGACGACGGCCGTGCCGGCGGAGGCGCCGCCACCGACCGACGGCGTGGTCTTGAGCGGGTCACCGGATCCGCAGGCGCTCAGCCCGACGGCCAATCCGGCGGCGAGCGCCGCGGCCAGCCCGACGCGGGCGGAGCGGGCCGTCCGGTCGGTTCGGACGGTCCGGTGGCTGGTGCTGACGGATCCGGTCGTGCGCAAAGGTGCGGGGTACGGCATACGCATGGGTCCTCCCGAGGCGAAGTGGCGCGGTGGCGCGCCGACCCGTCCACGCTAACGCAGCGATACGACACCGCAGGGCGGGAAAGTCACGCGGCGTCCAGTCCGGCCGGGATCACCAGTCGCCCGATCCCGGCCAGCAGGACGTCGGTGAGCATCGCCAGGACCGCGACGAGGACCGCCCCGCCGGCCATCTCGCCGTAGTCGCGGGCCGCCTGCCCGTCGATGAGGAAGCGGCCGAGTCCGCCGGTGCCCACCGTCGCCGCGATCGTGGCCGTGGCGATTACCTGCAGAGTCGCCGACCGCAGCCCCGACCACAGCAGCGGCAGCGCACACGGCGCCTCCACCTGCCAGAGCACCTCGCGACCGGACATCCCGAGGCCCCGGGCTGCGTCGCGGGCGCGGGGGTCCACGCTGCCGACACCGGCATACGCCCCGGACAACAGCGGCGGCGCGGCGAGGACCACGAGGACGGCGAAGGCCGGACCGCTGAAGGCCACCGCACCTGGCAGCAGCGGCCCGATCACGAGGATCGCCGCGAACAGGAGCCCGAGGGTCGGCATGGCGCGCATCGTGTTGACCACGCCGACGACGGCCAGCCGGCCCCGCCCGGTGTGCCCGATCCACAGGCCGAGGGGAACGGCCAGGACCGCCGCGACGGCGACGATGCCGGCCGAGAACAGCAGGTGTTCGAAGGCACGCTGCGGGATCCCGCTGGAGCCCTGCCAGGACGCCGGGTCGGTCAGCCAGCGGATCAGGGCGCTCAGCGCGTTCACGAACCGGCTCCGACGCTCTGCGCCTGCTGCTGGCGTTGCCACGGCGCGAGGACCCGGCCGAGGCCGAGGATGACCAGGTCCAGGGCCAGGGCGAGCAGCACGCAGGCGACGATGCCGGTCACGATCGGGTCGAGGAAGCGCCGGTCGAAACCGTCGGTGAACAGCATCCCCAACTGTTCGATGCCGAGCAGGGCGGCGACGCTGGCGATCGAGACATTGCTGACGGCGGCGACCCGCAGGCCGGCGACGACGACGGGGATCGCGAGCGGAAGTTCGACCTCGACGAACCGCCGCACCCCGGTCAACCCCATCGCCGTGGCGGCCGCCAGCACGTCCTGCGGCACGCTGGACAGGCCGTCGACGACCGTGCGGACGAGCAGGGCCACCGAGTAGATCGTCAGGGCGATCACGACGTTGACGGGGCTGAGGATGTCGGTTCCGATCAGCCCGGGCAGCAGCACGAACATCGCCAGCGACGGGATCGTGTAAAGCAGCCCCGTGCCGCCCACCACGACCGCGCGCAGCCCCGGCGCGGCCATCGCCAGGCGCCCGAGCGGAACGGCGATCACCAGGCCGAGGACGAGGGGGATGACCGCGAGCATGGTGTGGGTTCGCAGGTATGCCAGGACGAGCCCGAGATGCCCGAGTGCCCAGGTCATCGGGGCGCGTCCGCCCGGTCGATGGCCGACACGACGTCGGCCAGGGTGATCGTGCCGGCGAGCGACCCGTCGGGGTGCAGGACCACGGCTCGTCCGGCTGGGGAGGAGAGCGCGGCGTCCAGGGCCTGGCGCAGCGAACCGGTGGGTTCGGCGGCCGTGCCGAGAGGATGCAGGTCCGCGGTGGTCAGTGGGGTGTCCGGGGCGTGTTCACCCTGGGTGCGGGTCGCCCAGCCGACCGGTATGCCGGTCGCGTCGACGACCAGCACCCAGGGCGAGTCGCCGTCGGCGTGGGCGACGTGGGCCCCGGTCGAGCCGAGCGGAACCGTCGGTTCCCGGCATACGGTCACCTCACCGGACACGAAACCCAGCGCGCGATAGCCCCGGTCGCGGCCCACGAAAGCCGCGACGAAGGCGTCCGCCGGTTCGGTGAGCAGGTCGAGGGGGGCGGCGGCCTGGGCCAGGCGCCCGCCGACCCGCAGCACGGCCACCTTGTCGCCGACGGTGATCGCCTCGTCGATGTCGTGGGTGACGAAGATCGTCGTCTTGCCGAACTCGCGTTTGAGCCGGAGGAACTCCTCCTGCAGGCCGGCGCGGACGACGGGGTCGACGGCGGAGAAGGGTTCGTCGAGGAGCAGGACGGGGGGGTCGGCGGCGAGGGCCCGGGCGACGCCGACGCGCTGTTGCTGACCCCCGGAGAGCTGGTGCGGGTAGCGGCCGGCGAGGGCCGGGTCGAGGCCGACGAGTTCGAGCAGTTCCATCGAGCGGGCGCGGGTTCGGGCCCGGTCCCAGCCGAGCAGCCGGGGTACGGTGCCGACATTGTCCAGGACGCTGCGGTGCGGGAACAGGCCGGCGTGTTGGATGACGTAGCCGATACCGCGGCGCAGCTCGCGGGGGTCGATGCCGGCGACGTCCCGATCGTCGAGCAGGATCCGTCCGGAGGTGGGTTCGACCATCCGGTTGACCATCCGCAGCGTCGTCGTCTTGCCACAGCCGGAGGGTCCGACCAGGACCGTGGTCAGGCCGGTGTCTGCGGTGAGGTCGAGGTCGGTGACGGCCGTGCCGCCGCCCGGGTAGGTCTTGGTCACCTGCTCGAAGCTGATCACGGTACCCCCTGGGCTTTCGGACGGCACGCACGAAGGCGCCCTCGCTACCCGAGTCCACCACAACTCGGGGCGAGGGCGCCTCCGTTAGCCCCTGAGATGCCCCATCTCAGGCTGGTAATGGTAACCCGATGGGAACGAAAGGTACAAATCGGGCAGTCAGTGCTTCTCGCAGGCCACCCCGTCCTTGTCCCCGTCGCGGGCGACGTTCAACCGGTAGGTCGCGGCGTCGACGACGAACGTGGTGACCGGTTTGGCGGTCCCGCGCACGACGTCTCGTGCGCCGGTCCGCGCCACGCCGTGGGGGAACACCTTTTTCAGTGCAGCGCAGTTGGGATAGGCGCGCGGCACCGGCTTCTTGGCCGGTGCCGCGGCTGCGGCGACGGCGGGAGTGGTCAGGGCAAGGGCGGCAGCGCAGGCTGCGGCGAAAACGCCGGGTAGGCGGCGACGAGCGGTCTGTGCTTGGAGTGTCGACATGGGGGCATTCTACGTAATAGCCACTAATCGCCCAAAACGGACAGAGGCGGCATCGGGCGGCGGTCAGCGCCAAGAGCCGAGTACCTCGTCCGCCGGCCCGACGGCTTACCGGCTATCCGCCAAGGCCTCCGGATCCAGATTCGCGCCGGCCCGTGCAGGACTCGGCTGACGGTTCAGGGCCCGACCTCAGGCGACGTCGTTGAGCGGGCGGACGTCATGCCGGCCGAAGGCGCGTTCGACGGCCAGGTCGTGAGCGCTCTGCATGGCCAGCCAGGCCCGGGCGGTCCCGACCCCGGCCTTCTCCAGTCGTACCGCGAGGTTGGGGGAGATCCGCGCGTGACCGTGCAGGACTCGACTGAGCGCCACGCGGGAGATCCCCAGCCTCGACGCCGCCTCGCCGACCCCGAGGGCGAGGTCGGCCAGAACGTCCTCCCGCAGGATCTCGCCGGGATGCACGGGAGTCTTCATCGCCATGGTGTCACCTGCTCCTTCAGTGATAGGTGCTGCTTCTTCAGTGGTAGTCCCGATAGTCCACGAGTTCGACGTCGTTCTCGACGAACCGGAACGTCACCCGCCAATTGCCGTTGACCCAGATCGACCAGTGCCCGGCCAAGTCGCCCTTGAGCTGGTGAGTCCGAAACGACGGAATCGACAAGTCATCGGGCGCCTGGGCCACGTCGAGCGCCGACAGGATGCGCAGGAGCTTCGGTACGTGATGGGCCTGAACGCCCTTACGCGAACCCATCCGGTACAGCCGCTCCAAGCCCTTGTGCCGGAAGCTGACGATCACCCGCCGAGTGTATCGCATCGCGATACGCGCGTGGAACTCGCGTGATGCCCGTGGCGGAGCCGAGCGCCCGGCTCGTCAGGGGTTTACAACCAGGCGCCGAGTACCTCGTCGGCCGGCCCGACGAGGGTGTGGTGGAACGGATCGGCATACTTCGGCGCGGGATCGATGTTGACGTTCACGCACAACGCCCCGCCGTCGCGCGCGATCGGGGCGAGCCATTTGGCTGGGGTGACGACGGCGGAGGTCCCGACCGCGAGGAAAACGTCGGCGCTGCTGGCCGCCTCTTCGGCGGCCGACCAGACCAGCGGGTCCAGCGACTCCCCGAACAGGACGAGGTCGGGCCGTTGGGGTCCGTCGCAGCGCGGGCAGGTGGGGTCCGGGTCGCCCTGTGCGTATGCCGATGCCCCCTTCCAGCCGCACCTCGGGTTCAGGCAGCGGGCCCGGGCCGCCGACCCGTGGACCTCCAGGACCACGGTGGAGCCGGCGTCCTGATGCAGGCCGTCGACGTTCTGGGTGATGACGACCGCGCCCGCCCGGGCCAGCGCCCGGTGCGCCGGGGTCGGCCCCGCGACCCGCGCGCGATGCCGCAGCCCGCCCCAGACCTGCCACAACGCCGGGACATTGCCCGGCAGATAGCGGGCGTGCAGGGCCTCCTCCAGGTCCGGTGCGGCGGTCCACAGGCCGCCCGGTCCCCGGAACGTCCCGAGGCCCGCGGAGGCGCTGATCCCCGCGCCGGTGAGGGCGACGACCCGAGCGGAACCGTCGGTGGGCACGAGGTCGGCGAGCACAGGCATACCTCATGCTGGCGTGAGCCGCCCGCGTTGTCACCCGCCGTCCCACCGTGGACCCCGGCTGTCCGACCGGGGCCGTACCCTGCGGGGATGGACTTCGCCCAGGTCGCCGACACGGCCCGTGCGGTGGCCGCGACCGCCTCGCGGACCGCCAAGACGGCCGCTCTCGCCGGCGCGCTGCGGGTTGCCGGACCGGACGCCCCGATCGTGGCGACCTATCTGTCCGGTGCGCTGCCCCAGGGCCGGATCGGGGTCGGCTGGGCGAGCCTGGCCGACCTGCCACCGCCGGTACCGGCCGCGCCCAGCGCCCGGCCCGACCGCCCCCTCACCGTCGCCGACGTGGACCGAGCGCTGACCGAACTGGCCGCCGTCGGCGGTGCGGGTTCGGCCGGGCGACGCACGTCGGCGCTGCACGCCCTGTTCGCCCGCGCGGACGCCGCCGAACAGGACCTGCTGCGCGCCCTCCTGCTCGGCGAGATCCGGACCGGCGCGCTCGAGGGCGTGATGACCGCGGCCATCGCCGCCGCTGCCGGGGTACCCCACGACGCCGTGCGTCGGGCCCTGATGTATGCCGGTGCGCCGGGTCCGGTCGCTGCGGCCGCCCTCACCGGCGGCGAGGCGGCCCTGGCGGCGATCGGGCTTGAGGTCGGGCGGCCGGTCAAGCCGATGCTCGCCGGCTCGGCGCCGGACATCGGCGGGGCGCTGGCCTCGATGCCGGCCGGCGCCGCCCTGGTCCAAGCCAAACTGGACGGCATCCGGATCCAGGTGCACCGCAGCGGTTCCGACGTCGCGGTCTTCACCCGCAGCCTGGACGACGTCACGGCCCGCCTGCCCGAGGTCGTCGAAACCGCCCTGGCGCTGCCGATCCGCGACGCCGTCCTGGACGGCGAGGCCATCGCCCTCAACCTCCGCGGCCGTCCGCAACCCTTCCAGGTCACCGGTGCTCGCACCGCCAGCCGCGGCGACCCGGCCGCCCTGCGCGCCCGGACACCGCTGACCACGTACCTCTTCGATCTGTTGCACCTGGACGGCACCGACCTGGTCGACCTGCCGCTGGCCCGTCGGCTCGACCTGCTCGCGCCCCTCCTGCCGGCCGCCTCCACGGTCCCCGGGCTGGTCACCGGCGACGTCGCAGAGGCGCATCGCTTCTTCCAGACGATCCTCGCCGCCGGCCAGGAAGGGGTCGTCGTCAAGGACCTCGCGTCGGCATACAGTGCGGGGCGTCGAGGCAGCGCGTGGATCAAGGTCAAGCCCCGGCATACCCTCGACCTGGTCGTCCTCGCGGTAGAACCCGGCAGCGGACGGCGCCGCGGCCTGCTCTCCAATATCCACCTCGGCGCGCGCGATCCGGACACCGGCGGGTACGTCATGGTCGGCAAGACCTTCAAGGGGATGACCGACGAGATGCTGCGCTGGCAGACCGAGCGGTTCGCCGAACTCGCCGTTCGCCGCGAACCCCACGTCGTGTGGTTGCGTCCCGAACAGGTCGTCGAGATCGCGTTCGACGGGGTGCAGCGCTCGCGTCGGTATGCCGGTGGCCTCGCGCTGCGCTTCGCCCGGGTGCTGCGGTACCGCGACGACAAGGGCCCGGACGAGGCGGACACGCTGGCGGCCCTGCGCGACCTTGGAGCACACTGGGGCACATCCGAGCAGGAGGAATCCTCATGAAGGTAGCGATCGGCAGCGACCACGCGGGGTACCCGCTCAAGGTCGAGATCGTGCCGTACCTGGTCGAACTCGGCCACGAGGTGCTCGACGTCGGCACCAACTCCACCGACAGCACCGACTACCCGATCTACGGCGCCCGAGTCGGGCGGGCCGTCGTCGACGGGGACGCCGACCTCGGCATCGCGATCTGCGGTTCGGGCATCGGCATCTCGATCGCCGCCAACAAGGTGCGGGGCGTGCGCTGCGGGGCGTGCAGCGAGCCCTACTCCGCGCGGATGGCCCGCAAGCACAACAACGCCAATGTGATCGCCTTCGGGGCCCGCGTGGTCGGGGTCGACGTCGCGAAGATGATCGTGGACGAGTTCCTGGCGACCCCCTTCGCCGGGGAACGGCATACCCGCCGGGTGTCCGAACTGACCTCCCTCGACGACGGCCACCCGGTCGAGTAGGGGCTCGCGGCATAACGACCCGCGTGGGGCGCGGTCTCCGCCGAGCCGCCGACCCGCCCCGGTGTTACGGTCGGTTCCGTGAAGCTCACGGACCTGATGGCCACGCGTCGGCGCGCCCTGGAAGCACGCGAGGCCCGAGCCGGTGCGGTGGGCTCGGTCGGCGACGAGTTCGGCGAGTTCGGGGAGTCCGGCGAGTCCGGCGGACTGGACTCCAACCAACTGAGCAGCACCGGCATCCGACTGCGGGCCGAGGACACCGTCCCGTGGTCCGCCCAGGTGGCCGGGGCTTGGTCGCTGCGCTTCCTGCTGATCGTGGCGGCGATCTACGTCCTGCTCAACCTGCTGAACGCCATTTCGCTGGTGACGATCACCCTCATCGTGGCGATGATGATCAACGCGCTGCTCGGTCCGATGGTGGGCTGGTTGGTCGATCGCGGGGTGCCGCGCCCGCTGGCGGCCCTGGGCATCTTCATCGGCGGCGTCGGCCTCATCGGCGTGGGGCTGTGGTTCGTCGTCATGCAGACCACGCAGAGCTGGGAGGACCTGAACTCCCAAGTCGTTCAAGGCATCCAGACCATTCAGCAGTGGCTGATCACCGGACCGCTGCACCTGTCCCAGGCCCAGGTCGACCAGTTCTCCACCGACCTCACGGCCCAGCTGTCGGCCAACAAGGGTGCCATCGTCGGCGGGGCGCTGCAGGCCGCCAACAGCGCGCTCGGGATCGCGTCCGGGATGGCCTTCACCCTCTTCGCCCTGCTCTTCATGCTCTTCGACAACGGGGCGATCCGCCGGTGGATGGTCGGCATCTTCCCGACCTCGGCCGAGAAGCGCATCTACGAATCCCTCACCATCGCCTGGCAGACGCTGGTGGCATACATGCGCAGCACGGTCATCCTCGCCGTGATCAACGCGGCCACCATGGTGATCATCATGATGATCGCCGGTATGCCGTTGGTCATGCCGCTGGGTGTGCTGCTCTTCCTCGGCTCGCTCATCCCGCTGATCGGGATGATCGTCGCCGGCGTCGTGGTCTGCCTCGTCGCGCTGGTGACCAAGGGCGGGATCGTCGCCCTGGTCATCCTCATCGCCCTCTTCCTCACGGTGCAGTTGGAGGGCAATCTGCTCAACCCGTTCATCCTGGGCCGGGCGGTGTCGATCCACCCGCTGGCCATCCTCATCGGCGTCACCGCCGGCAGCATGGTGGGCGGGATCTTCGGCGCCTTCGTCGCGGTGCCGTTCGTCGCGGTGGTCAGCAATGTGGGGCGGGAGCTGCGCCGGGCGCCGATCGTGCTGCCGCTCGTCGTGCCCGCGGTGGCCGAACCGGAGCCGAGCGAACCCGATGTGCCCCAGCCCCCGGTCGTCGCCCCCCGCGAGGACTGAGGGACGAACGACCGAGGGCTTTCCGGTATGCCGGTATGCCGGTATGCCGGGGGTGCTACCGGCGGGCGGGCGAACCGCTGCCCGAGCTGCTGGCGCTGCCCGACCCCTGCCCGCCGGGTCCCTGCCCGTCGCCCGTGAGGGTGCGCGCACCGGGAGCGTCCGGGCCCGGGTCATCGGCGGCCACCAGCCGGCACGCGCCCACCGGACCCTGCGCGATCGTGGCCCGCAGTCCGACCGTGTTGCTCGGGTCGGCCGTCACCATCGCTTCCAGGACCAGCGTCTGGGTGGTGGTGAGCAGGCCGCGCGGGATGGTGAAGGTCGTCCCCTGGGGAGTCATGGCCACCGACATCAGCCCGCGCTCGGAGGTCAGCGTCGCCGGGGTCAGCCGGGTCGGGTCGCACATCTTCGCGTCGGGGACGTAGTCGACCCGGGCGTTGATCCCTTTGGCCCGCAGGGCCTCCTGCAGCCCGGAGCCGTCCTCCAGTCGGGTGACGGTGACGACCACGTCGCCGTCGGGTTCGCCGGTGACCGCATAGGCCGGGCTGGTGCCGCGGCCGGGGGCCAGTTGGAGGGCGGTGGCGAGGACGGCGGCCGCGGCCGCCACGGCGGCCCACCGCAGGACGGGACGCCGCCGGCCACCCGAGGTCGTGGGCGCGGTGCCCGGGGTCGTGGGCGCGGCGGTGGCCGGGTCGGCGGGTGCACGGGTGGCGACCACGGCGCGCAGGTCGGTCAGCAGAGCGGATTCGAAGGAGTCCAGCGGACGCTGGGGGGTGTCGGTGGTATTCATGACGATGCCTCCTGAGGCACGGTGAGGGAGGACAGGGCGGGGGAGGCGGACTCCCCGATGCGCTGGCGCATCGCCTGCCGGGCCCGGTGAAGCCGGACCCGCGCGGTGACCGGCTGCACCCCCAGCGCTGCGGCGGCGTCGGCGAGGCTCAAGCCGTCGACGGCGACGAGTTCGAACACGCCGCGTTCGGCCTCGGACAGCCCGTCGAGACGGGCATACAGTGCTCGGGCCTCGCGGGCGGCGTCCAGGCGTTCAGTCGCCCGTTCGAGGGCGTCGGCTTCCAGGACGCGTCGGCCACCGAGTCGTCCGACGGCCCGCAGTTCCCGGCCGCGACGGCGCAGGTGCATCGCCACGACATTACGGGCGATCCCGTAGACCCAGGCGATCGCCGGGCCGCGGTCCGGCCGGTAGTCGTCGGCCGCCTCGATGACGGCGACGAAGACGTCGGCGGTCAGGTCCGCGGCCTCGTGCGGGTCGCCGACCCGGCGCGTCACGAAGCGCTGCACCGCTTCGACGTGCTCGCGGTAGAACGCCTCGAACGCGTCCGGATCCCGGCCGATCGGTGCGGAGGTGGGTGGTTTCATGCCCCTTCTTTGCCGCAGGAGTGTATGCCGTTACGTGCCGGCCGCCGCCGCCTCGCCGGACTGCGCCGCCGCGCCGGTCGTCGGGGTCGAGCCGTCCGTCGGTTCGGGCAGGGCGAGCAGCGCGTTCTCCACGACCTCGGCCATCGCCGGGTGGATCCAGTACTGGCCGCGGGCGACATCGTGGGCCCGCTGTCCGAAACTCATCGCCTGCACCAGCGGCTGGATGACGGTCGCCGCCTCCGGACCGACGACGTGGGCCCCGAGGAGCAGCCCGGTGACCGGGTCGGCCAGCACCTTGACGAAGCCCTCGGTGTCCTCCCGGGCCCACCCGTACGCCGTGCCGCCGTAGTCCCGCCGACCCACGGCATACGGGGTCCCGGCCTCGATCAGGTCGTCCTCGGTCGCCCCGCAACAGGCGACTTGCGGGTCGGTGAACACCGCGGACGGGACGTACCGGTGATCGGAGGCGATCGGGTCGTCGGGGTGCGCCAGGTTGTGCGCCACCACCCGGGCCTCGTGGTTGGCCACATGCTTGAGGGCGTACCGGCTGGACAGGTCCCCGAGCGCCCAGATGCCGGGGACGGTGGTGCGTTGGTATTCGTCGACGGCGACCCGCCCGTCCGGCGTGACGTCGACACCGGTGGCCGCCACGTTCAGCTCCGCGGAGTTGGCGGCCCGACCCACCGCGACGAGCAGGTATGCCGCTCGCGCCGACCAGGGGAGCCCGTCGCCGGTGCGACCGCGTAGGTCGACGCCGGAGTCGTCGGCGGTGACCTCGTCGATCTCGATGTCGAAGTGCAGCTCCCGACGCGCGGCCGCGGCCGTGGCCACCGCGGCCCGCACGTCCCGGTCGTGTCGGCGCAGCAGTCGGTCGCCGTGGGTCACCTGGGTCACTTCGGTGCCGAACGCGGAGAAGACGTGGGCGAATTCGCAGGCGATGTACCCGCCGCCGAGGATGAGCAGGCTTTCGGGCAGCTCCTCGATCCGCATGATCGTGTCGGAGGTGTGCACCCGCGGGCCGAGCCGCAAACCGGGGACCGGTGGGACCACGGCGTGCCCGCCGGCGGCCAGCACCCACCGGTCGGCCGTGATGGTGTCCGGCTCCATCGAATCGGAATCCCCACCGGCCGGGTAGGTGACCGTCATCGTCTTGGGGCCGACGAACCGGCCGCGACCGGCATACACGCTGACGTTGGGGTTCTCCGGGCCCTCGCGGTAGGCGCGCCCCGCCGCCTCGATCGCGTCGAGCCGGGCGAAGATCCGGTCGCGGATGGCTACCCAGTCCACGACCGGCGCGCCGAACCGGACGCCGAGCGCCTCGGCCCGTACGGCCTGGGCGATCACGTCGGCCGGGTACACGAAGGACTTGGTGGGGATGCAGCCGACGTTGAGGCAGGTGCCGCCGAACAGACCGGCCTCGACGATGCCGATGCTCCAGTCCTCGAAACCGGGTCCGGGGATCGTGTTGCCCGAACCGGTTCCGACGATGACGAGGTCGTGGTGGGTCACGGCCTCATCGTGTCACGCCGCTGCGCGCCCGGCGCGGGCGGCGTCGGCGGCGCGGCCGTCCTCAGCGGGCCCAGCGCTGGGCATACCCCGCGAAGACGTCGATGAGCTCGGGGTTGTCGACCGCCTTGGGGTCGACGACCGTGGACTTGTCGCCGCCCTGGAGGAGCTTCTTGATCGGCACCTCGAGCTTCTTGCCGGTGCGGGTGTGCGGGATGGCGGGCACCGGCAGGACGTCGTCCGGGACGTGCCGCGGGGACGCCTTGTCGCGGATGGCGGTCTTGATCTTGGCGACCAGGTCGTCGTCGAGGTCATGACCGGGCGCGAGCGCGACGAACAGCGGCATCCAGTACGACCCGTCGGGACGTTCGACGCCGATGACGAGGGCCTCCTCGACCTCCGGGATGGTCTCGATGGCCTGGTAGATGTCGGCGCTGCCCATCCGGATGCCGTTGCGGTTCAGGGTGGAGTCCGAGCGGCCGTGGATGACGATCGAGCCCATCTCGGTGATCGTGATCCAGTCGCCGTGCCGCCAGATGCCCGGGAACATCTCGAAGTAGGCGTCCTTGTAGCGGCTGCCGTCCTCGTCCTTCCAGAAGAACACCGGCATCGAGGGCATCGGTTTGGTGATGACGAGTTCGCCCACCTCACCGCGCACCGGGTCGCCGAACATGTCCCACGCGTCCAGCGCCGTGCCGAGCCCGCAGACGGCGAGCTGACCGGCATACACCGGCATGGTCGGGACGAACCCGACGAAGGCGCTGACGACATCGGTGCCGCCGCTGATCGCACCCACCGCCATCCGGTCGCCGAACTGTTCGCGCACCCAGTAGTACGACGACGGCGGCAGCACCGAACCGGTGGCGCCGATGACCTTCAGGGCCGACAGGTCGTGGGTCTTGGCGGGGGTGAGCCCGTTGCGTTCGCAGGCCAACAGGTATGCCGGGCTGGTGCCGAGAAGTTCGACCTTGAGGTCCGCGGCGAGCTTCCACAGGGCGTCGGGGGTCGGGTGGCCGGGGCTGCCGTCGTAGGTGACGATCGGGGAGTCGACGAGCAGGCCGGCGACCTGGAAGTTCCACATCATCCAGGAGGTGGAGGTGTACCAGAGGTAGACCGAGCCTGGGCCGAGGTCGCAGTGGAACGCGGTCTGCTTGAGGTGTTCGAGGACGACGCCGCCGTGGCCGTGCACGATGCCCTTGGGCTTGCCGGTCGTGCCGGAGGAGAAGAGCACCCACAGCGGGTGGTCGAACGGGACGGGGACGACGTCGAGTTCGGCGTCGTTGGCGATGGCATCGGTCCACGAGATGGCGCCGGGCAGGTCGTCGAGCGGCAGGCCGAGGCGGGGGACGACGATGGTCGCCCGCACGCTCGGCATGTCCTGGCGCAGCGTGGCGATGGCTTCGCGGCGGTCGTGGTTCTTGTTGGCGTAGCGGTAGCCGTCGGCGGCGATGAGAACGACCGGGTCGAGCTGGCCGAGCCGGTCCACGGCCGCCGAACCGGCGTAATCCGGGCCGCAGGCCGACCAGACCGCGCCGAGGGAGGCGGTGGCGAGGAAGCCGACGATGGCCTCGGTGATGTTCGGCAGGTAGCCGGCGACGCAGTCGCCCTGGCCGACGCCGTTGTCCCGCAGAGTCTTCGCCAGGGCGGCGACCTGGCGGCGCAGTTCGCCGCGGGTGATGTCGCGCGGGGCCGGGCCGTCGGGTTCGGCGCGGTCGTAGATCACGACGGCGTCCTGGTCGGGGAACTTGAAGATCTGGTCCACGTAGTTGAGCGTCGCGCCGGGGAACCATTTCGCGCCGGGCATCGTGGCGTCGGCGAGGACCGCGGTGGCCGGGGTCGCTGACACGACCTCGAAGTAGTCCCAGATCGAGGACCAGAAACCGTCGAGGTCCTCGATCGACCAGGCCAGCAGCGCCGGGTAGTCGGGCAGATCCTTGCCGGTACGCTCCTGCACCCACTGCCGGTAATGCTCGACCCGGCTGTCGGCGGCCTCGGGTCCGGGGGTCCAGAACGGCACGGTCTCATAGGACGTTGACATGGCCACCTCTTCGTGACGGGTCGTGACTGGGAACGGGACGGTTCAGCACGATGGTGCCAAGGACTGCAGGGCCCTACAAGGCGGGAGGCGGCAGTCGGGCGGGCGGTGCGTTCGATGGCGGGTGGGGCGTGTCGGCGGTGCTGCAGGGTGTCGCGACGTCAAGGTCAGGGCCGGCTTTGCAATGTGTGACTTCGGTATCAGCTGTTTGCCGTGGATTGCGTGGAGCGGATTGTATGCCGGTGCCCAGTTCCACGGTGCGTCGGCTCGACCGCTCGGGTCGAGACGGTCCGGCCGGGCGGCCACGGGATGCCCGGACCCGGTGACGGCA
>JBDIAR010000074.1:0-16112 GCA_039812545.1 Dermatophilaceae bacterium | reverse complement strand
CCGGACCCTGGTCGAGCTGAATTGCGCTGGTCGTCCCGACCTGTCACTGGTCGAGGGTTGCAGTCCTGGGTCAGCGAGAGTCCGAGTCGACCAGCGATGTCGGCCTCGATCAGCGAGACCGGCATCGCGACAGAACGGCGGTACCCGGTGGCCCAGACGGGGCCACCGGGTACCGGTCGTGCTGCGACGTGTCGCCGTGAGGCGTCATCGCGATGGTGCGATGCTGCGATAGAGCGGTTACGGCATCGAGGCGACCCCGGCCGGCAGGAAGCGCTTGCCGGTGACCTTCTCGGCGACGCCGCTGCGGTCCAGCAGCGGGGTGATGCCACCGTTCCAGAAGGTGAACCCGGCCCCGGTGATCATGCCGAGGTCGATGTCCATCGGCGCCTGGGCCACGCCCTCGTCGAGCATGAGCCGGGCCTCCTCGGCCAGCGCGGAGAGCACCTTCTCGCGCACCTCGGCGGCGGTCAGGACGACGGGGTTCGCCGGCTTGGGCAGCAGGGCGATGACGTCCGGGTCGGGTTCGGGCTGCCCGGCGGCGTTCCACCGGTAGAACCCGAACTTCTTGGCCTCGACGACATTCTTCAGGCCTTCGCTGACGTAGAACCGGTCCGGGAACGCCTTGGCCAGCGTCTCGCCGTTGTGCAGCGCGATGGCCGGTCCGACCAGCCCGATGAGCTGGAAGGGCGGCATCGGGGCCAGCCCGGCGAAGGCCTCGTCGGCCACCTCGACCGGCGTGCCCTGGTCGACGACCCGCCCGACCTCGCCCATGAACCGGCCGAGCAGCCGGTTGACGATGAACGACGGGCTGTCCTTGACCAGGATGCAGGTCTTCTTCAGCGCCTTGCCGGTCGCGAACGCCGTGGCCAGCGCAGCATCGGACGTCTGGTCGCCCTTGATGATCTCCAGCAACGGCATGACGGCCACCGGGTTGAAGAAGTGGAAGCCCACAACCCGCTCCGGGTGCTCCAGCTTGGCCGCCATCTCCGAGATGGACAGCGAAGAGGTGTTCGTCGCCAGGATGCACTCCGGGCTGACGACCGCCTCGCACTCGGCGAACACCGTCTGCTTGACGCCCATCTCCTCGAAGACGGCCTCGATGACGAACTCGGCGTCGGCGAAATCGGCCTTGCTCGTGGACCCCGTGATCAGGGCCTTGTAGCGGTTGACCGAGTCGGCGGTGAGGCGACCCTTCTTGGCCTGCTTGTCGAGTTCGGTGTGGACGTATGCCACGCCCTTGTCGACGCGTTCCTGGTCCAGGTCGGTCATGACGACCGGCACCTTCATCCGCTGGATGAACAGCAGGGCCATCTGCGAGGCCATCAGACCGGCACCGACGATGCCGACCTTGCTGACCTTGGCCGCCAGGTTGGCCGCCGGGGCACCCTCGGGACGCTTGGCGCGCCGCTGGATGAGGTCGAAGGCATACAGGCCGGCGCGGGCGACGTCTCCGGTCAGCAGGTCGGCGAGCGCCTCGTCCTCTTTGGCGAACCCGGTGGCTCGGTCGTCGACCCGAGCGGCCTCGACGATGTCGATGGCGGCATACGGCGCCGGTGCGGTCCCGCCGGTCTTGCCGTCGGCGACCGCGCGGGCCTTGGCCACGGCCGCCGCCCAGGTCTCCTCGGACGTGTCGACCTCGGGGCGGTCCACGGTGATCTCACCGGAGACGACCTTGGCGGCCCACAGGATCGATTCCTCGAGGAAGTCCGCGGCCTCGAACATGACGTCGGCCAGCCCGAGCTCAAGAGCATCGGCGGGCTTGAGCATCTTGTTGTTGGACAGCGGGTTCTCGACGATGACCTTGAGCGCGTTCTCGGCGCCGATCAGGTTCGGGGTGCGCCAGCAGCCGCCCCACCCGGGGATGATCCCGAGGAAGCACTCCGGCAGCGCGATCGCCGCCGCTCCCGTGGAGATCGTCCGGTATGCCGCGGACAGCGCCATCTCGACGCCGCCACCCATCGTCGCCCCGTTGACGAACGCGAACGAGGGGACCGGGATATCGCTGAACGTGCCGAACGCGTCGTGACCGGCCTTGGCGATCGCCTTGGCCTGCTCGCGGCTGGTCATCTTGCCCACGCCGCCGAGGTCGGCGCCGACGGCGAAGATGAACGGCTTTCCGGTGACGGCGACGGCCTGGATCTCGCCGGCCTCGGCCCGCTTCTTCAGTTCGGTGAAGCAGTCCAGCATCCCGAACATGCCCTGCGGCCCGAAGGTCGTGGGCCGGGTGTGGTCCTTGCCGTTGTCGAGGGTGACCAGGGCCATCGTGCCCGCGCCGCCCGGCAGGGCGATGTCGCGGACCAGGGCCCGGGTCACGATCTCGTCGGGGAAAAGGGCGACGACGGCGTCGCGGTCGAGCTCGCTCACTTGTCAGCACCCTTCTCGTAGTTCGGGTTCTCCCAGATCATCGTGGCGCCCATGCCCATGCCGATACACATGGAGTTCAGGCCGTACCGGACCTCCGGGTGCTCGGCGAACTGCCGCGCCAGCTGAATCATCAGCCGCACGCCGGAGGAGGCGAGCGGGTGACCGATGGCGATGGCCCCGCCGTACGGGTTGACCCGCGGATCGTCGTCGGCGATGCCGAAGTGTTCGAGGAAGGCCAGGACCTGGACGGCGAAGGCCTCGTTGAGCTCGAAGAGCCCGATGTCCTCGATCGTCAGTCCGGCCTTGGCGAGGGCCTTCTCCGTCGCCGGGACCGGACCGTACCCCATGACCTCGGGCTCGACGCCGACAAAGGCATACGAGACGAGGCGCATCTTGATCGGCAGGCCGAGGGACTTCGCGGTCTCCTCGTCGGCCAGGATGCAGGCGGTGGCGCCGTCGTTGAGCCCGGCTGCGTTGCCCGCGCTGACCCGGCCGTGCGGCCGGAACGGGGTCTTGAGGTTGGCCAGGTCTTCCAGCTTGACGCCCGCGCGCGGCGGTTCGTCCTTGGTGGCCAGGCCCCAGCCGAACTCGCCGTGCCGCGTCGCGACCGGAACCAGGTCTGGCTGGATCTTGTTCTCCGCGTATGCCTTTTCGACCTTGTTCTGCGAGGCGGTGGCATACCGGTCGGAGCGTTCCTTGGTGAGGGTGGGGTAGCGGTCGTGCAGGTTCTCGGCCGTCATGCCCATGTTCAAGGCGGAGGTGTCGACGATCTTCTCCGCGACGAAGCGCGGGTTGGGGTCGGCGCCGGCGCCCATCGGGTGGTGGCCCATGTGTTCGACACCACCGGCGATGGCGATGTCCATGGCGCCGAAGGCGATCGAGGACGCGGTGGTCGCGACGGCCGTCAGGGCGCCCGCACACATCCGGTCGACGGCATACCCCGGGGTGGTGTTCGGCAGGCCGGCCAGCAGCGCGGCGGTCCGTCCGATCGTCAGGCCCTGGTCTCCGGTCTGGGTGGTCGCGGCGATGGCGACCTCTTCGACCCGGTCCGGGGGAAGCTCGGGGTGGCGCCGCATGAGTTCACGAATGCACTTGATGACGAGGTCGTCGGCGCGGGTCTGGGCGTAGATGCCCTTGTCGCCCGCCTTGCCGAACGGTGTGCGGACACCGTCGACGAAGACGACTTCACGCAGGGAGCGGGTCAAAGGAGCCTCCTGGTGGGACTGTTGATGAGTCAGGCCCGCCGCGGGCGCCGGTGTGGCGTCGGACGGGGTGGAGCGAGCATGCAGCCGGCCGGGGCGACGTCAGCGTCGGAGGGGATCGGTGTCCGAGGTGGAAGCCTCGGACGGGTGCGGCGCTGCGGGCTCCGTCCACTGCTGGCTACCACCGATGCTACCCGGCGGTAACTAGGCTCGCGAGTCCCGCCCGCGAACCGTGCGCCGATCTGCTCGGTGGGTCGTCAGATGGCGCCGCGGGTCCGCTCACTCGGGTACTTGGCGATCGCTCGCTCGATGATGCCGGCCGCGATGGCGCGCTGCCACGGCCGGGCCCCGAGCCGCTCCAGCGCCTCGTCGGCCCCCGGCGACTCCCCGACCCAGCTCGGCTGCCAGAGGACCCGTCGTAGCGCATCCGGGCTGAGCAGGTTCTCTACCGGGACCGTGCGAGCGGCCGCGAACGCGGTCAGCTCGCGCCGGACGTAATCCAGCCGGCTGGCGGCCACCGGGTCGCGTTCGGCCCACAGTTTCGGCGGCGGCGGTCCGGAACCGGGCAGGGTCAACGGCGGCAATTGCTGGTCGGGGATGGCGCCGGCCCGGTCCAACGCGCGAACCCAGTTGCGTTGGTTGCGCCGAGCGGCGCGGGGAACGGCTTGCGCCGGTCCGGAGAAGATGGCCGACCCGCCGGACGCCAGTTGGATGAGCGCGGCATCTGGGAGGACGCGCCCGGGGGAGACATCGCGCTGGGCGGCGATCCGGTCCCGTTCGAGCCACAGCTCCTGCACCGCGGCAACCGCCCGGCGCGTGCGGATCTTGTGCATCCCGGAGGTCCGCCGCCACGGGTCGACCCGTTCGGGCGGTCCGGAGAACGAGGTGAGGGCCGCGAACTCCTGTTCGGCCCACTCCCACTTGTCCTGCCCGACCAAGTCGGCGTGGACCGCGTCACGCAGGTCCAGCAACACCTCGACGTCCAGCGCCGCGTACTCCAGCCAGGGTTCGGGCAGCGGCCGGGTGGACCAGTCCGCCGCCGAATGCTCCTTGGCCAGCCGCATCCCGAGGTAGTGCTCGACCATCGCGCGGAGCCCCACCCGCGGCAGGCCCGCCAACCGTCCACCCAGCTCGGTGTCGAAGAGCACGTGCGGGGCCATCCCCACCCCCGCCAGACACGGCAGATCCTGGGTGGCGGCGTGCAGGACCCATTCGCCGTCGCCGATGGCGGCGTCCAGCGGACGCAGGTCCGGCAGCGCCACCGGGTCGAACAGCCAGGTGCCGGCGCCGTGTCGGCGAACCTGGACCAGGTATGCCTTCTGTCCGTACCGGAACCCCGAGGCTCGTTCGGCGTCCAGGGCCACCGGCCCGCTCCCGCCGGCGATGACCTTCGCGGCCCGGATCAGGGCCCGCTCGGTGGTGACGACCTCCGGCATACCGTCGGCCAACCGGACGAGCGGCAGGTCGACGGCCGGTTCGAGGCTCTGGATCGAGGTGTCGACGGGGTCGACGGGGTTCACCGGGTCGACGGGGGCCACCGAGTTGACGGGCTCCGCGACACCGGCCTCGTCGGGCGGCGGCGTCACCGGCGTTGCCCCGGCAGTGCGATGACCCCCTCCGGCAGCGGCGGCAGCCCGGCGATGGTGCACAACAGGTCGGCCCACGCGCTCAGGTGCGCGCCGAGGTCCTCCTCGGTCGGAGTCCACGACGCGCGGATCTCCATCTCGACGGTCGGTTCGCGATCGTCGAGCCCGCCGAAACCCTCCGAGACGACCCGGGTCACGGTCCCGGCGTGGGCGTGAAAGCGCAGTCCGGACTCCGTCAGAGAGTCGATCAACCAGGACCAGCCGACTTCGCCCAGCAGCGGGTCGGTCGCCAACTCGGGTTCCAGTTGGGCGCGGGCGAACGTGACGACCCGCCATGCGCCCTCCCAGGGTTCGGGGCAGTCGGGATCGTGCAACAGCACGAACCGGCCCGACGCGAGCTCGTCCTCGTCTCGCGGACTGGCGACGACCTCGGCGGTCAACGCCACGGCATACGGGGCGATGCGGGAGGGGGCGGGCACCTCGGTGAGCCGCAGTTCCGGACGCAACCGAGCCGCTCGCAAGGCGTCGATCGCCTTGGCGAAGCCCGATGCGCGCTCACCCGGGAGCGACCTGTTCCGCACAAGGGGAAGGCTATGACGACGAACCCGACTTCGGGCGGGTGGCGCGCCGGGGGAGCACCCGGACCCTGCCGGAGGGCGGTCACCACTCAGCGGATAGGGTGGCTGGTCGTGTCCGCCGTGCTCGCCTTCGCCGCCTCGATCCTCTGGGGCTTCTCGGACTTCCTCGCCGGACACCGGTCCAAGGCCCTGGCCACCACCACCGTGGTGCGGTGGTCCCAGGGCCTCGGCGCCCTCGTGTTGACCGTCCCCGTCGTCGTCCTGGCCGTCATCGAACCGGCGGCCTTCCGCCCCGGCGCCTGGATGGGATGGTCGGTCCTCGCCGGTTTCGGTGGGGCGACGGCGTTGTGGTGCCTTTATGCCGCTCTGGCGACGGGCACGATGGGCGTCGTCGCACCGATCGCCGGGTCCGGTGCCCTGGTGACCGTGGGTCTCGGGGTTCTGGTGGGGGAGCAGCCGGCCGTGATGGCCTGGGTGGGCATGGGTCTCGCCCTGCTCGGCGGTTCGCTCGCCTCGGGTCCGGAGTTGCGCGGCGGCCAGTCGGGGCGGCCCATCGCTCTCGCACTCGGCGCCGCACTCGGCTTCGGCATCGTCTTCTTCGCCCTCGACCGCGGGTCACGCGAAGCGCTCCTGCCCACCATCTGGCTCGAGCGCCTCATCATCGTGCTGCTCTACCTGGTGGCGTGGCGGCGAACCCGCGGGGTCGCGAATCGGGAGATCCTGGGCCGGCGCGACATCGCCTGGCTGGCCGTGATCGGCCTGGCCGATCTGGCGGGCAATTCCCTGTATGCGATGGCCTCCTCCCGTGGACTGGTGTCGGTCGCGAGTGTGCTGAGTTCGATCTACCCGGTGTGGACCGCGTTGCTGGCGGCCGCGCTGCTGCACGAACGCCTCAAACCGGTGCAGGTGCTCGGCGTGGTGGTGACGATGGCCGGGGTGGGCGCGATCGCCCTGGCGTGAACCGGGACGGCGTTGGCTCCGCGCCGGCTCCAGATGGTCCCGGATACTCCCGGTCTGTCCCGCGCGCTCGGCAGGTGCCTCCGTGGCGGCGGCTGGTGAGGATGGCAGGATGCAGGGGTGAGCGCGCCTCCCCAACCTCCCGCAGCACCGGGATCCGACAGCGATCTGGTCCGCGCCGCCCGGCGGCGCCCGGTGCGCAGGACGCCGGTGTGGTTCATGCGCCAGGCCGGACGGTCCCTGCCGGAGTACCGGGACATCCGGGCGGCCGTGCCGATGCTGGAGTCCTGCCAGACCCCGGACCTGGTCACCGAGATCACTCTCCAGCCGGTGCGCCGCCACGGTGTCGACGCGGCGATCCTGTTCAGCGACATCGTCGTTCCGCTCGTGGCCGCCGGGGTCGCGGTCGACATCGTGCCCGGCGTCGGACCCGTCGTCGAGCACCCCGTGCGCACCCTCGCCGATGTCGAGGCGATCGCCGAACTCACCCCGGACCGCGTCGACTTCGTCAAGACCGCCGTCACCCACCTCGTCCGCGAACTCGGCCCGATCCCGCTCATCGGCTTCGCCGGTGCACCGTTCACCCTGGCCAGCTACCTGGTCGAAGGAGGACCGTCGCGGACCCACGCCCGGACCAAGGCGCTCATGCACGCCGAACCCGAGCTCTGGCATACCCTGTGCGCGAAACTCGCGCGGATCTCGGCGACCTTCCTCCAGGTCCAGGTCGATGCCGGGGCAGCGGCGATTCAACTCTTCGATTCGTGGGCGGGGGCGCTGTCCCGGGCCGACTACGTGGAATACGTCCAGGCCCACTCGCGGACGGCGTTGTCCGCGGTGGCCGGCCGGGTGCCGCGCATCCATTTCGGCGTCGGTACCGGTGAACTCCTCGTCGAAATGGGCGCGGCCGGCGCGGAAGTCGTCGGCGTGGACTTCCGGGTCGACCTCGCCGAGGCCTCCACCCGGATCGGACCGACGTATGCCGTCCAGGGCAACCTCGACCCCGCGCTCGTCCTGGCCCCCTGGCCGGTGATCGAGGCCGAGGTCCGCCGGATCCTGGCCGCGGGACGGACCACCCCCGGGCACATCTTCAACCTCGGACACGGCGTGCTCCCCGAGAGCGACCCCGGCGTGCTGACCGCCATCGTCGAACTGGTGCACGACCTCGGCGCCGCCGGGATCACCGCCGAGCCCGCCGCCGAACCGTCGCCGAGCTGAACCGTGGCCGACTCGTCGCTGCGCCGATCCAGCCTGCTGATGACGCTGGGGTCGATGTCGTCGCGGCTGCTCGGGATGGTTCGCACTGCGCTGCTGACCGCGACCGTCGGGGTGAGCATCGCCGCCGACGCCTTCACCACGGCGAACAGCCTGCCCAATGTCATCTTCACCCTGGCGGCCGGCGGAGTCCTCAACGCGATCCTCGTTCCGCAACTCGTCCAGGCGATGCGCCGATCCGACGGCGGACGCGAGTTCACCGACAAGCTGCTCACTTTGGCCCTCAGCGCCATCCTCGTTCTCACCGTCGCGGTCACCGCGCTCGCGCCGGTGTTCGTCAAACTGCTCGCGGGCGACTGGCAAGCCGACCAACCGGAGGCCTTCCGACTCGCGATCGCCTTCGCCTATATCTGTCTGCCTCAGGTCTTCTTCTATGCCCTGTATGCCTTGCTCGGCAATGTGTTGAACGCCCGCGGCCATTTCGCGGCGTATATGTGGGCGCCGTTCGTCGCCAATGTCGTGGCGATCGCCGGCCTGCTCGTGTTCCTTTTCGTGGTGCCGCGGGAGAGCGTTCGCGGTCCGTGGTCGCCGCAGATGACCTGGCTCTTTGCCGGAACCGCAACCCTGAGCGTGGTGGCGCAGGCACTCTTCCTGGTCATCCCGTTGCGGCGCAGCGGTTTCCGGTATCGCCCGCGCTTCGGCTTCAAAGGAGTGGGCTTCGGTACCGCGGGTCGGATGGCCGGCTGGGCGTTCGCCGGTCTGGTGATTTCGCAACTGCCGTTCTTCGTCTCCAGTCGGGTCCTCACCAATGCGCGCGCACTGGAACAGCCGGGGTCCTTCATCCCGGGAACGACGGTGACGAGCACGGCATACATGATCTTCATGCTGCCGCACGCCTTCGTGACGGTCTCGATCGTCACCGCCCTGTTCCCCCGTATGTCGGCGGCTGCGGCGGACCGGGACTATCGGGCGCTGCGGCGCGACTACCGGCGCGGCATGACGATGCCGGTGGTGGCCATCGTGCCGGCGATGCTGCTGGTCCTGGTCCTGGCCCGTCCCCTCGTCGCCTTCCTCAACCCGGGACTGCACCGGTTCGAGGAACTCGATGCGATCGCACTGACCCTGTCGATCATGATTCTCGGCATCCTGCCGTTCGGTCTCGACCTGCTGAACTACCGGACCTTCTTCGCCCTCGACGAGGGACGTTCGCCGTTCATCACCCAGGTCGTCGTGGCCGGAGTCGGGATCGCGGTCACCCTGGGGGCGCTCGCGTTCCGCCCCGAGCTCACGGCATACATCTACGCGGCCTCCATCGTGGTGAGCAATCTGGCCAGCTGGCTGACCGGGGTCTTGCTCTTGCGACGCCGGCTCGGGCGACTCGGCGGCGCTCGGGTGGTGCGCACCGGCGTCCGTGTCCTGATCGCCTCCGCGGTCGCGGCGATCGTGGCGTGGCTGGTCGATCGGCTGTGGCAGCCGGTCACGCCGTCGGTGATGGATCACCTGAGTGGACTCGGTCAGTGGGTCGCCCGGCCGGCTGCCTACGGGTTGGAGTTGCTGGTCGTCACGGTCGTGTTCGTCGGGCTGTATGTCGCCGGCGCCCGCTCGATGCGGGTCAGCGAGATCGGGGACCTGACTCGGCTGGTGTTCGGTCGGCTTCCGCTGGGCCGGTCGGGTCGTCGCTGAGCTCCGGGCCGCTGCGACCGGTTCGGCGGGTAAGGCCGGTTCGGCGGGTAGGGCCGGTATGCCGGCCGTGCCAGATCCGACGGCCGAGCCACCACAGCGCGGCCGCCACCAGGGCGAAGGGCAGGATCGCAGCGAGTGCCGACACCACCCAGATGGCCGCGGCGACGAACGCCTGCCAGCCCTTGGTGAACGCGTCCCCGATTCCCGAACCGGTTCCCGAGCCGTCGGTGGCGCGCTCCTGCTGCGGGGTGAGGACGACGGTGATCGTGGCGGTGTCCACCCGCCGGTCGAGGGCGGCCAACTGAGCCTGCAGCGCCTCGAGGTCGCTCTGCCGCGTCGTGACCTCACGTTCGAGCGCGACGACCTGGTCCAAGGTGGCGGCCTTGGCCATCAACGCGCGGACCCGGTCCAGGCTCGCCTGGAGTGTGCGGATCCGGGACTGGGTGTCCACGTGCACCGCCGTGACGTCTTCACTGCCCGCTCCTCGCGCGGTGACCGTCCCCAGGGCCGACAATCGGTCGAGGGTGGCGTCGAGCTTGTCGGCGGGGACCTGCAGGGTGAGGGACGCGGACCCGCGTGGCGGATCGGGTATGCCGGGTTTCGACGTCCGATCAACGCCGGAGCCGCTCCCGATGCCCGGTGCGGCGTTCAGGTCCTCCTGCAGCACCAGCCCACCGGCCACATGGGTCGCCGCCCTCGCCTGCGCGGCAGCAGTGCGGATGTCGCCCACCGCAACGCTCAGCGAGGCCACCCGGGCGAGCTTCTGGCCGGCCACCGCCTGGGGGTTCACCGCACCGGTCGCCCCGTATGCCGATGCCGCATCGGCCGCTCCCGGAGCCTGCGCGGAGCCTTGATCGGGGGCCTTGGCGGGGGCGGGCACCGCGCCGGCCCGCGCCGACGCCGCGGCGGGCCCGGCGTCCCCCTCGGGCGCGACCGCGCTCGCGCTCGACGACGTGTTCGAGGATCCGGAGCAGCCGGCGAGGGCCAGCACGCCGGCGAAGACCAGCGCGACGAGAGAGCGATTGCGAACGGCGGTCATGGCATACCTCGGGGTTCGTCGGGACGTCGTCACCCACTGGAAGCCGCTGACGAACTCCTCGGTTGCACGACCGGACGATCGTCCGATCACGATTCGGTACTAGGGTGGGCGGGCACCAGCAGCCGTCCTCGTCCAGCGTTGGAGTTCGCGATGTCCGACAAGCCCTCTCCCGCCCGCGTCCGCGAGATCAACGACACCATCCGGTATGCCATGTGGTCCGTTTTCGCCGCTGCCGAGCCGCTGGGCGACGAGGCGGCCCGGGCCGGAATCGCCGCCGACGCACAGGAGTTCCTCGACGGGCTCGCCGAACGCGGCGTCGTCGTGCGCGGCGTCTACGACGTGTCGGGATTGCGCGCCGACGCCGACCTGATGATCTGGTGGCACGCGGGGACGATCGAAGAGTTGCAGGCGGCATACCACGGCCTGTTGCGCACGGAACTGGGTCGCCATCTCGAACCCGTCTGGTCGGCCGCCGCGCTGCACCGTCCGGCCGAGTTCAACAAGAGCCACATCCCCGCCTTTATGGCCGACGAGCAGCCGCGCCGGTACGTGTGCGTCTACCCGTTCGTGCGCAGCTACGACTGGTACGTCATGGACGAGGGCGAGCGTCGGGACATGCTGCGCGAACACGGTCAGATGTCCCGCGACTACCCCGACGTGCGGGCCAACACGATCGCGGCCTTCGCGCTCGGCGACTACGAATGGCTGCTGGCCTTCGAGGCCGACGAGCTGCACCGCATCGTCGACTTGATGCGCGAGTTGCGGGCCAGCCGGGCACGGTTGCACGTGCGCGAGGAGATCCCGTTCTTCACCGGCCCCCGGGTGTCCGTGGGCGACCTCGTCGCCGCACTGCGTTGAGTCAGCTCCGGGAATCCGTCGGAGTCAGCGTCAGCGACACCGAATTGATGCAGTACCGCTGATCGGTCGGTGTGTCGTACCCCTCGCCCTCGAAGACGTGGCCGAGGTGGGATCCGCAGGCCGCACATCGCACTTCGACGCGGGGCCGCCCCGGGATCGAGCGATCCTCGAGGTACTCCACGCGGTCCTGCGCCGCCGGGGACCAGAACGACGGCCAGCCGCAATGCGAGTGGAACTTCTCCGTGGACCGGAACAGTTCGTGACCGCAGGCCCGGCAGCTGTACACGCCCTCGACCTCGGTGTCGGTGTATTCGCCGACGAACGGCGCCTCGGTGCCGGCCTCCCGTAGGACGTGGTACGCCCGCGGATCCAACATGGCGCGCCACTCCTGCTCGCTGCGGGTGATCGGGTAGTCCCGTCCGGTCGGTTCCATGGGCATGGCGACTCCTCTGGCGAGATCGGTATGCAGGTGGGCGGGCGCACGTCCGCGACGAGGCTTCCGTATGCGGTGTGGTCTCAGTGAGATCTGGGTCTCATGGTATCCGTCGGCGAAGATCCGCACGCGAATGCGTGTCACGAATCGGCATACGCGACGTCTTATCCATGACAAACGCGAGGCGGCGGTTTGCCCGGGCAACACGACGCCGAGTCGCCGGACGCGAAGGAGCGTGACGACATGCCGACCGATCTGGATGCGGTCACGAGTGGTCTTTCCTCGATCAAGCATCGGGCCAGCGGGATCCCCGTGGTCGTCACCGTCCTGTGTGCGGCCTTCCTCGCCTTCGACGGCGGCCTGGTCATCTTGCTCTACTGCCGCAGTCTGCTCGGTTTCTGGCTGGTACCCATCACCGCGGTCGCCGTCATCGTGTTGGGCGCACTCGAACATGACGCACAGCAACGCGAGGAGCGGCACGTCGTGCGGGCCTGAGCGTCCGGGGACCACTGACGCTCTAGCATTGCCGGCGTGAGCCGGCGCACCCAGAATCCCGCGCTGCGCAACGCGGCAGCGGCGATCGCGGCGTTGGCGACGACGGCTGCTGTCAGCGCCGGAGCCACCGTGGCCGGTGCCGCCCTGGTGGCCCGCCGGGTGTTGACCCCCGATCGTGAGCGCCCCGACGACCTGGAGATCGTGGACCTGCACCTCGGCGAACGCCGGCTCGCCGGACCGGACGCCGTCCTGATGGCCGCCGCCGGCTTCGTGCGGGCCATCGGTACCGTGACGACGACGGCGACTCCGGAGGCCGAGGCCCCCGGCCTGTGCGGGATCTGGTTCGACGGCATGCAGGGACATCTGCGTGCCGGACCGGTCGAACACCGCACCGCGACCAGCCTGACCCGGCCGTTGCTCGCCGTCGATCGAGGGACCCCGTCGCCCGGCCCGGGTCGCTTCAACGGCTATTGGCACTGGGACGATCCGGGGCACAGCCTGGGTCGGGACTACCGCACCGTCGCCGTCCTGTCCGATCTCGGACCGATGCCGGCCTGGCTGGTGCCCCCGGCCGAAGAGTCTGTCGGTTCGGCGGCCAAAGACGTGTGGGCGATCCTCGTCCACGGTCGCGGCGGCTCGCGCGAGGAGACGCTGCGCGCCGTACCCGTGTTCGCAGCCCGCGGCGTGACCACGCTGATCCCCATGTACCGCAACGATGTCGGCGCCCCACGCGGACCGGACGGCCGCTACAACCTGGGCCTGTCCGAGTGGCGGGATCTCGACGCGGCGATGCGGTACGCGACCGAACACGCGGCCCGCCGGATCGTGCTGGCCGGCTGGTCGATGGGCGCGGCGATCGTGCTGCAGGCCCTGAGCCGTAGCGACCTCGCGACCGGGGTCGTCGGAGCCTTCCTCGACTCGCCCGTCGTCGACTGGGCCGACGTGCTGCGCTTCCAGGCGACGCTGTATCGAGTGCCCCAGCCGTTGGTGAGCATGGCGACTCGGATGATGGGGGACCGGTCGGGCCGCCGTCTGGTCGGGGTCCACGATCCGGTCGACCTCGCGCTCACCGACTGGGTGGCCCGGAGTTCGGAGCTGCGCCATCCTCTCCTGATCGTCCACTCTCACGACGACGGTTTCGTGCCGATCGGCCCGTCACTCGCGCTGGCACAGGCTCGTCCGGATCTGGTCCGACTGCACGAATGGCATACGGCTCGGCACGTCATGGAGTGGAACACCGACCCGGTGCGCTGGGAGTCCGCGCTCGGCGAGTTCGTCGCGGAGGTCACGTCCTGGTGAACCAGCGGCCGAGCAGGGTCCCGTCCTGTTCGAGCAGCAGGTGGGGGACCGCGGCAACGCCGAGACCCGTATGCCTGACGATGCGTCCCGCCTCGCCCCCCACGATCGTGGGGACGACGGTCAGGCACAGTTCGTCGAGCAGGCCCGCCTCGAGGACGTCGCCGAGCAGACTCGGACCGCCTTCGACATGCAGCCGGCGCCAACCGCGTTCGACGAGCCGATCGCGCAGGATCGACACGTCCACCTGATCCGGCCCGCAGGCGAGTACGGACGCCGGCCCGAGATGCGTCGCCAGCTCGGCGGCCACCTCGTCGGGAACGGCGACGACGACACCGTCGGCCCCCTGCAGCGCCGTCGGCACGCGACCCGAATTCGACACCAGCACAAGGGGAAGCGCGTCGGTCGAAGCGTTCCGGCGGCGAAGCTCTCGCCACCGGGGGGCCACCGTCAACGGCCCGTACCCCTCCGTCCGGGCTGTTCCCGCGCCGACGACGACGGCGTCGGCCAAGGCCCTGAGCAGATCGAAGACCACGTGATCGGCGCTGTTGTTGATCGAATCGCTCAGCCCGTCCGGGCCGGCCGCGGCTCCGTCGACCGTGCACACCATGTTGGCCCGCATCCATACCGCCCGGTCCGACGGCGCGGCATACGCGCGGGCGAGGTCGTCGTCGGACAACTCGGTGCGCAGCGGTACATCGGTCAGATCGGTACTCAAGAGGAGCTGCATACCGGCAGACAATATGCGCCAAGCCGGGCCAAAAGGCGTGCCCGGGGTCGGCGATGAGTCACAATGCCCGAATGGCGAAGACGACGACGAAGAGTGTTGCAGCATCGGCGAAGGCGCCGAAGGGGGCCTCCGCCAAGAGTGGTCCGAACCCGGGCAGGCTGAGCGAACTGCTCCGGGTGACAAAGGGTTTCGACCTGTCGCAGGTCGATCCGTCCGGGCAGCCCGGATTCGACGGGGACAAGAAGGACGGCGAGATCCGGCTGGCCGAACACTCCGCGAAACTCGGCGACCTGCAAGAGCGCCTGTATGCCGAGAGCAAGGGCGGCGGCAAGCGCGCCATCCTGCTCGTGGTGCAGGGCATGGACACCTCAGGCAAGGGCGGCATCATGCGCCACGTCGTCGGCGCCGTGGACCCGCAGGGCATCCAGTACCGGGCCTTCAAAGCGCCGACCGAGGAGGAGCGGCAGCACGATTTCCTCTGGCGGATCCGCAACGCCCTGCCCGGTCCGGGGATGGTCGGGGTTTTCGATCGCAGCCAGTACGAGGATGTCCTCATCGTGCGCGTGCACGACCTGGTTCCCCGCGACCAGTGGATGAAGCGGTACGCCGAGATCAACGCCTTCGAACGTGAGGTCGCCGGCTCGGGCACCACGATCGTCAAGGTCATGTTGCACATCTCCAAGGACGAGCAGAGGGCCCGCCTCGCGGAGCGCCTCGCCGATCCCACGAAGCACTACAAGTACAACCCGGGGGACATCACCGAACGCGGCTATTGGGACGACTACATGGCGGCATACCAGGCCGCTTTGACGAAGTGTTCCACCGTCGTCGCACCGTGGTTCGTCGTCCCGGCCAACCGCAAGTGGTATGCCCGGTTGGCGGTCCAGCAACTGCTTCTGGAGCATTTGCAGGAGATGGACCCGCAGTGGCCGAGTGGGAACTTCGACGTCGAGGTCGAGAAGGAGCGGCTCGCCGAGTCCTGACGGGTCACCCCTGGGTCAGGGGCCGCGGCTCAGGGCCGCGGGTCGGTGGGTAGGGCCGCCTCGCTCGTCTGCACGGCGACGTATTGTCCTGGCCGGGCGGTGAAGACGAGCGCCGTCGAGTAGTCGTCCTCCGGCCAGGTGTGCGCGTTCGCCGGCAGGGTCGTCACACCGAGGTGGTGGGCCAGCGCTGCGGCGAGCGCCGGAATGTGGTGGTGCTCCCAGCAGACCAGGATGCGCGCGCCGGCGTGCTCGGCGAGGTGATGTGCCATGGCGATCTCGTCACCGAGCGGATGTGGAGTCCGGATTCGAATGCCCAGCCGGTCGGCGGTCGGTGTGAGGGTTTGATAGGTCCGCCGCTCCCGGTCCTGTGCCTGCGAGCCGTAGTCGGGCGCATACAACCGATCGGGGCGGACGAACGGCGCGCGCACGGTGTGCCCGGCGAACAGATCGGCCAGTTTGTCGGCCCGCTCCCAGCCGAGCGGCGTCAGACTGTGCGGATCGCGCTTGCCGCCCCGGTCCTGTCCGAACGGCGGCTGCCCGGGATGGGATGCGTCGGGCTTCTCGCCGTGTCGGATGATCAGGACCGTATGCGGGCCGCTCGCCTCGCCGCCGGCCCGTGCCGTCGCGTCTGCCATGGTCGTTGAGATTAGCGGGGGTTCACCGTCTTGGCGCTCGTGGGTTTGGCGGTCGTGGGTT
>JBDIAR010000073.1:0-16151 GCA_039812545.1 Dermatophilaceae bacterium | reverse complement strand
GCGACCGCGGCGACGGCCGCGGCCCAGGCGGCCCCGACGGGCCCGTCGGCATACCGGCGGATGCGGCGGCTCCCGGACGACCGGATCCTGGCGGGGGTGTGTTCGGGGATCGCCGAGCACCTGGGGGTACCCTCCCGGCCGGTTCGTTGGGCGGTGGCCGGCCTGGCGCTGGCCGGGGTGGGCGTACCGGCATACCTCTTCTTGTGGGCCCTGGTCCCCCAGAAACTCGACGCCCCGGACGGTCCCGGGTCGCCGCCGGAGCGGTCGCGCACGGGGCGCCCGCGCGAGACGCCCGGCCGGCAGCCCGAACTGCGGGTGATCGGTGTCCTCGTCGCCGCGGTGGTCGTCATCGCCGTGATCGGCAATCTGGTCGGTGTCGTGGGCTCCTGGCTCGGGGTGCTGTTGCCCCTCGTGGCGATCGTCGTCGGCGCCGCCGTGGCCTGGCGACAACTGGACGAGACCGAGCGGGAGCGGTGGTCCGAGACGGGCGCCGGCCCGCGGTGGTGGGGCGCGGGACGGCTGGTCGCCGGAGTGGCGTTGACGTCCGCGGGGGTTCTGACGCTGGCCACCCGCGATCAGGGCTGGGCGGGAGTGGCGTCCGCGACGGTCGCCGCCATCGCCATGTTGATCGGCGTCGTGGTCGTGGCGCTGCCGTGGGGGATCAGGTTCTGGCAGCGATTCAAACAGGAGCAGGCGGCTCGGGTTCGGGCCACCGAGCGCGCGGATATCGCTGCGCACCTTCACGATTCGGTGCTGCAGACGCTCGCCCTGATCCAGCGCTCCAGTGGCAACGCCGGCGAGGTCGCGAGGCTCGCGCGGTCTCAGGAACGGGAACTGCGCAGCTGGCTCTATGGCGGCGTCGGAGACGACGCCGACTCGTTGGCGGCCGCCTTCCGGGCGGCGGCGATCGAGGTCGAGGAGCGGCACGGCATACCGGTTGAGGTGGTCGTCGCCGGCGACGCACCGCCCAACGAGGCCACCGCGGCGCTCGTCCAGGCCGCCCGCGAGGCGATGCTCAACGCGGTACGACATGGGGCTCCACCGGTGTCCGCGTTCGTCGAGGTGGGTCCAGAGCGCATCGAGGCCTTCGTTCGCGACCACGGCCCCGGCTTCGACGTCGATGCGGTCGCGGCCGATCGCCTCGGGGTGCGCGAATCGATCATCGGGCGGATGTCCCGGCACGGGGGTACGGCTCGGGTCCGTCGGATGGAGCCCGGCACCGAGGTCTGCCTGTCCGTGCCGACCCGCACGCGCGAGGCGGATTCGACGGCGACTGAAGGAGGTTCGGCATGACGATCCGGGTGCTGCTCGTGGACGACCACCGGATGTTCCGGTCGGGGGTGAAGGCCGAACTCGACGCCGCCGCCGCGGACGTCACGATCGTCGGCGAGGCGCCGAACGTGGAGGCCGCGATCGAGGGGATCCGACGGGAGTTGCCCGATGTCGTGCTCCTCGACGTGCATCTGCCGGGCGGGGCGGGCCGCGGCGGCGTCGACGTGCTGCTCGGCTGCCGGGGCCTGGAGACGAGTGCCGGTATGCCGGTGCGTTTCCTGGCGCTGTCCGTCTCCGATGCGGCCGACGATGTGATCGCGGTGATCCGAGCCGGCGCTCGCGGGTACGTGACGAAGTCGATCCTGCCGAGCGACCTGTTCACCGCGATCCGGCGGGTCGCCGACGGTGACGCCGTGTTCTCGCCGCGGCTGGCCGGTTTCGTCCTCGATGCGTTCGGGGCGTCGGCGGGGGAGATCGCCGAGGTGGACGAGGAACTCGACCGCCTGTCGGCCCGGGAGCGTGAGGTGATGCGGCTCATCGCGCGCGGGTACCAGTACAAGGAAGTCGCCAAGGAGCTCTTCATCTCCGTCAAGACGGTCGAGACCCATGTGTCCTCGGTGCTGCGCAAGCTGCAGTTGTCCTCGCGCCACGAACTGACCGCGTGGGCGATGAACCGTCGCCTGCTGTGAGCCACGTCCGGGCGCTCGTCGGCTACGCGCGCGACAACAGCCCGCCGCGAGCGGGCCAGCAGCGTGGTCGCCACCGCCTGCCCGACCACCCGGGCGCACGGAGCCGACTGTCCCAGACCGTCGGAGGGTCCACGTAGGGTGGTCGCATGGAAGTTGCCGAGAAGGTTCTCTACGTCGTCCACATGCTCGGCCTGCTGGCGATCCTCAGCGGCTGGGTGCTCGCCTGGCGCAGCGCCGATCTGCGGCTGCTGGTGTGGGGCGCTCGAGTCCAGCTCTTCGTCGGGCTGATCCTCGTCGCGGTCGCCTCGGCCGCGGACGACGCCCCGCCGAATCTGTGGGTGGCCCTCAAGCTGTTGGTCGCCCTCGGCGTCGTCGGCTGCGCCGAGGTGGCCGCCCAGAAGAAGGCGCGTTCGGAGGCATACGCGCCGCTGATTCACGCCGCGGGGGCCCTGACTCTGGCCAACGTGGCGATCGCCTTCCTCGTCGGCCACTGACGGCACGAGGAAGCTCACGACAGGGCGCGCTCCGCGGCCTCGTCAACCGCCGCGGCCAACTGCGACAGCGCCGTCGAACGCAGCTTCCACTGCTGCCAGTAGAGCGTGACGTCGGTCCATCGGCGTCCATGGCGTGCGTCTGACTCGTCCAGTGCGACGAGGCCGTCGTCGGGTGCCCGCTGCAGATCCGGAATCATCCCCCAGCCGAGTCCGAGCCGGATCGCGGCGGCGTACGTCGTCGACTCCGGCACGAAGTGCCGGGGCGGGTCGATGCGGCCCGTCACCCGGCGGCGCAGGTAGTCGTCCTGCAGGTCGTCCTTGCGGTCGAACACGACGACGGGCGCGAGCGCCAACGTCGCCGCCGTCACGCCGTTCGGGAACCACCTGCGCACGTATGCCGGCGTCGCCATGGCCCGATAGCGCATCGCCCCGAGTCGCCGCACCGCGCAGCCCGGGACCGGCTCCGCCGTCGAGGTGACCGCCGCCATGACGGTGCCGTCCCGTAGCAGCTGGGTGGAGTGCGCCTGGTCCTCCCGGACGATCTCCAGCACCACGTCGTGCTCCTCTGCGGCGGCCGCGAGGGCCGGCAGTAGCCAGGTCGCCAGGGCATCGGCCGAGGCGACGATGGGTACGCGAGTGCGCGCCGGACCGGCGCCACGGCGCGGCGACGCGCCGAGTTCCTCCTCGGTCTCGCTGCGCAGCAGGTCGACCTGGCGGGCCAGACGCAGGATGACCTCGCCGGATTCGGTGGCCTCGACCGGCTTGGTGCGCCGGATCAGCGTGCGCCCGACGGACTCCTCCAGGGCGCGCAGCCGTTGGCTGACCGCGGAGGGCGTGACGTGCAGCGCGGTGGCGGCGGCCTCCAACGTGCCGGCCTCGACGACCGCGATCAGCGTGGTCAAGTCGTTCAGCGGGATGGGCATGAAGCAACTCTAATGATCCTGAAGAATCATTAGCTGGATTCCGTATGCCGCGGGGTCGTAGCGTCACTCGTATGCCGGTCGCCCTCGCCCTTCCCGCCGCGTCCACCGCACCCACCGCCGCGCTGGCCGGCTTGGGCACCGGCCTCTCGCTCATCGTGGCGATCGGCGCCCAGAACGCCTACGTGCTGCGGCAGGGACTGCGCCGCGAACACGTCGCACCGGTGGTGGCGATCTGCGCCGCCTCCGATGCGATCCTGATCGTGGCCGGCGTCCTGGGCATCGGCGTGCTGGTCTCCCAGGCGCCCTGGGTGCTCACCGCGATCCGGTACGGCGGCGCGGTCTTTCTGCTGGCATACGGGTTCCTGGCGGCGCGCCGAGCCTTCACCGGGTCGAGCCTGAACACCGACACCGCTGGCTCGACCAGCCCATTGGCCAAAGTGGCCCTGCTGACCGTGGCCCTGACCTGGCTCAACCCGCACGTCTACCTGGACACCGTCCTGTTGCTGGGGTCGATCGCGAATTCGCAAGGGGAGCGACTGCGTTGGGTGTTCGCCGGCGGCGCGGCCGTGGCGAGCGTGATGTGGTTCTCCGGGTTGGGGTTCGGGGCGCGCCTGCTGTCCGGCGTGTTCGCCCGGCCCCGCGCCTGGGTCGTCCTCGACCTCGGCATCGCCGTTGTCATGACCGTGCTCGGCGTCAGCCTGGTCCTCGGCCACTGAGGCGCCGAATTCTGTCGAGGGGGGTCGAGGGGAACCGTCGGGTTGAGCGACGGCGCCATCCTGCGCGATAGTGCGGCGTGATGCCCGACCAGCCCCACTACCGCGCAGACGTACGCCGCCGGCCCCGACGTCGCCGGCCCGGGCGGATGGCGGTGACCGGGCTCGTCTTGGCGCTGGCCTCCGCCTTCTCGGCCGGGTATGCCGAGGGCCGCGTCCAGGCGGTCCGCGAGTTCGGCCGACCCGCGGAGGCGGTGGTGGTCGATTGGGTCGACCCATGGCCGTTCTTCGACAACGGCGCCGTGGACGTGCGATTCGGCTCCTCGGCCGTGCCCCAGGTCGCGCGGATCTGGCTGCGCTCGTCCCCGCCCCCGCCGGCCATTGATTCTCGGGTCCAGATTCGCTACGACCCGACCGATCCCGCTCGGGCCTGCCTACCGGAGCACTGCCAGCTGTCGCGCCTTCCCAACGCGGCGGCGGTCGTGGTCTTCATCGCCGGGATCCTGCTTCTGCTGGTCGGGGGAACCCGCTCGGTGCGCGACTGGCGTCGCCGGCGCCGCGCCCCCCTGCACCCGCCCGGGTACCCACCGACCCTGGACCTGGAGAGCCGCCCTTACTCGACCCGCGCCGAACTGCTCGCCCAGCTCAACGCATACGGCGACGTCGCGAGCGCCGACGACGCGAGGCTGCACGTCGGAGCCCCGGCCCAGCCCGGCGACATCCAAACCCTCTTGACCAGGGTTCTGCCGTCGCGGCGCGCTCAGCGGTTCTTCCTGGGCCTGCAGGCCGTCGTCGTATTCGGCGGAATCGTCGGTGTCTACTCCGGCGTCATTCAGGTCTGGGTCCTGCTGATCGCGACCGCGGGGCTGGCTCTCCTGGTCGTGGACGCGTGGTCGTCTCGTCGCGGTGAGCAGGCGATGAGGCGTCTGGTGTGGCATCAGGTGGACCTGGTCGTGCTGCCGATCCGAACCGATTGGCCGGGGTGCACCGTTGTCGCGCTGCGTCCGCGGACTCCCGGGGTGATCCGGCCGGTGCTGGCCATCATCGCCGTCGAACTCACCCGCGAACGCACCGGCGAGTCGCGCCCCGCCCTGGTGACCCGGGGCCTCGACGGCGATTGGTGGTTGTGGGCGGCCGACTGGCCGCAACCGGCCGACGTTCACCTGCTCGAGGCGGACGACGAGGCGCTGGACGACCTCAGATGGTGAGGACGAGTTTGCCGGTGGTTCGGCGGTTTTCCAGCGCCTCGTATGCCGCCGCGGCATCTTCCATCGGGTAGCTGCCGCCGATGTCGATCCCGAGCGAGCCGTCGGCGACCGCCGTCAAGACTTCGTGCGCCCGCCATTCGAGTTCGGCCCGGTCGGCGAGATAGGACCCGAGGGTCGGGCGGGTGAGGTAGAGGGACCCGGAGGTGTTGAGTCGCTGGATGTCGAACGGCGGCACCTGCCCGCTGGCGCCGCCGAACAACACCATCAGCCCGCGGGGGCGCAGCGAGGCCAGCGACGCGTCGAAGGTGGACTTGCCGACGCCGTCGTACACCACGTCGACACCCTTGCCGCCGTTGGCCTCTCGCACCGCCGCCGCCAGATCGGTGACCTGGGTGTAGTCGATCGTATGCCGGGCGCCGCGGGCCGTCGCGATCGCCAGCTTCTCGGGGCTGCTGGCGGTGGCGATGACCGTCCCGCCCTTGGCGACGATGAGCTGGGTCAGCAGTTGCCCGACCCCGCCGGCCGCGGCGTGGACGAGCGCGACGGTGCCCTCACCCACGGCATACGTGGAGTTGACGAGGAAATGCGCGGTCATGCCCTGCAACATGGCCGCCGCGGCCACCACGGATCCGACCCCCTCGGGGACGGGGACGAGCTTGTCGGCCGGCAGAACGGCGAGTTCGGCCATGCTGCCCGGGGTCATGCACCACGCGACGCGAGTTCCGACTGGCACGTCCACGCCGTCGCCGACGGATTCGACCTCGCCGGCGCCCTCCATCCCGAGCACGAACGGCGTGGGGATCGGATAGATCCCCTGCCGCTGGTACACGTCGATGAAATTGACGCCGGCAGCGGCCACCCGCACGCGCGCCTGGCCGGGGCCGGGCCGGGCGGGTTCGATCTGCTCGACGGCGAGGACGTCGCGGTCCCCGTGGGCGGTGACGACGAGAGCCTTGGTCATGACCGACAGACTAGGCTCCGCCGGCGAACTCGTGCAGGGCCGGTCCGTCCATCCGGTAGTCGACCCACTCCGACTTGGCGTGCGCGCCGATCCGCTCGTAGAACTCGATGGCCGGGGTGTTCCACGTCAGGACCGACCAGTCCAGGCGGGCCCAGCCGCGCTCTCGGCAGATCCGGGCGAGTTCGCGCATCAGCGCCAGACCGTGTCCGCCGCCGCGGGCCTCCTCCTCGACGTACAGGTCCTCCAGCCAGATCCCCGGCCGTCCGGTCCACGTCGAGAAGGTCGGGAACCACAGCGCCATCCCCACGACCCGTCCGGCGTCCTCCGCGATGAGCACGTATGCCGACGGCGCCGCGTGCGGCGGGAACAGCCATCTGGCATACAACTCCGGGGTCGCCTCGACGGCGTCCGGCTCACGCTCGTACGTCGCCAGGGCGTGCACCAGCCGCAGGATCTCCGGGATGTCATCGCGGGTCGCCTCACGGATCATGACGTGTCTCTCCTCATCCTCGACGGGCGTTCGGTGTCGCGGCGAACTCTCACCGCGAGCGTATGCCGTGGGCCGGCCCGGCCCGGTGTCGGTGCCGGTGCTGTCGTGGCCGACGGTTAGAGTGAGGGCCGAAATGAGCCTGTTCGACCACCTGCCGCTGCCGTTCGACGCGCCCGCCGATCCTGCCGATCCTGCCGATCCAGCCGGGGCCGTCGACGAGCGCGGCGTGCCCGAATGGGCGGTCGCCGGCCGGGAGGGTCCGGCGCCGCGTCCGGCCCGGTTCTCGCCGCCGACGGCCGACCCGGAGGCCCTGCTGGCGGGCCTGAACCCCCAGCAGCGCGAGGCCGTGGTCCACGAGGGTGCCCCGCTGCTCATCGTCGCGGGTGCGGGTTCGGGCAAGACGAGGGTGCTGACCCACCGGATCGCCTACCTCTTGGCGGCCCGGGACGCCGCACCCGGCCAGATTCTCGCGATCACCTTCACCAACAAGGCCGCCGCCGAGATGCGCGAGCGCGTCGAACAATTGGTCGGCGGGCGGTCCCGCGCGATGTGGATCATGACCTTCCACAGCGCGTGCGTTCGCATCCTGCGCCGCGAGGCCCAACACCTGGGCCTGAAATCGAGCTTCACGATCTACGACGCCGCCGACAGCCAGCGCCTGATGTCGATGGTGCTGCGCGACCTGGACCTCGATCCCAAGCGGTACCAACCCCGCGCCTTCACCAACGCGATCTCCAACCTGAAGAACGAACTCGTCGACGACGAGACGTATGCCGGTCAGGTGGGGGAGGGGACCCATCACGACCGGATGGTCGCCGAGGCATACCGGGGATATCAGCGGCGGCTCCGGCAGGCGAACGCTTTCGATTTCGACGACCTCATCATGACGACGGTCCACCTGTTGCAGGCCTTTCCGCAGGTCCGCGAGCACTATCGACGACGGTTCCGTCACATCCTGGTGGACGAGTATCAAGACACGAATATGGCCCAGTACGAACTGGTCCGACAGCTCGTGGGCGACGGCGAGGACGGCATCCCGCCGGGTGAATTGGCGGTCGTCGGTGACGCCGACCAGTCGATCTACGCCTTCCGGGGGGCGACGATCCGCAATATCGTGGAGTTCGAGCAGGATTATCCGAATGCCCGGACAATCCTTTTGGAGCAGAATTACCGGTCCACCCAGACCATCCTGTCGGCCGCGAATTCGGTGATCGCCAAGAACAGCGAGCGGCGGCCCAAGAGATTGTGGACGGCGAGCGGCGACGGGCCACAGATCCACGGGTACGTCGCCGACTCCGAACATGACGAGGCGGCGTTCGTCGCGCGCCGCATCGACGACCTCGGCGATCGACACGGGGTGCGGCCCGGCGATGTGGCCGTCTTCTATCGCACGAACGCCCAGTCGCGCGCGCTCGAAGAGGTCCTCGTCCGGGTCGGCCTGCCGTACAAGATCGTGGGCGGCACGAAGTTCTACGAGCGCAAAGAGATCAAGGACGCCCTGGCATACCTGCGGGTGATCTCCAACCCGACGGACACGGTGAGCTTGCGCCGGATCCTCAACGTCCCCAAGCGGGGCATCGGGGAGCGCGCGGAGGCGTGTGTGGCGGCGCTTGCCGAGCGGGAGCGGGTCCCGTTCGTCGTGGCCCTCGGTCGCGCTGCGGACGCGCCGGGGATCGCCACCCGGTCGGTGGCGGCGATCGAGGCGTTCACGACGATGCTGGAGCACCTGCGGATCGTGCACGAGGGCGGCGGCGGGGTCGCCACCTTGATCGAGGCGATCGTCGAACGCAGCGGCTATCTGGCCGAGCTGCGCGCCAGCAGCGACCCGCAGGACGAGTCCCGCATCGAGAACCTCGCCGAATTGGTCAACGTGGCAAGGGAATTCGACGCCAAGCGGGCCGCCGAGCTCGCCGAGCAGGGGCCGGCCGACGACGATGAGGACGCGGACCCTCCCCGCACCGACCTGGAGGACTTCCTTGAGCAGGTCTCGCTCGTGGCCGACGCCGACGAGGTCCCGGACCATCCGGACGCGGTCAGCAGCGGGTTCGTCACGCTGATGACCCTGCATACGGCCAAGGGGTTGGAGTTCCCCGTCGTGTTCCTCACCGGGCTTGAGGACGGGACGTTCCCGCACCTGCGCTCCCTCGGCAACGACAAGGAGTTGGAGGAGGAGCGGCGCCTGGCCTATGTCGGGATCACCCGCGCGCGCGAGCGACTTCACCTGTCCCGAGCCGCGGTCCGCTCCGCCTGGGGCTCGCCGATGTACAACCCGCCGTCCCGCTTCCTCGACGAGATCCCTGCCGACCTGGTCCACTGGGAGCGCACCGCCGCCGCCGTGCGGGGAGCCGGTCCGCTGACGACGACGCGGGACTCCGCGATGGCGACGATGGCCGGCCGAGTCGCGGCGCGTCCGCCGAGCCGCCAGGTCGCCTCGCTCAACCCCGGCGACCGGGTCACCCACGACACGTTCGGGCTGGGCACGGTCAGCAAGATCGAGGGGGCCGGCGACAAGGCGATGGCCTTCGTCGACTTCGGGTCGGCAGGCGTCAAACGGCTCCTACTGCGTTACGCCCCGGTGACCAAACTCTGACCTCGGCCCGCGAATCACCTTGTGGTCACAATGCATCGGGGCGCGTCACGGCGAGCCGCTCGCGATAGCGACGGCGGGACAAGACGAGCAGTCCGACGCAGAACAAGGCCCCCGCGACGGCAAGCGCTCGTGGGTCCTCCGGACGGGCCAAGGGCCAGTCGAGGAAGCCGGGGTCGGCTCGGTCGCCCAGACCCAGGACGCCGACGAGATAGGCCACGCTGACGGCAGACGCCCCCGCCGGGTCGATCCATCGGCGCACCGCCAAGCCGATCCCCACCAGCCCCAGGGCATTACGTCCCGACGCCAGCAAGAAGGGCAGGCTCACCGCGTAGGCGCAAGCGGAATACAGGAGCCACGCGACGGCGGTGAACCCGGAGGTTGCCAGGCAGTCGAGTCGGACCACGGGCCGGGCCGCAACGAGTTCGGCCGCCGGGGCGCGGCTGACGGTGGTGCTGACAATGGCCACCGCCGCGAAGATCGGCATAGCGAGGGTCGCCGGGATCTCCAGCCCGGTGGGGTGCGCCAGCTCCGGGATCGCGAAGGTCACCGCTGCCAGATAGGTGGTGAGAGCCACGGCACCGAGAACGACGAGGCCCGCCGGCAGCCACCATCGGGTGCGAGCGAACCACGTCATGGCCGGTATGCCCCGTGCACCGGTGTGCACGTGCGTAGCTGTTGGGTGACCAACTCGGAATCGGACGCCCACGAACGTCAGCCGTCCGATTCCCCTGTCGGTGGCCACCGGTGGCACCCCCCACGACATTGGGATCCGTCTCAACCAGTGTTCTGTTGCTCGAAGATTCTGGTCATCCGCCTCGTCGGTGTTGGGCGCTCAACGGACCCGGAGGGGCGGTCAACGGTGTGGACGTGCCAGGCCTGAAGGGATCTACATCGAGATGCCGTGGGCGGCGAGCCACGGCAGCGGGGACACGGCGTCGCCGCCACCCGGGTGGATCTCCAGGTGCACGTGCGGGCCGGTGGAGCGGCCTGTGGTGCCGCGGTGGGAGACGACCTGACCGGGCTTGACGGTGTCGCCGACCTTGACGGCCAGGGACACATTGTGCGCGTACCAGGACACCGTGCCATCCCAGTACTGGATCTCCACGAGGTTCCCGTAGCCCAGGTCAGACCAGCCGGCGTTGATGACGGTGCCCGAGGACATCGCGACGACGGGCGTGCCCTGAGGTCCGGCGAGGTCGATGGCGGGGTGCATCTTGCCGTGCCGCATCCCGAAACCGGAACTGAGGTTGTAGTCGTTCAACGGCTTGACCCAGCGGTGCGCCGCGGCAACCGTGGCGGCGGCCTTGGCCTTGTCGGCGGCGATCTTGGCCGCCAGTGCGTCGGCGGCGATCTTGGCCTCGGCCTGGGCGATCGTCTGGGCGAGGACGTCGTCGGCGCCACCGATCGCGTCCGTCCCCTGGTCGGCCGCCGAGGCGGGGCGGGCGACGGAATCCGAGGACGAGCCCGCGGCCAGCGCCTGGCGAGCCGCGCCGCGGGACACCCGGTCGGCCGACGCAGCGTCGCGACCCGTGACCGCACCGGCGCCGGCGGCCATCAACCGCGTCGCCTCCGCCGGCACGGCACCGTCGATGGCACCCAGCCCGGTGGTGTTGACCATCGCGGCCAAGGCCTGCGGGTGCCCCGAGACCTGCTCCAGGAAATCGGGCCGCTGGGCCGCGCGAACACCGATCACGGCGCCGGCGGCCACACACGGCAGAGCCAGGAAAGCAGCCGTCGAACGCACCGCTCGCTTGGGCGCCCGCGGAGCCGCGTGCCGACCTCGGGAACGCCGCTGGGCTGGTCGCGTCGAGGGCGACGAGGAGGCATCGGGCATGGACGGATCGTTCTGAAGCAACGTGAACTGGCTTTCGAAGTCGGGGGTGAACGGAGACTCGGTCAGGCGCATACACGTGACTGTGCGTCACGCTGACGGGACCGTAGGCCAGTCGCTGTGCGGCTCGACCTTCCTCGGTGCTGAGCGGGGGGCTACGCACCGGGGAAGGATTCCGTTCCTTCGGGCTGTCGAGCAATGTAGCGTAATCGTTCCGTTATCAGCAAACCGCACCCCGATAAGCAATATGACAAGGCCGGGGATATGTCGTCATCCGCCCTGTTCGCCGCCGCTGAACAGGGCAGATGCCTCGTAAGCCGGTGGTTGTGACCCAGCGGAAGGCAGCGGCGACAGCGCCCGGCATACGGACAAAACGGACAGCAACGGGCCCTTGAACGTTCATTCACCATCCTTGGGTGATTCATCTCACATTCGATCGGGCCCGTCTTGGCTACGCTGTCCCCCATGAGCGAGAGCCGGTTGCGTGTCGTCGTCGCCAAGCCCGGACTGGACGGTCACGACCGTGGCGCCAAAGTCGTGGCCCGAGCCCTACGGGATGCCGGCATGGAGGTCGTCTACACCGGCCTGCACCAGACCCCCGAACAGATCGTGCAGACCGCGATCCAAGAGGACGCCGACGCCGTCGGGCTGTCGGTGCTCTCCGGCGCCCATATGACCCTCTTCGCGACCGTCGCCAAGCTGCTCCAGGACCGCGACGCCACCGACATCGTGCTCTTCGGCGGCGGCATCATCCCGGACGAGGACCTCGCCGAACTCACCCGGCTCGGCGTCGCCAAGGTGTTCACCCCGGGAGCCACGACCACCGAGATCGTCGATTGGGTCACGGCCAACGTGGGCGTCAGCCGCTGAGCCGGCCCGCGCAACCCCGACCACCCGCGCAACCCCGACCACCCGGCGCCGAGGTGGCACACCTCACAGGTGGCGGCGAACCCTCGGGCGAAGAGGGACTACGGCTCGTCGGTCCCGGCCGATAGGCTCGGCCGTACCAGTTTCCTTCGACGACGAGGACGGCATTCGACGTGGACCTGTTCGAGTATCAAGCCCGCGATTTGTTCGCGGCACACGGCGTACCGGTGCTGGACGGCGCGATCGCGCAGACCCCTGACGAAGCCGAGGAGGCAGCCGCTCGCATCGGTGCGAAATCCGGTGGCGTGACGGTCGTCAAGGCCCAGGTCAAGACCGGTGGCCGCGGCAAGGCCGGCGGGGTCAAGCTCGCCACGTCGGCGCAGGAGGCCAAGGCGCACGCCGAGGCCATCCTCGGGATGGACATCAAGGGCCACACCGTCAAGACCGTCATGATCGCCCAGGGCGCCAAGATCGCCGAGGAGTACTACTTCTCGATCCTGCTGGACCGGGCCAACCGCACCTACCTGGCGATGTGCAGCAAGGAAGGGGGCATGGAGATCGAGCAACTCGCGGTCGAACGCCCCGAGGCCCTCGCCCGGGTGGCCGTGGACCCCAACGTCGGGATCGACCAGGCCAAGGCCGACGAGATCTTCGACCAGGCCGGCTTCCCGGAGGCCGACCGGGCCGCGATCACCCACACCATGCAAAAGCTATGGGAGGTCTACCGCGACGAGGACGCCACCCTCGTCGAGGTCAACCCGCTGGTCAAGACCGAGGACGGGGCCATCGTCGCCCTCGACGGCAAGGTTTCCATCGACGAGAACTCCGACTTCCGTCACCCCGAGCACGAGCAGTACGTCGACCACTCCAAGACCGACCCGCTCGAGGTGTTGGCCACCGAGAAGGGCCTCAACTACGTCAAGCTCGACGGCAGCGTCGGCATCATCGGCAACGGCGCCGGCCTGGTCATGAGCACCCTCGACGTCGTCGCGTATGCCGGTGAGGAGTTCGTCGACGCGGAGGGCCAGCACCCCGCACCCGCGAACTTCCTCGACATCGGCGGCGGCGCCAATGCCGAGGTCATGGCCGGTGGCCTGGACGTCATCTTCGAGGACAAGCAGGTCAAGGCCGTGTTCGTCAACGTCTTCGGCGGCATCACGGCCTGTGACGCGGTCGCCGACGGCATCGTGCAGGCATACGCGATCCTCGCCCAGCACGGCGCACACCCCAAGCCGCTCGTGGTCCGCCTCGATGGCAACAATGCCGAGAAGGGTCGGGCCATCCTCGACGAGGCCAAGCTGCCCCAGCTCGAGCGCGTGGACACCATGGACGGTGCGGCCCGGCGGGTCGCCGAACTCGCGGCGAACGCGAAGTAAGGGCGGTAGCAGCAATGTCGATCTTCCTCAACAGGGACTCCCGGATCATCGTCCAGGGCATGACCGGCTCCGAGGGCATGAAGCACACCACCCGCATGCTGGCCTCCGGTAGCAATATCGTCGGCGGCGTCAACCCGAAGAAGGCCGGCACCTCGGTCGACTTCCCGGGCGAGAAGTCCATCCCGGTGTTCGGCGGCGTCAAGGACGCGATGGCGGCGACCGGCGCCAATGTCACGGTGATCTTCGTGCCGGCCGCGTTCACCAAGGCGGCGGTCATCGAGGCCGTGGACGCCGAGATCCCGCTGTGCGTCGTCATCACCGAGGGCGTGGCGGTCAAGGACACCGCGGAGTTCTTCAACTACGCCAAGGACAAGGGCGCCACCCGGATCATCGGCCCGAACTGCCCCGGCATCATCAGCCCCGGCCAGTCCAACGCCGGCATCATCCCGGCCAGCATCTCCGGCCCCGGGCGGATCGGTCTGGTCAGCAAGTCGGGCACCCTGACCTACCAGATGATGTTCGAACTGCGCGAGTTCGGCTTCTCCACCGGCGTCGGCATCGGCGGCGACCCGATCATCGGCACCACCCACATCGACTGCCTCCAGGCGTTCCAGGACGACCCGGACACCGATGCGATCGTGATGATCGGCGAAATCGGCGGTGACGCCGAGGAGCGGGCTGCGGCATACATCAAGGACCACATCACCAAGCCGGTCGTCGGGTACGTCGCCGGGTTCACCGCGCCCGAGGGCAAGACGATGGGCCACGCCGGCGCGATCGTCTCCGGCTCCTCCGGCACGGCCCAGGCCAAGAAGGAGGCCCTGGAGGCGGCCGGCGTCAAGGTCGGCAAGACCCCCTCGGCCACCGCCGACCTGATGCGCGAGATCATGAAGGGGCTGGGGCACTCCAGCCAGAGCGCGTTGTGAGTTGACGTCCGGCTCAGCCGGCGGAGGGGGCGGCCCACCCGGGCCGCCCCCTCCGTGCGTTCGCGACGCCCGGCATACCGTCACCTGGGCGAGTGCCAGCGGGGAGTAACACCGTCCCGCTCGGCGTGCCGTCGGCCCGGCGGAGCATCACGGTAGGAGACGATGGCAGTCGACACCCCACGGACCGAAAGTCCCCGCAGCGAAAGGACCGACCCCGTGCAGTTGCGCCGCAGTCTCCCGATCAGCGGCTCGCGCGCCCTGCCGCTCGGCGCCGCGGCGGCCGGCACGAGCTTCGGGGTGATCCTGGTGGCGAGCCTGCTCGGCTGGGGAATCGCGACCGCGGGGGCCTCGGCGGCCGGTGTCGTGGGCGTGGCATCCGGCTTCTGGTTCCTCGCCTCCGGAGCGCACCTGGCCACCGACGTCGGACCGGTGGGCATCGCCCCGCTGCTGCTGACCGCACTGCTCTATGTCACCTCGGCGTATGCCGTGCGCCGAACGGCGCGCTCGGGGGAGCCGTGGGGCCCCGCCGCCGTCCGTTTCCTCGCGGGCTATTTCACCGCCGCCCTGGTGATCTACCTCGTCGGTCTGGCGGGCGGCTCGCGGCCCTGGTTCGTCGCGCCGCTGTGGGCCCTGGGTCCCCCGCTCGTGGCGCTCGTCGTCGACGGCTGGGGCCGGGTCCACGCCGGCGAGGACCTCGGCCGGCTGGGCGGGATCGCCGAACGCGTCCCGATCTGGGTCGATCGGGCACTACGCCCGGCGCGCGACGGTGCCCTGGTGCTCCTCGCCGTCGGCGGGGTGCTCGTGGTCGGCTCGCTCGTCGCCCGGTTCGGGACGTTCACCGCCTTGTATGCCGCCGTGGGCGGCGGCGGGCTCGCGGTGGTCGCGCTGAGCCTGGCCCAGCTGTGCGTACTCCCGAATCTCGCGATCTGGGCGGTGGCCTGGATCGCCGGACCCGGTTTCATGGTCGGCGAGGGGTCCAGTGTGTCGTTGGGGGGTTCGCAACCGGGCCTCATGCCGGCCATCCCCGTCCTGGCGGCGATCCCACCCGAGGGCAGCTACCCGGGCTGGCTCGTCGCCGTCCTGTTCATCCCGGTGGCCGTCGGGTTCTGGACCGGCGCCCGGTGCTCCCGCAGCCTGGCGCGACTGACGCACTGGACCACCAAGCTGGCCTGCGCCCTTGCCGCCGCCGTCCTCACGGCGGCCCTGCTGGCCCTGGCCGCGTGGCTCGGGTCCGGACCGCTGGGGTCCTCCAGACTCTCGTATGCCGGGCCGTCCGCCGTCGGCCTCTTCGTCGCCTTGGCCGTCGAACTGATGCTGGGTGCTCTCGGCCACGTGGCGGTGGATCTGGTCAGACGCCGGCGCTGAGCGGCCGGGACGGGAGCGGGGACGGGCCGAGGCGGTGCAGGAGCCGGGCCGGGGCCGAGACGGCGAGTGGACCGACTACTCGCGGCCCGCGGCATGGGCATACGACGCCTGGGCGCCGGGGCGCTGCACGGAGCGAGCGGCGAAGGCGACCGCCGTCCGGGCCGCGTCTACCAGCGGACTCCCGGCGGCCAGGGCCGCCGTGCAGGCTCCGACGAAGGCGTCGCCCGCGCCGGTGGTGTCGACGGCGTCGGTCCGGGGAGCAGACAGCCGGGTCACCCCGGACGGCCCGACGACGACGGCACCGGCCGAACCGATCGTCACCACCACGCTGCGGACCCCGCTTCGGGTCAGGGCGATCCCCAACCGGGTCGCGATGGCGTCCCGATCGCCGGCTTCGCCGGTTTCGTCGGCTCCTCTGGCTCCGCCGGCTTCTCCGGCTCCGCCGG
>JBDIAR010000072.1:0-16610 GCA_039812545.1 Dermatophilaceae bacterium | reverse complement strand
GCGCGGGCCTGTTCGCCCCACGCGGACAGGCCGATGCCGTGCCCGTAGCCGTAGCCGGTGACGGTGTAGGCGCCGTCCGGTGGCCGCAGCCGGCTCTCGGCCACGGCGACCGCCTGGGCCGGGGCCGCGCCGAGCGCGGGAGCCGCGCCGAGCGCGGGGGCCAGGGCCCCGACGAGTGCGCCCAGCAGGACCGCCACCACCGAGCTCCGGACGGACCACCGCGATCGTCGGCCCCGCATACTCACAGTCCCATCACCCCCGCCAACCGGTACATGAAAGCGGCCATCGCCTCGCGGGTCACCGGGCTCAGCGGCCGGAAAGTCCCGTCGGACCAGCCCGTCGAGATCTTTCGCGCGGCCAGCCAACTGATCTCGCGGTAGAAGGCGCCGGTCGTCGGCACGTCGCGGAACGGCGAGACCGCGGGTGCGGTGAACGCGGGCCGGCCGGCGAACCGGTACATGAACGCCGACATCGCCTCGCGGGAGATCGACGTGGTCGGCCGGAAGGTCCGATCCGACCAGCCGGTGCTGATGCCGCGCGCGGCGAGCCAGGTGATCTCCTTGTAGAACGCGCTCGTCGTCGGGACATCGGTGAACGGCGACCGGGCCGGCGGGGTGAACGCGGGCTTGCCGGCCAGGCGGTACATGAACGCGGCCATCGCCTCACGCGTGACCGGCTCGCTCGGGCGGAACGTCCCGTCCGACCAGCCGGTGCTGATCCCGCGGGCCGCCAGCCAGGCGATCTCGGTCGCGAACGGCGCGCCGGGCGGCACGTCGACGAAACCTGTCAGTGTCCCCTCGGGCACCATCGTGAACCACGTGGAGGGCAGCCGCAGCGCCGCGGCGAACACGTCCGCCGTCACGATCCGCGTCCCCGCCGACCCGATCAGCCGCAGCGAGGTGGCCCGACCGCCCCAGTCGCCGCCACCGATCCGACCGAGGATCGTCACCGAGGAAAGGGTGCCGACCGACGGATAGGCGGACTGGATCGCGGCGACCGTCAGGGTCGTCGTCCAGTTCGTCGGGTTCGACATCACCGGCGTCGCCGACGCGGTGCGGGCGACGTCCCAGGTGTCCGGGAAGGCCAGCGAGAAGGGGCTGTACCCGCCGGAGGCGCGCATCCCCCCGTTCGATCGGGAGTATGCCGTGAGCGCGGGGACGCCCTCGTTGGTCAGCAGGTACCGGGCGGTGGCCGCCACCGCGGCCACCGTCGCCGGGGTCTCCCCGCGCACGCCCGTGTACCCCAGGCATCCGTCGCAGGTGTCGTCGGACCCCAGGCCCTCGGTCTGCACGACCTGGCGCACGGCATACGTGCGCACGGCAACGGCTTGGGCGGCCAGCGCGGCGGCCGGCCACGCCGCGGGCATGACATTGGCGACCGTCCCGGCGGTTACCTGGTCGGCGCTGGTCTGGTTGACCTGGGCCTGCCGGCCGGCTGCCGTTGCGGTCAGGACGAGGTCACCGCGGAACGGCCAGTCGGTGCCGCCGGACACGATCGCGATGGGCGCGCCGGTGGCGTCGCGCAACCGCAGCGGGGTCCGTACGCCGGTGGCCAGCGCCGTCCAGGTGCCGCTCGTGCCGGCCCGCGTGGCGACGGTGACGGTGCCGGCGGCGGTCGGGATCACCTGGAGTTGGCCCGGTCCGTCCGGCAGCGCCGTCCAGGTCGTCGATCCGGAGCTCCGGTATGCCAGTGCCGGGGTCAGCGTGTACGTCTGCGTCCCGGTGCCGAACCGGGTCAGCGACACCCGGACGGTGCGATCGGCGGTCGTGGCGACCGCTCCGGGGTAGTAGTGGCCGACGATGTCCTGCCAGGTCTTGCCGGCCTCAGCCATGGCATACGCGCCCCACTGGGACAGACCCTTGCCGGATCCCGAACCGTGGCCGTTGACCGTGATCGTGCCGTCGGCGGGCCGGGGCACCAGGACGGCGCCGGGCAGGGCGCCCTCGTAGGCGGCGACCTTGGCGCGGATCGTCGGCAGCTGGGGCCACAGCAGATTGCCCGGGCAGCCGGTGTTGTTGTCGTAGGCGTCGCGATGGCCGATGATCCGCGAGACATAGGGTCCGGCGGAGTGCAGGTTGACCGGGCCGGTGGCCGGAACGCCGTGGATGGTGAACTTCCACGCGATGACGCGCGAGATGGCGTCGAGGATCGCGGAGTTCGGGGCTGTGGTGTCGAAGGTGCCGATCACCGAGACGCCCATCGACCACTGGTTGTTGCTGTAGGCGTGCGCGCCCTGGACGGCTTGGGTGATCCCGCCGTACCGGCCCTCCCAGGTCCGCCCGAATCGATCGACGAGGAAGTTGTAGCCGATGTCGCTCCAGCCGCGGCCCCACGTTGGGTTGGTGTGGTAGGCGTACATGCCGCGGATGAGTGCGGGCACCTGGTCGGGGGTGTAGTCGTTCGCGTTGACGGTGTGGTGGACGATGGCGAGTTGGACCTGGCCGTAGGTGAGGTCCTTCTTGTCGCGCATGGTTTCGTCGGCGCCCCACTGCGCCCGGGTGTAGATCGCCGGCTGCGCGGCGGCGGCCACGGCGGCACCGGGGGCGGGCGCGCCGATCGAGGCGTCCGCCGGTGAGCTGCCCGGGTCGACGACCGAGATCTCGGGAGTGAATCGTTGGCCGGTCTGCAGGCCGACGACGCGGGCCTGGACCTTGGTCGCGCCGAGCAGTGCCAGCGCGCCGGTGCCGTCGCGGGCGCCGGTGGCTTCGGCGCTGTCGGCGGCGGGGCCGTCCGGGTCCACCTCGGCGACCTGCCACGGCGACCAGACACCGTTGGCGAACGAGCGGTACTCGACCGCGTTGCCGGGACGCAGTTGGCCGTGCGGCCAGGTCACCCCGACGATGGCGACGCCGGAGGCGACGGCCTGCTCGGGGCTCTGCAGGGCCCGGCTGCCGGCCGATCCGCCGGTGGCTGCGCGGGCGCCCGCGGGTGGGGCGGGCGCGGCCACGGGGGTGAACCCGGCGTGTGCGATGCTCGGCGGGACGGGCCGTGGGGCGGGGGCGGCGGTGCCGAATCCGCCGGGGAACTGCGGCACGGCCACCAAGGTGGTGGCCAGCCCGAAGGCCGCGGTGATGCTCGTCAGGCGGGGCCAGAACCTGCGGAGGCGAGCCGCCCGTCGGCCGGGCCTGGTGGTGGTCGGCGTAGATGTGGTGGTCGTCATGTCGATTCTCCTCGCCCCGCCGCACCGGGGTCGGTCATCGTCCCGAGGTCACCCGATCATCGCCGCCGGGCCGTGACACACCATGCCAAACCGGTCACCCGATCGCCACAACTTTCACAATAATCACAGAAGCCACGCCGCCTTGTTACCGATTCGTTATTCGGCCAGCTTCTCGGGGAACTTCGTTGGGGCTACTTCTTGGGGGCTACTTCTTGGGGGCTACTTCTTGGGGGCTACTTCTTGGCGGCACTGACGGCGGCGGCGGCCAGATTGTCCAGCGCCTTGCGCAATTGGTGTTCGGTCCGGTCCACGCTCGAACCGCGCAGCAGCGTCCAGCGCCGGATCTGCGACTTGGAGATGGTCTTGGCGCCGTCGTCGCCCTTCGCGCCGTTACCCGACGCGCCTGAACCCGAGTCGGGGGCGGGGTGCCGGTTGAGGCTGTGTACGGTCGACAGGTCGAGATAGGGCCGCAACTGCAGGGCGACGCGGGTGCGCGGGCGGCCCTTCTTACTCGTCAGCTTGGTGAGTTCGAAGGTGAGCCGGTATGCCACGTCGCCCAGTTCGGTGACCTGGACGGTCCGCATCGGCTCTTGGACCTCGATGACGCAGATCTCGCGGGCGTCGGGGGCCAGCCAGCCGCGTTCGGTCCACCGGGTGCCGACGGCATACCCACCATCGCCGGGGCGCTCCACGACCCGACCCGGCCGCCACCCCAGACCGCTCAGGTCGGTCAGTTCCGCCCACACCACCTTGCGGGGGGCGTCGATGTCGCGACGCAGCAGGATCTCGCGTTGCGGCACGGGGGCGGTCCTTCGGTACTGAGCTGGAGTTCGGCCGGGTGAGACGGAGGGGACGTGAACGTCTGGCGGCACGCTATCAAGACCGGGTGAACACCCGGTGACCAGTGTCCCGGTCGGCCGGGCGGTGAGGCGGGAGCAGGACCCGAGTCAGGACGGCTCGGCGTGGTTCATCGGCTGGGTGTGCATCGCCAGGCCGCAGAAGTCCTCGATCGCCTCGATGAGACGCGCCCTGGCCCGCTGGATCTCACGGGCGTGCTGGGAGAGCACGTCGCGCTCCACCGACGCGGCGATCGCGGCGAGCTGACGGTCCCGCAGGCTGCCGACCAGCCATCGGGAGAAGTCGCCGTTGCGGACGTGGGTCTCGATGACCGCGGTGTCCACGGTGCGCAGGCACTGCAGGAAGGTGGCCATGTTGTCGGCGCTGGCCACGACATGGCCGGCCGCGTCGCGGAAGTGGAACCACTGGTGATGCGGCAGCGGCCGGGAGACGTACTTGTGCCAGTGTCGGGAGTGCGGGGTACGGCGCGCGTTGACGACAAAAGCCTCGTCGGGACCGTCGTCGCGACGGATCAGGGCGGTCCGGGACGTGTCCGACTCCAGGCCGGTCGCGGTGATCGTGTAGTCGATCTCGGCCGCGGCATCGGGTCGCAGCTCGTGCGGCCGGAAGGTGACCAGGCAGAACCCGCGGTCGGTCGGCCGCAGCAAGCCGGCCATGAAACCGCCCAGCCCGAGCGAGGCGTGCGCCTCGTCGAAAACGATCCAGTGCGGCATACCCCACGCGGCGCGATCGGCGTCGATGACCCCCGCGAGCCCGCGCACGTAGTCGGCCACGAAATGGTCGTCCATTCGGGAGAGGTCGATGACGACGGACAGACTGCGGTGGCGGAGCAGGCCGACGAGTTCCTGGTTGTCGGGCAGTTGGTCGCCCTCGAGGACGACGACATCGCTGAGCTGTTCCAGCCCCTGGTAGTCGCCCTCGACGTCGAGGACGAGGACGCTGTAGCCGAGCCGGATCCAGTGTTCGATGAGCAGCCCCGCCAGGTGCGATTTGCCGGCTCCGCTGGCGCCCTGGATGAGGATATTGGCCTGGGCGCTCGGGATGAGGACCGGCCGGCCGTCGGTGTAGCGGCCCAGTTCCAGCCGGCGCCGGCGGGACCGCAGCGGCTGGACGCCGTCCATCACCGGCCCGGTGAGGAACTCCACGAGGCCCGCCGAACCCGGACGGGTCAGCACGACGTCGGCCCGGGCCTTCACCGAGGGCAGCGCGGCCTCGACCGCCACCCCGAGTTCGGCGGCCTCGAGCATCGCCAGGTCGTTCTCCGCGTCGCCGAGGGCCACGATGTTGTGGCACGAGATGCCGAGCGAGCGGGCGGCGGCGTGCAGCCCGGTGCCCTTGGTGACCCCGGCGGGGATGACCATGAGCCGGTCCCGGTTGCGGGTGATGCCGGCGTCGATCCCCAGATCGCTGAGCGCCGTCATAATGGCGGGCGCGTCGGCGGCCCAGCCGTCGAGGATGCACAGCCCCGCCGCGAACGCGATACCGCGCTCGGCGAGCCCGGCCACCAACTGCGGATCGACCGGGGGCGCGAGCAGTTCGTCCTCCCCGCCGGCCGCGCGCAGGACAGCACCGTTCTCGACGACGACGACGTCGAAATCGTCGCGCAGCCCCGGATAGACCCGGTCGAGTTCGTCGCCCCGCCGCCCGGTGACCAGCACGGTGAACACCCCGCGATCACGCAACCCGCGCAGCGCCGCCAGGGTTCGCTCGTCGACGTGCTCGCCCTGGGCGAGGGTGCCATCCAGGTCGGCGGCGAGCGCCCGGACCATTCCGGCCATCGCGCACCTCCTGTCGCCGAGCCTCGGTCGGCCCCCAAGGGGTGTCGTATGCCGTCCGTCGAGCTGTCCTGTAGGCATCCTGGTGCGCCTCGCGGGGGCGCGACAAGGGACTGTCGTCCCCCCCGTTCGGGTCAGCGCAACGCGTCGAGCACGAGCCGGGCGATCAGTGCGTGGCCGGCGTCGTTGGGATGGTCGCCGTCGGCGGCGAGCAGCGCGGTGACGCCGCCGGGGGTGGTGTGGAACGGCCCGTAGGTCGAGACGAGGGTGGCGTCGGTGGCGGCGAGCGCGAGCGCGAGCCGCTGGTCGAAGCCGACGGTGACCTGATCGGCCCAGGCGTCGAAGGCGGGGTCGCCCGGATCGAGGAAGAACACGTCCCAGTAATCGGTGACGACGATCCGTGCCGTCGGCGCGAGGGACCGAACCCGGGTGACCAGGCGCAGGACCGACTCGACGGACTGGTTCACGCCCTCGGCCACACACGATGGGTCGCACCCGGCTCCTTCTCGGGCCTCGACGAGCGGGTAGAGGTCGTTGGCCCCGGCGGTGACCAGGACGACGTCGGCCCCGGCGACCGACGCGCGGACCGGCTCCTGGCTGGTGAGCTCGTCGACGACGTCACTGGCGAGTTCTCCGGCGGCGGCGTGATTGGCATACCGGATGGCCAGGCCGCCGGACAGGCCGGCGGCGACGCGTTCGCCGAACTCCTCGCACGCGCAGGCGTACCCCGAGGCGACCGAGTCGCCGAGCACGACGACCGAGGGGGCGACCTTGGATCGGGAGGCGCGCGGCATGATCGTCCCGCCGAGCGAATCGTCGGATCGGGCGGTGGTGGTGGGCGAGCCGCTCGGGGAGATCGATGTCAGCGGCGCGGACGTCGCGGCATACGGCGCCGGCGTCGCAGCATACGGGGACGGTGTCGCAGCACAACCCGAGAGCACACCCGCCCCCACCGACATCACCGCGACGACGATCATGGTCCGGGCGCGGCGAACCGGGGGGCGCCGTGAGCTTGCGGCGCCCCCCGGTCCGGAACAGCGCTGGTGGGGGTTCAGGCCTCAGATCCTAAGTGCCGGATTTGCGGCCCGGGCCGGGTCACAGCAGCTTGATCGCCTTGGCGCCCTCGATGAGTTCGTCGCGGAAGTCCGGGTGGGCGATCTCGATCAGCGCCCGGGCCCGGTCGGCGATCGACTTGCCGCGCAGCTGGGCGATACCGAACTCGGTCACGATGTAGTTGACGTCGTTCTTGTGGGTCGTCACGTGGGTCCCCGGGGTCAAGGTGGGCACGATCCGCGAGATGGTGCCGTTCACCGCGGTCGAGGGGACGACGATGATCGCCTTGCCGCCCTTGGACCGGTTCGCGGCCCGGACGAAGTCGCTCTGGCCGCCGGTGCCCGAGTACGGCAGTGTCCCGATCGACTCCGAACCGCACTGGCCGGCGAAGTCCACCTGCATGGTGGAGTTGACCGAGTGCAGGTTGTCGTACTGCCCGGCCAGGGCTGGGTCGTTGGTGATGTCGACGGGGTTCATCTCCAGGTTCGGGTTGTGGTCCATGAACTCGTACATCCGGGCCGAGCCGAGCGCGAAGGTGCACATGAACGAGCCGGGCTTGATGTTCTTCCTCGCGTTGGTCGCCACGCCCGCGTCGATCAGGGCGAAGATGCCGTCGTTCATCATCTCGGAGTGGATGCCGAGGTCGTTGCGGTCGGTCAGCTGGGCGACGACCGCGCTCGGCACCCCGCCGATGCCGACCTGCAAGGTGGCGCCGTCCGGGATGAGGCTCGCGACGTGCTTGGCCATCGTGACCTCTTCCTCGGTGGCCGCGGCGGCCGGCAGCGTCAGGACGGGGTCGTTCGTCTCGATCAGGGCGCTGACCTGCGAGATGTGGACCTTGTTGTCGCCGTGGCAGTAGGGGACGTTCGGGTTGACCTCGAGGATGATGTCGCGGGCCTTGTCGAAGGCGGCCCGCATGTAGTCCACGCCCAGGCTGCAGGAGAAGTACCCCTCGTCGTCCATCGCCGAGACGAACGCGATCGCGACGTCGACCTTGAGATCGCCGTTGCGCACCATCCCCGGCATGTCGGAGAAGTGGGCCGGGGTGACCGACATCCAGCCGGCCTGCGCGCCCGGCCGGGTCGAGCCGCCGAGGAAGACCGGGTCGTACGTGATATTGCCCGTGTAGGCCGGGTCGATGAACGAGTACGGCCGCAGCGGCAGGGTCTGCCACAGGCGTACGCCGTGCAGTTCGTCCTTGCGGTCGGCGAGCGCGTGCAACAGGGTGGGCGGCTCACCGGCCCCCGTCGGCACCGCGAGGGTGTCGTTGTCACGGATGAGCGCGACCGCCTCGGCCGGGGTCTTGAGTTTGCTCGTGTATGCCGTGTCGGTCCGTGCCGCCATGATCGTGGTCTCCCGCCATTGGGTGCCGTTAGGGGTCGTCGGTGTGCTGCTTGCGTTACGGGTGCCGCTGGGCGCGCCACCCGTTCGAGCCGCACGGTAGCGGCTGGCGACCGCAACCGGAAGGGTTCACCCGACGGCGTGGTCGGGTGAACCTTCGACGTGCCTCCGGCTGCGCCGAGTGGCGCCCGTCACAGCAGGTGGTGGCGCTCCGCCTGCTCGGTGAGCTCGGCGCGGAAGTCCGGGTGGGCGATCGCGATGAGCGCGCGGGCGCGTTCCTTGGCCGAGCGGCCGCGCAGTTGCGCCACCCCGAACTCGGTGACCACGTGGTCGACGTCGTTCTTCGTGGTCGTGACCTGCGTGCCGGGGGCCAGGGAGAGCACGATCCGCGAGACCGTGCCGCCCTTGGCGGTCGCCGGGGTGACGATGAACGACTTGCCGCCCTCGGACCGGTTCGCCGAGCGGACGAAGTCGGCCTGCCCGCCGGTGCCGGAGAAGGGCAGCAGCCCCAAGGTCTCGGACCCGCACTGGCCGATCAGGTCGACCTGCATGGTGGCGTTGATCGAGATGAGGTTGTCGTGCAGCCCGGCGATGGCCGGGTCGTTGGTCACGTCGACCGGGTCCATCCGCAGCATCGGGTTGCGGTGCATCCACTCGTACAGCTTGTGGGTGCCCAGGGCGAACGTGGCCCGCATGATGCCGTTGTCGACGTTCTTGCGGGAGTTGTTGACCACGCCGGCCTCGATGAGGGTCAAGATGCCGTCGCCGATCATCTCGGTGTGCACGCCGAGGTCCTTCTTCTCCAGCAGCTGCAGGACGACCGCGTCCGGGATGGCGCCGAACCCGATCTGCAGGGTGGCGCCGTCGGGGATGAGTTCGGCGACGTAGTTGCCGATGGCCTGCTCGATCGGGCCGATGGTCGGCAGGCCGACCTCTTTGATCGGGTTGTCGGTCTCGTAGACCGCGCTCACCTGGTCGATGTGGATCTTGCAGTCCCCGTATGCCTGGGGCACGTGCGGGTTGACCTCGAGGATGACGTCGCGGGCCGTCTTGGCGGCCCCGATGGTGTAGTCCGGGCCGAGGCTGACGTACAGGTAGCCCTCCTCGTCCATCGGCGAGGCCATCGAGGTGACCACCTCGTGCGGCCACATTCCCCGGGCGAAGAGCTTGGGCGTCTCGTAGAAGTACGCCGGCCGGTAGTCCACCCAGCCGGCCTGCGCGCCCGGTCGGGTGACGCCGCTCAAGAAGTACGAGTTGTGGGCGACGTGCTCGACCGTCGTCGGGTCGAGGTATGCCGCGGGGTAGAGCGGCAGGATTTGCGAGACCTGGACACCGGTGAACTCGGTGCGCCGGTCGGACAGGGCGGCCAGGAAGCCCGGTGCCTCGCCGACGCCCACCGGGGCGACGATCGTGTCGCCGTCGCGGATCAGGTCCACGGTGTCGTGAGCGGTCCGCAACTTGGCGGCATACGTCTGGTCGAAGGACACGGGGTTCTCCTCGTCGCTGGAACTGTCGGGGGGTTCTCAGGCCATTCGTCAGGTCGGGCCCGACCGGCAATGAGCGGGGTCAGTGCCGGGCCTTCCCAGGGGCCGATGTCGGGCCTTCGGCATTGCGCGCGGCGCCGCGCGACGGGCCTTTACCTTGGCGCAATGTATACGGGTTTCCCGTACGGAACCACCCCGTTTACGTGTCGGAAATCACATCCGTGTCGGCTCTCGCCCGAGTGCCTCCGGGGACGCCTGAGTGCGCGGTGTGCCCAATCTCACAGCGTCCGAAATAAACCGTTTTGTGGTGAAATCACCGGGTGGCGGATGCGGGGCTGACCGATTGGCGGGATCGCGACCGACCAACGGGTGAAGTTACTTGCCGGTAGCGGGGGAATCTTGGCTAGGTTGCAGACGAGGTTCTTTCCTGTGACCCGCGTCACTAACCCGCACTCGCACCACGATGAACGCACGCCCTAAGGCGCGAGTTCACAGCACCAGTCAGTCTCTCGATGAAGGACAGGGATCAATGAAGACCGTCGTGTTGGTCAAATACGTACCCGAGCCCACGGCCGCGTGGAAATTCGCCAGCGATCTCACGCTGGACCGCGCCGCGGTGGAGGGTCGCCTCTCCGAGTTGGACGAGTATGCCGTCGAGCAGGCCGTCCGGCTCCAGGAGGCCGGCACCGCCAGCGAGGTCGTCTATCTGACCGTCGGCCCGGCCAAGGCCGTCGACGGCCTGCGCAAGGCGCTGGCCATGGGCGGGGACCGCGGCGTCCACGTCGTCGACGACGCGATCCACGGTTCGGACGCCCTCGCCACCTCGCTCATCCTCGCCAAGGCCCTGGAGAAGGTCGGCTACGACCTGGTCCTGGCCGGCATGGCGAGCACCGACGCCGAGATGTCGGTCGTCCCCTCGATGGTGGCCGAGCGCCTCGGCGCCAACCAGGCCACCTTCGCCGGCAAGCTCACCGTCTCCGGGGACAAGGTCAGCATCGAGCGCAACGCCGACACCGCGGTCGAGCAGGCCAGCGTGGCCCTGCCGGCCATCGTCTCGGTCACCGACCAGACCGACGAGGCGCGCTACCCCGCCTTCAAGGCGATCATGGCCGGCAAGAAGAAGCCGGTCGAAACCCTCACCCTCGCCGACCTCGGCGTCGACGCCTCGCAGGTCGGCCTCGCCGCGGCCGCGACCAAGGTCGTCTCGGTCGCTCCCACACCGGCCCGCCAGGCCGGTGAGGTCATCACCGCCAACGAGGAGTCCACCGCCCGCCTGGCCGACTTCCTGGCCGCCAAGGGCTTCATCTGATCCGCCGTCGGCCGACCCCACACGCTTAGGAGACATTGATGTCAGAAGTACTCGTTCTTGCCGAGACCACCGCCGACGGAGTCCGCAAGTCCGCCCTCGAATTGCTCACCCTGGCCCGCAGCCTCGGCGAGGCCTCGGCCGTCGTCTGCGGCTCGGCCGGTGACGACGTCGTCGCCAAGCTCGGCGAATACGGCGCCACCAAGGTGTACGTCGCGGAGGGCTCGGACTACCAGGACTACCTGTCGCTGCCCAAGGTGGACGCCCTGGTCAAGGCGGCCGAGCAGGCCTCGCCGGCGGCCATCCTGGTCATCTCCGGCCCCGAGGGCAAGGACATCGCGGCGCGTACCGCGGTCCGGCTCAACTCCGGGATCATCACCGACGCCACCGGCGTGACCGCCGACGGCGGCGCCCTCACGGTGACCCAGTCGGTCTTCTCCGGTCAGTGGATCGCCACCAGCACCGTGACCAAGGGCACGCCGGTCATCACCGTGCGCCCGAACGCGGTCTCCGCCGAGCCCGCACCCGCCCAGGCCGCGGTCGTCAACCTCGACGTCGCCGTCTCGGACGCCGCCAAGGCGACCAAGATCGACAACCGGTCGCCCAAGGCCTCCACCGGCCGCCCCGACCTGGTCGGCGCCGACGTCGTCGTCTCCGGCGGTCGTGGCGTGGGCTCGGAGGAGGGCTTCGCGGTCATCGAGCAGATGGCCGACGCCCTCGGCGGTGCCGTCGGCGCCACCCGCGCCGTTACCGACCTGCACTGGGTCTCCCACGACCTGCAGGTCGGTCAGACCGGCAAGACCGTGGCGCCCTCGCTCTACGTCGCCGCGGGCCTGTCCGGTGCCATTCAGCACCGCGCCGGTATGCAGTCCAGCAAGACGATCGTGGCCGTGAACAAGGACGCCAAGGCCCCGATCTTCCTGATCTCCGACTTCGGCGTCGTGGGCGACCTGCACAAGGTCCTGCCCGAGCTCGTCGCCGAGATCGGCAAGCGCAAGGCATAGCACAACCCGGTCACGTCGCGCCCGGCCTCCTTCCCGGGGTCCGGGCGCGACTGGCCCCCCGAAGCCCGGGATCGACGCCCGGGATGGACCAGGAGGATTTCCCAAGTGTCTTTGTTCGCCGTGCGAATGATCATCGGCGTGGTCATGAGCGTCATCCTGCTCGGCATCGCCGCGCGCCGACTGGTGTTCCTTTGGAACCTGGGTCGGTCGGGGCAGCCCATGGAACCCGGTCGCTTCGAGCGCTACGGCGGGTGGGGCGGGGCCATCAAGGCCGAGATCCGCGAGGTGCTCGGCCAGCGCAAGCTGCTCCAGTGGACCGGCGCGGGCCTGGCCCACTTCGCCGTCTTCTGGGGCTTCGTCGTCCTGTTGTTGACCGTCATCGAGGGCTTCGGGTCGCTCTTCGACGAGCACTTCCAGATCCCGATCATCGGCAACTGGCCGATCACCGGGTTCGTCGAGGACCTGTTCGCCCTGATGTGTCTGCTCGCGATCGTGGCCTTCGCGGTGATCCGGTTCCGCAACCAGCCCAAGGACCTGGGTCGGCGCTCGCGGTTCTTCGGGTCGCACCTCGGTCCGGCCTGGTTCACGCTGTTCATGATCTTCAACGTGATCTGGACGCTGTGGGCGGTCCGCGGAGCGCAGATCAACGCGCAGGAGGTCAACGAGCCGGACGGCCCGATGGCCTTCTTGCGCGGCGCCTTCATGTCCCAGGGCTTCGCGAAGATCTTCGAACCGCTCGGCCAGCACACCAACGAGATCCTCGAGACCGTGCTGCTGCTGCTCGCCCTGTTGGTGCTCGAGGGCTTCACGATTTTCGTGGTCCACAGCAAGCACCTGCACATCTTCATGTCGCTGCCGAATGTCGCCTTCGCCCGGCGCCCGCGCGCCCTCGGCGCCACCCGGCCGGTCTACTCGGGCGGCAAGCCGGTCGACTTCGAGGACCCCGGCGACGACGACATGATGGGCATCGGCAAGGTCGAGGACTTCACCTGGAAGGGTCTGCTCGACTTCGCCACGTGTACCGAATGCGGGCGCTGCCAGTCGCAGTGCCCCGCGTGGAACACCGGGAAGCCGCTGAGCCCCAAGCTGCTCATCATGGGCCTGCGCGACCACGCCCTGGCCAAGGCGCCGTACATCCTCGCCAAGACCGACGAGGCGAAGGCGGGGCTGTCCGACGAGGTCAAGGCGATCGCGGAGATGCCGCTCATCGGGGCCACCGAATACGACGAGAACGACCCGGCGCACACGGCATACAACCCGCACAACGGGCAGGCCGCCATCGACGCCGACGTGCTCTGGTCCTGCACGACCTGCGGTGCCTGCGTCGAACAGTGCCCCGTCGACATCGAACACGTCGACCACATCATCGACATGCGGCGCTACCAGATGCTCGTCGAATCGGCGTTCCCCGAGGAGGCCGAGGTCGCGATGCGCGGGCTCGAGCACGCCGGCGACCCGTGGGGCCGCGGCCAGCGGGCCCGGATGGAGTGGGCCGAACAGCTCGACTTCGAAGTGCCGTTCTTCGGCACCGACGGCACCGAGGAAGACGGCAAGATCGCCGCGGACATCGACTACGTGTACTGGGTCGGCTGCGCCGGCGCCCTCGACGACGGCGCGCAGAAGACCGCCCGCGCGGTGGCCACCCTGCTGCACGAGGCCGGCGTGAAGTACGTGTGCCTCGGCGAGATGGAGACCTGCACCGGTGACCCGGCCCGCCGGATCGGTCACGAGTTCCTCTTCCAGATGCTCGCGATGCAGAACAACGAGGTCCTCAAGGAGGTCGGCGCGGACTCCAAGACGATCATCGTCACCTGCCCGCACTGCTACAACGCGCTGTCCAACGAGTACCCGCAGACCGGCGGCGTCTACAAGGTCGTGCACCACTCGGTGCTGCTCGCCCAGCTGGTCAAGGAGGGCAGGCTCACCCCGGTGGCCCGCCTCGACCAGACGGTCACCTATCACGACCCGTGCTACCTCGGCCGGCACAACCGGATCTTCGCGCCGCCGCGCGAGGTCCTCGCCGCGGTCCCGGGCGCCCGGGTCACCGAGATGGAACGCAATATGACGCGGTCGTTCTGCTGCGGCGCCGGCGGGGCCCGGATGTTCATGGACGAGAACCTCGGCACCCGGATCAACCTGAACCGCTCCGACGAGGCGTTGGCCCTCAAGCCCGACGTCGTCACCGCGGCCTGCCCGTTCTGCATCACGATGCTCACCGACGGCGTCGGCCAGCGCAAGCTCGAGGGGACCGCGAGCGAGCACGTCGAAGTGCTCGACGTCGCCGAACTCCTGCTGCGCTCGGTCAAGCCGGAGGAGGTTCCCGCCGGGTAGCCGGCGGGGCGCCCGAAGCGTCGACCGACTCGCCTCAATACGCGCCACATCCCGCGCCACAACCACACAGCACCCCACACCGAACGGCTCACCGGCCGACCGGCATACCCCTCGCATTCCCCGAAACACCCCGCACCACCGGCATACCCCCTCGCCGGAGCACAACCCGCAAGTACCCCACCCAGCCAAAGAACCACCCAGCCAGAGCAGTACCAGCGTTCGGCACCGACGTGGCGCCGACGACACGAGGATCAGGAGCTCCGCCATGACTGCAACGCCCGAAACGGAAATGAGCCACGTCGGTGGCGCAGGACTCGACCTTGGCAGCCTCAACCTGATGGTCGAAGCCCTCGGCGATTTCGTCACCGCCACGTTGACGCCCGAGCTGACCCTCGACTACGACCGTGACGACGTCTGTCCCGAGGACATCGTCCGCCAGATGATGGACCCCGACACCCTGGGTGTGCAGCTCGTCTTCATCCCGGACGTGTACGGCGGTATGGACGGCGGCGCGTTCGACGCGTACCGGGTCTGCGAGAAGATGGCCCGCCACGACATCGGCCTGGCCACCGCCGTCTTCGCGACCTTCCTCGGCGCCGACCCGGTCGTGGTGGGCGCCACCGAGGAGCAGAAGCACAAGTGGCTCGGTGACATCGCCACCAAGGGCTCTGTCTTCGCCTACGGCGCCACCGAGCCGGACGCCGGCTCCGACCTCGGCGCCCTGACGACCACCGCCACCCCCGTCAAGGACGACGACGGCAACATCGTCAGCTACAAGCTCAACGGCAAGAAGCAGTGGATCTCCAACGGCTCGATCGCCGACTACACCACCATCCTGGCCGCCACCGAGGCCGGCCCGACGTGGTTCGTCGTCGACAAGGGCACTGAGGGCTTCTCGGCCGGCCCGCACGAGGACAAGCACGGCCTGCGGCTGTCGAACACCGCCCCGCTGTTCCTCGACGACGTCGAGGTCCCGGCGTGGAACCTGGTCGGCGGCGTCGAGGGCAAGGGTCTGGTCCAGGCCCAGCAGGTCTTCGGCTACACCCGCCTGATGGTCGCCGCGTTCGGTCTCGGCGGCGGCGTCGAAGCCCTCGACCGGGCCATCGCCTACTCCCTGCAGCGTGAGCAGGGTGGCAGCATCCTGGCCGAGAAGCAGGGCTACACCCACAAGCTGATCGTTCCCCACGCCATCCGCCTCGAGGCGGCCCGCGCGTTCATCGAGGACACCGCCGACAAGATCGACCGCGGCCTCGGCCACAACGGCGCGATGAACTGCGAAGGCGCCATCGCCAAATACATGGCCACCGTCGAGGGCAACCTGGCGGCCAACGACGCGATCCAGGCGCACGGCGGGTACGGCTACACCCGGCCGTATGTCGTGGAGAAGATCAAGCGTGACGTGCGGATCACCGAGATCTACGAGGGCACCTCGGAGATCATGGAGATGACCATCGGTCGCGAGCGCTGGCAGCAGTACCTCAAGTCCGGGTTCCGGTACTACCTGGACAAGGCCGCCAAGTCCGCCCAGCTCGCCGCCCGACTGCCCGAAACCGGCGCCGGCACCGCGGCCCTGGCGCTGCAGGCCCTGCACGTCATCCTCGACTCCTGCCGTCTGGACCGGCTGACCCGCAACCAGCACATCCTGTTCCGGATCGGTGAGCTGATGGCCTGGGCCGAGACCGCCGAGATCTTCGCCGAGCAGGCCGCCCGCGCCGTCGACGGCCAGCCCTTCGAAAAGACCCCCCCGACGTACGACGCCGCGGCCACCTGCGCGATGTCCCGGGCCTTCGCCCGCGACGCCGCCGCCAAGATCGCCGGCGAGGGCGCCAAGTGGGTGGCCCAGTTCGGTGAGCCCGGCGGTGCCGGCGTGCAGAACCTGGCCAACCTCCCCACCGCGGCCATTCAGGCCGCGCAGGCCGGCGGTGCCGCAGACCTGGCATACGTCGCCGACGTCATCTACGACCGCCTCGGCTGACAAGCCGCGCCGCAACACAGCTGGGAACCAGCAGGAAAGGCAACACGATGGCACACACCATGAGCCCCGTCGCCGTGGTCGGACTCTCCGCGATCATGCCGATGGCCCCGAGTCGCGACGCGTTCTGGGGCAATATCACCGGTGGCAAGTACTGCGTCACCGAGGTCCCGCCGGAGCGCTGGGACCCCAAGAAGTACTACGACCCCGACCACGGGGCGCGCGACAAGCTGTACTCCACGATCGGCGGCTGGGTCCGCGAGTTCGACTGGAACCCGATCAAGTGGCGTATGCCGGTGCCCCCCACCGTCGCCGCCCAGATGGAC
>JBDIAR010000071.1:0-16665 GCA_039812545.1 Dermatophilaceae bacterium | reverse complement strand
CGGACGCTCGCCGGCCGTCATCGACCCGTCGCTGCTGCCCGTCGAGACGATCTGCGCCGCAACGCAGGTGCGTTCAGGCCGGCCGCCCTCGGCCCGTAGGACCTGAGGACGCCCGTCCAGATGGAACGAGACAAGCTTGGGGTCCTCGCACCGGGCCCAGGTCTGGGAGGTCGTCGGTGCCCTTGTCGTTGAACAGTCGCCGTCCTTCGCGGCTGACCAGTAGACGGCGGCCACCTGCTCGACGGATGCGGACGGACCCGGCAGATCGGCAGGTTCTTGGGCCCGTCCCCGCCATAACCACAGGGCCGTCAAACGGCAAATGCACACGAGGACGCCGACGACGGCGCCGACCCGTCGCCTGCTCTTCTGGGCCGAGCCGTGCGGCGCGACGTCACCACGCGTGATGCTGGGCGACATACCTTCTCCCTCCGGCTGCCGGTCCGCACTGCAATCGACACTGGCACTTCAACGATAGGGCACCAGTTGGGTCAGGCACCCCTGCCGAACTGGGTTAGGAGGCGGCGGCAACCAGCGCCGCGAAGACCCGCACATCGCCGAGTTGCTCGGGGTGGCTCTGCACGCCGACGCAGAACCGGCGGTCGGGGCGCTCCATGCCCTCCAGCACCGGGCCGGGTGCCCAGGCCGTGGCGACGAAACCCGGATGGGACACGACCCCTTGGTGATGGTGACACGCGACCTCGGGCTCGGGACCGAGGATGTCGCGCAGCCGGGACCCTGGCTCCGTACGGATCCCGTGGCGCCGATAGCCGTCGATCACGGCGGCGTGCTCGTTGTGCCCCAAGCGATCCGGCAGATGCTGCTCCAACGTGCCACCGGCGGCAACGGCGAGCACCTGCATACCGCGACAGATGCCCAGCAGCGGCAGATCCACGCTCATCGCGACCCGCGCGAGAGCCAGCTCCGTGCGGTCGCGGGCCGGGTTCGCCAGAGTCACCGCGGGGTGATTGGCCGCGCCGAAGTGGACGGCGTCGACGTCCTCACCGCCCACCAGGACCAGGGCGTCCAACCGCGCTAGTACCGCCAGGGCGTGCTCGTCGGTGAAGTCGGGACGGGCGGGGATGAGCACCGCCAGGCCGCCGGCGGCCTCCACCATCTCGACATAGGCGGCGGTCACACCGCGGGTGGGGACCAGCCCGAAGTGCTCGCGCGGCGCCACTTCCGGATAGGCCGAGATCCCGATGACCGGGATCGGCGTCGGCGTCGTCATCGATTGCCGGCCAACGGCATTGGGCATTCAGGCGAGGCGGTGCAGCCAGCCGTGGGTGTCCTCGGCCCGGCCGTACTGGACGTCGAGGAGCGCCTGGCGGATCTGCACCGCGACGGGTCCGGGTTCGCTCCCCAGCGAGATCTCCCCGCCCTGCCACTTCAACGAACCGATCGGGGTGATCACGGCCGCGGTGCCACACGCGAAGGTCTCGACGATGTCTCCCGAGAGGGCGCCCTCGCGCCACTCGTCGACGGAGATCTGGCGCTCGTCGGCGCGCAGGCCGAGATCCGAGGCGATCTCGAGGACGGACCGACGGGTGACCCCCTCCAGAATCGTGCCGGTGAGCTTGGGGGTGATGATCTCGCCGTCCCGGGTCACGAAACAGATATTCATCGAACCGGATTCCTCGAGCCACTTGCGCTCGACGACGTCGACGTAGACCACCTGGTCGCAACCGTGTTCGGCGGCGTCGATCTGGGCGGCCAGGCTGGAGGCATAGTTGCCGCCGCACTTGGCGGCGCCCGTGCCGCCCGGACCGCTGCGGGCGTACTCGGTCGACAGCCACAGCGAGATCGGCTTGATCCCGCCGGCGAAGTACGGCCCGGACGGGGAGGCGATGACCATGTACGTCACGTGGTTGGCCGGTCGCACGCCGAGGAAGGCCTCGTCGGCGAACATGAACGGTCGCAGGTACAGACTCGACTCGCTCCCGTCCTGCGGGGTCGGGACCCAGTCGACGTCGGTGCGGACCAGATTGCGGATGCTCTCGATGAACGCATCCTCGGGCAGCTCCGGCAGCGCGAGCCGACGGGCGCTGGCCTGGAAGCGGGCCGCATTGACCTGCGGCCGGAACGTCCAGACCGAGCCGTCGGCGTGCCGGTATGCCTTGAGTCCCTCGAAGATCTCCTGGGCGTAGTGCAGGACGGCGGCGGCCGGATCGAGTTGGATCGGCCCGTATGCCTGTACGCGCGAGTCGTGCCAGCCGTCGGCGGGCGTCCAGTCGGCGACCGCCATGTGGTCGGTGAAGCGCTTGCCGAACGCGAGGTTCTGCAACGCGGCCGTGCGGTCGGTTCCGCTCGTCGGGTCGCTGCGCCGGGACACCGGGAAATCGAGGGTGGTGCTCACCGGCACAGGGTACCCGTTTCGTCAGGCGAGGCGAGCGACGACGGCGTCACCGATCTCGGACGTGGACCGCGACGACGCGCCCCGCTCGGCGAGGTCCGCGGCGACGGCCGCCTCGACATCGGCGGCGTCCTGCTCCAGGCCGACGTGGGCGAGCATCATCGCCACCGACAACATGGCGGCGGTAGGGTCCGCCTTGCCCTGCCCGGCGATGTCGGGCGCCGACCCGTGCACCGGCTCGAACATGCTCGGCGTCGTCCGGTCGGGGTTGACGTTGCCGCTGGCGGCCAGGCCGATGCCGCCGGTGATGGCCGCGGCGATGTCGGTGATGATGTCGCCGAACAGGTTGTCGGTGACGATGACGTCGAACCGGCCCGGATCGGTCACCATGAAGATGGTCGCCGCATCGACGTGCTGGTAAGCGGTTTCGACCTCGGGGAACTCGGCGCCGACCGCCTCGACGGTCCGCCGCCACAGGTGGCCGGCGTTGGTCAGGACATTGTGTTTGTGGACCAGCGTCAGGTGTTTGCGCGGCCGGGCCTGGGCACGGGCGAAGGCATCGCGGACCACCCTCTCGACACCGAACCGGGTGTTGACACTGACCTCCGTGGCGATCTCGTGGGGCGTGTCGACGCGCAGCGCCCCGCCGTTGCCGGTGTATGGGCCCTCGGTGCCCTCCCGCACGACGACGAAGTCGATACCGTCCGGCGCGACGGTCGCGACGTCGAGCGGGCTGCGCGCGCCCACCATCAGCTTGGCCGGACGCAGGTTGACGTAGTGGTCCAATTGGAACCGCAGCGGGAGCAGGACGCCGCGTTCGAGGACGCCGCTCGGCACGCTCGGGTCGCCGATGGCGCCGAGCAGGATCGCGTCGTACTCGCGCAGCGCGGCCACGTCCGCTGCCGTCAGGGTTTCGCCGGTGGCGTGCCAGCGCCTGGCGCCGAGGTCGAAGTCGGTGGTCGACACCTGCGGGCGGCCGGGCCGGGCGGCCACGGCGTGTAGGACCTTCAGGCCCTCGGCAACGACCTCGGGGCCGATGCCGTCCCCGCCGATGACTGCGATGCGAAGCTGTGCGTCGGACATGCCATGCAGCGTATGCCGCGTCTTGCTGCGTGAACCGTTCGTCTCACCATCCGCACGGTTCGCCATCCGCACGTATCACCGGGGCGCGGTCCCGGCTTCAGGCATTGGCGGGCACCGCGGTGCCCGCACCGCGACGCCTCGGCGGGACGCCCACGCCGGGCCCCTCGACGTTGCTGTGGGCCGAGCCGTCGCCCGGGTCGCCGACACAGCCCTCGACGACGAAGCCGGCGTCGGCGATCATCGCGAGATCGGCGGCCCCGGCCGCGCCCTCGCTGGTCAGGTAGTCGCCGAGGAAGATCGAGTTGGCGATGTGCAGCGCCAGTGGCTGCAGCGTCCGCAGGTGAGCCTCCCGGCCAGCGGCGACGCGCACCTCCCGGTCGGGGCATACGAATCTGACCATGGCCAGGATGCGCAGGCACTGACGCGGATCCGGAGCGGTTGCTCCGGCCAGCGGCGTCCCGTCGAAGGCGAGCAGGAAGTTCACCGGGATCGAATCGGCCCCGCTGTCGCGCAGGGCGAAGACCACCTCCAGCAGCTGCGCCTCGCTCTCCCCCATGCCCGCGACAAGCCCGGAGCACGCGGACAGTCCGGCGTCGTGCGCCCGCCCCACCGTTTCGACCCGGTCGGCATAGGTATGCGTCGCGCAGATCTGCTCGTAGTGCGACTCCGCGGTGTTGAGGTTGTGGTTGTAGGCGTCCACGCCGACGTCCTTGAGCCGCTGGGCCTGGCCGTCGCGCAGCAGACCCAGGCAGGCACAGATCTCCGCCTCCGGTGCCTCGCTCTTGATCGCCCCGACGATCTGGCCCACGCGTTCGACGTCGCGGTCGCTCGGCCCCCGCCCACTGGCGACCAGGCATACCCGAGAGGCGCCTCCGGCGAGTCCGGCGCGGGCGGCCGCCACGGCCTGCTGGACGTCCAACCAGGAGTAGGTGAGCACGTCCGCCGCGGAACCCTTGGCCTGCGAACAGTAGGCGCAGTCCTCCGGGCACAGGCCCGATTTGAGGCTGACCAGGTAGTTGACCTTGACGCGATTGCCGAAGAACCGCCGGCGGACCCGACCGGCGGCTGCGACCAGGTCGAGGAGTTCGTCGTCCGAACTCCGCAGGATCTCCAAAGCCTCACGGAAACAAGCCCCCTCGCCCCGTAGACCCTGCTCGACCAATGCCGCCAGATCCATGACAGACCCTTTCCTCAGCACGACCCGACCGACGCCTCGGCTCGGATTTGAACAGTGTTCAGCTTAGCCCTCTCCTGGCATACTGACCGCACCATGCCCCTCACCCGTGACCAGGTCGTCGACACCGCCCTGCGGCTGCTCGACGACAACGGATTCGCCGCCTTGTCGATGCGTCGGATCGCCGGCCTGCTCGACGTCCAGCCGGGCGCGCTCTACTACCACGTCGACAGCAAGCAGCAGCTGCTCACGGCGGTGGCGGAGCGCATCCTGACTCCCGTGCTGACCGACGGATCGGCCGACCTGCCCTGGCCCGAAGCGCTGCGGGCGTGGGCGGACGGGCTGCGCACCGAACTGCTCGCCCATCGCGACGGCGCCGAACTGGTGGCCTCCGTCCTGGCGTTGCGGCCACCGGAACTGCCCCTCACCGCACTGCCCGCGGCCATCCTCGCCGCCGCCGGGCTGCCCCCGGACCAGGCCGCCGCGGCGGCTCGCGGCCTGACCCATTTCGTGGTCGGACATTGCGTCGACGAACAGAACATCCGACAGTTCGCCGAGGTCGGAGTCGGGGCCGGTATGCCGGCCGGAGACGCCGAGGTCTTCGACTACGGGGTCGCGGTGTTCATCGACGGCCTCGCGGTCCGGCTCGCGCAGGTGAACGAGGCTGGGCCTACGAGAGATTGATGATCGTGAACTCGTCGGCGCCGATGGTGTTCTTGATCCGCTCGGCAATTTCCGGAGTCACGGCCGAGTCGAGGTTGAGGACGACGCGGGCCATCCCGGTCTCCTCGTCGCGGCTCAGCTGCATACCGGCGATGTTGATGCCCGCCTCGCCGAGGATCGTCCCCGACGCCCCGATCACCCCGGGACGGTCCTGGTACCAGTAGGTCGCCATGTGTTCGGACAGCAGGACCTCGAGGTCGAAACCGTTGATGGACACCAGTTTCGGGATCATCCGCGGCCCGGTGAGGGTGCCCGCGACGCTGACGACCTTCCCGTTCGGCAGGGTGCCGCGCAGCGTCGTGACATTGCGGAAATCGGTGCTGACCGGATCCGTGATCAGCCGGACGTCCAGGTGGCGCTGCTCGGCGAGCAACGGCGCGTTGACATAGGTGACGGCGTCCTCGACGACGTCGAGGAAGATGCCCTTGAGCGCGGCCAGCTTCCACACCCCGACGTCATGCCCCTGCGCCACGATCTCGCCGCGGCACTCGACGTCGAGTTGGACCGGGGTGCGGCCGGCGACCTGGGTGAAGACGCGGCCGAGGTTCTCCACGAGGGGTATGCCGGGGCGCACTTCCTCGTCCACGACGCTGCCGTCCACGTTGACCGCGTCCGGCACGAGTTCGCCCGCGAGCGCGAGGCGCACCGACCGGGCCACCGAGATGCCGGCCTTTTCCTGCGCCTCGTCGGTCGATGCGCCCAGGTGCGGGGTGACGACGACCTGCTCGAGGCCGAACAACGGCGAGTCGGTGGTCGGCTCGGTGGCGAACACGTCGATGCCGGCTCCGGCGACCCGGCCCTTGCGGATCGCGTCGGCCAGGGCCTGCTCGTCGACGATGCCGCCGCGGGCCGCGTTGATGATCCGCACGGTCGGCTTGACCTTCGCCAGCGCGTCCTCGCCGAGGAGCCCGATGGTCTCCGGCGTCTTGGGCAGGTGCACGGTGATGAAGTCCGCGTTGGTCAGCAGCTGGTCCAACGAGACGAGTTCGGCGCCGACCTCACCGGCCCGCTTGGCCGAGGCATACGGGTCATAGGCGAGCACCCGCATACCGAAACCGCGCAGTCGTTCGGCGACGAGCGAACCGATCCGGCCCAGCCCGACGACCCCCACGGTCTTGTCGAGCAATTCGACTCCGGTGTATTGGCTTCGGGCCCACCGTCCGCCCTTGAGAGCCTGGTTGGCCGGGGCGATGTGTCGGGCGCAGGCCAGCAGCAGCGCCACGGTCAACTCGGCGGCCGAGGTGATATTGGACGTGGGCGCGTTGACGACCATGACGCCCGCCCGGGTCGCCGCGGGTACGTCCACATTGTCCAGGCCCACGCCGGCCCGCGCGACGACCTTGAGCTTGGGGGCCGCGGCCAGCGCCTCCGCGTTGATCTGGGTGGCCGAGCGCACGATGACGGCGTCGGCGTCGGCGAGCGCCGGCAGCAACTGGGAACGGTCGGCCCCGTCACAACTGCGGATCTCGAAATCGGGCCCCAACGCCTCGATCGTGGCGGGTGAGAGCTCCTCGGCGAGAAGGACGACCGGTTTCGTCATGACGTTCCCTTGCTCAGGCCCGCTGACCGTCGACGCAGCGGAGCACGGTGTTGTGTGGTCCGACGACCGGCATGGGCGGCAATCGAGCGGGCCGGAACAACCCTACTGGCTGGTAGTGCGCGCTCGCGCCAACGACCGCCATCCGACCGATTGGAGGTATTCCCGGATGCTCAGCGCATCCGCGAATACCTCCAATCGCCAGGGGGTCTCGCGCGGCTGTCAGCGAGCGGTGCTATCTGGCTGCTGACCCCTCGACGTAGTCGCTGTCCCGATCCGCGTCCAACCACGCCATCAACTTACGGAGTTCCTTGCCGGTCTTCTCGATCGGGTGCGCGGCGCCCTTCTCGCGCAGCGCCTTGAACTCGGTTCCGCCGTTGTCCTGGTCGTCGATGAAGCGCTTGGCGAAGGCCCCGCTCTTGATGTCGCCGAGGACCGCCTGCATGTTCGCCTTGACCGAGGGGTCGATGACGCGCGGCCCGGAGACGTAGTCGCCGTATTCCGCGGTGTCCGACACCGACCAGCGCTGCTTGGCGATGCCGCCCTCGACCATCAGGTCGACGATGAGCTTGACCTCGTGGAGGCACTCGAAATACGCCACCTCCGGCTGGTACCCGGCCTCGATCAACGTCTCGAAGCCGTACATGATCAGCTGGGACAACCCGCCGCAGAGCACCGACTGCTCACCGAACAGGTCGGTCTCGCACTCCTCGGTGAAGGTCGTCTTGATCCCGCCGGCGCGCAGCCCACCCAACGCCTTGGCATACGACTTGGCGGTCTCCAGCGCGTTGCCGGACGGGTCCTGCTCAACGGCGACGAGGACGGGTACCCCACGGCCGTCGACGAATTCGCGGCGCACGATGTGGCCCGGGCCCTTCGGCGCGACCATGATCACGTCACTGTCCGCCGGCGGCTTGATGTAACCGAACCGGATGTTGAACCCGTGCCCGAACAGGATCGTCGAACCCGGGTTGAGGTTCGGCTCGATGTGCTCGGCCCAGACGTGGCGCTGGACCTGGTCCGGGGTGAGGATGACGACGAAGTCGGCCTCCTTGACCGCCTCCGCGACCGGCAGGACGCGCAGTCCCTCGTTCTGGGCCTTCGCGATCGACGTGCTGCCCTCGGCGAGACCGACTCGGACGTCGACCCCGCTGTCACGCAGGCACAGGCTGTGGGCGTGCCCCTGGCTGCCGTAGCCGATGACGGCGACCTTGCGCCCCTGGATGATCGACAGGTCGGCATCGTCGTCGTAGAACATCTCGGCCATGGGGGATTCTCCTCGGGTTGTGGGTCAAGCGGGCTGATCGGTGACGGGTTCGCCGCTCGGGGGGCGTGCGGGCGGGGGTGGGTGTGGGGTCGGATTCGAGAGTATGCCAGGGCGTTCGGTCAGGGCTTCGCCGCCCGGTCCGTGATCGAGCGCGGACCCCGGCCGAGCGCGACCATCCCGGACTGAACCAGTTCGCGAATCCCGTACGGCTCCAGGACGTTGAGGAAGGCCTGCAGCTTGTCGGAGTTGCCGGTCGCCTCGATCGTCACCGAGTCGGTGGCGACGTCGACGACCTTGGCGCGGAACAGCTGGACGGTTTCCAGGACGTGGCTGCGGGACGTCGCATCGGTGCGGACCTTGACGAGTAGGAGTTCTCGCTGCACCGAGGCGGCCGCCTCCAGTTCGACGACCTTGAGCACCTCGATGAGCTTGTTGAGTTGCTTGGTGACCTGCTCCAGGGCGTTGCTCTCGACGGTGACGACCACGGTCATCCGGGAAGTCTCGGGTCGTTCGGTGGCGCCCACCGCGAGGGACTCGATGTTGAATCCGCGGCGAGAGAACAGGCCGGCGACCCGGGTGAGCACACCCGGTTTGTTCTCCACCAGAACGGACAGGGTGTGGGTGGTCTGGGTTGGTTGCGTGCTCATGATGGCCGACCTCACTCTTCCCCGTCGCGGTCCCAGAGCGGCGCGGCGTCGCGGGCGATCTGGATCTTGTCGTTGCTGACTCCGGCGGGGACCATCGGCCACACCATCGCGTCCCGGTGGACGACGAAGTCGATGATCACCGGGCGATCGGTGATCGAGTTCGCCTTGCGGATGATGTCGTCCACGTCTTCGGCCTTCTCGCAGCGCAGCCCGACACAGCCATACGCGTCGGCGAGTTTGACGAAGTCCGGGACCCGCAACTCCTCGTGCGGCTGCAGGTCCGTGGCGCTGTACCGCTGGTTGTAGAACAGCGTCTGCCACTGGCGCACCATACCCAGGCTGGAGTTGTTGATGACGGCGACCTTGATGGGGATGTTGTTGATGACGCAGGTCGCCAACTCCTGGTTGGTCATCTGGAAGCAGCCGTCGCCGTCCACCGCCCACACGGTCCGATCCGGTTCGCCGACCTGCGCGCCCATGGCGGCCGGCACGGCGAAGCCCATGGTCCCGAGGCCACCGGAGTTGATCCACGCATTGGGACGTTCGTAGTCGACGAACTGGGCCGCCCACATCTGGTGCTGGCCGACGCCGGCGACGTACACCGCGTCGGGTCCGGTGATCGCACCGAGTCGCTGGACGACGTACTGCGGAGACAGGGTCCCGTCGTCGGTGTCCGTCCAGCCGAGCGGGAAGGTCGACTTCCACTCCGAGACGGTCGTCTGCCATTCGCCCAGATCCGGCAGAGCCCCCTCGCCGCCGGATCGCAGAGCCTCGACGAGTTCGACGAGGACCTCCTTGACATCCCCGACGATCGGGACGTCGGCGCGCCGGTTCTTGGAGATCTCGGCGGGGTCGATGTCGGCGTGGATCACCTTGGCCAGCGGGGCGAACGAGGCGAGCTGTCCGGTCACCCGGTCGTCGAACCGGGTGCCGAGCGCCACCAGCAGGTCGGCCTTCTGCAGCGCGGTGACGGCGGCGACGGTGCCGTGCATCCCCGGCATACCCAGATGAAGGGGCTCGGTGTCGGGGATCGCGCCGCGAGCCATCAACGTGGTGACGACGGGAATCTTGGTCAGGGCGAACAGCTCGCGAAGCTCGTCGGTCGCGCGGCCCCGGATCACGCCGCCGCCGACGTACAGCACCGGACGGCGCGCGGCGGAGATCAACCGGGCGGCCTCACGGATCTGCTTGCTGTGCGGCTTGGTCACCGGGCGGTACCCCGGCAGGTCGATCGCGGGTGGCCACGAGAAGGTCATGTCACCGACGAGCGCGTTCTTGGCGATGTCGACGAGCACCGGTCCGGGCCGGCCGGATGCGGCGATGTAGAAGGCCTCGGCGATGACGCGCGGGATGTCGTCACCCTCCGTCACCAGGTAGTTGTGCTTGGTGACCGGCATCGTGATGCCGCGGATGTCGGCCTCCTGGAACGCGTCCGAACCGATGAGCGCCTTGCCGACCTGCCCGGTGATCGCGACCATCGGGCACGAGTCCATGTAGGCATCCGCCAACGGGGTGACCAGGTTCGTCGCCCCGGGACCCGAGGTGGCCATGCACACCCCGACGCGACCGGTGGCACTGGCATACCCCTGCGCGGCGTGACCGGCACCCTGCTCGTGACGCACGAGGATGTGCCGCACCTTGGTCGAGTCGAGGAGGGCGTCGTATGCCGGCATGATCGCCCCGCCGGGGAGCCCGAAGACGACGTCGACGCCGACCGCCTCCAACGACCGGACGAGTCCCTGGGCGCCGGACATGACGGTCGACGCCACGCGGGTCGACTGGGGTGGCTTGGGGCGCGCCTGGTGGGCGGCGTCGCTGGACGCGGCTCCCTGCGGTGACTGACTCACGGGGACATCACCTTCATCGGTGTTGGGATCATTTGTCGGGGATCATTTCGGTCGCTCGGTTGCAACAAAAAACCCTCCGGTCCCGTGGGACTGAAGGGCGGCGCGCTGCAGCGAAAGCTGAGCGCGCTAGAGAACTACGAGGAAACGAGCCACGGACACAGCGTGGCCTCGCAGCCGGTCGGTGTCAAACGCGTCCCCCGCCCGTCTCGTATGCCGGTCGCCCGTCCCCGGCTCCCCGACGCCGCCAGTCAGCCGCGGGCGACGTGGAACCGGAGCAGGTCGCAACTTCCGTAGGACAACTGGTCCCAGGCACCGGCATACTCCAGGACGCTGATGCCGCAGGTCGGGTAGCCGTGGCCGAGGGCCTCGTGCGCCTCGACCGAGCCGTTGCCGGAGGAGAGCAGGCTGACCAACTCGGGGATGACCGGGGCGTGCCCGACGACGAAGACCGTCGCGGCCTGCGGGTCGGTGGCCCGGATGAGTTCGAGGACCCGCGTGGTGCCGCCGGAGTAGATCAGGGCCTCGTATGCCGTTTCGGCGGCGGCCGCGCCACCGAACTGGATCTCCTCCCAGGTCTGGCGGGTCCGGGCGGAGGTCGAGCACAACGTGAGGTCGGCGAGGATGCCGAGGCCGTGCAGCCACTCCCCCGCGGTCTTGGCATCGCGGGCGCCCCGGGGCGTCAGATCACGGTCGTGATCGCTCTTGGTGAGGCTCTGTTCGGCCTTGGCGTGCCGGACCAGGACGAGGGTTCGCGTCGATGCCGCAGGGGTCATACGTCAGATTCTTCCGCACCGGCGGCCTTCGGGTGGACGAACGTCGTCCGTTGCACAACTTTCCTCGCGTCCGGCGAAGTGGCCCCGCGCGGTGTGCGGCGGCGTAACGTGACCGCACCAGCACGGGCGCAGACGAGTCAAGGGAGACACCGCATGGACGATCAGCAGGCGACGGGGATCGAGGACATCATCGGTGGGCTGCCCATCGACGAGCTGGCCCGTCAGTTCGACGCCGATCCCGCCGACATCCAGCGGGCCGTGTCCGCCGCGGTGCCCGCGCTGCTCGGCGGGCTGCACGCCAATGCCTCGGACCCGGGTGCCGCATCGTCGTTGATGTCGGCCCTCGCCGACCACGCGGGCGGGTTCCCGGGCGGCCTGACGAGTCTGGACCAGATCGACGCGGTCGACGGCGAGCGGATCGTCGGCCACATCTACGGGGACAACACCGACGCGGTGATGAGCCAACTGGGTGGGATGGGCGGGGCATCCGGCTCCCTGGTCCGCAAGCTCATGCCGATGCTGGCCCCGCTGGTGATGGCGTGGCTCGCCAAGAAGCTGCAGGGCCAGGCGGGCGGCGGCGGCCTGGGCGGCGGCATCCTGCCCGGACGTTCGGGACGCAGCACGGACCCGACCTCGGCCGACGACTCATCCGGCGGCTCGCTCTTCCCCGGTGGCGGGGGTTCGGCCTCGGCCGAGCCGACGGTGGACGTGCCGCAATCGGCCGGACGGGATCGCCAGTCGCAGTCCGAAGCGACCGCCGGCCACGGCGGCCTGCAGGACATCCTCGGCCAGGTGCTCGGTGGGGCACTGGGCGGAGCCGCGGGCGGATCCGCTCGTGGTGGTGCCCTGCCCGGTGGGCTCGGCGACATCCTCGGCGGCCTCCTGGGCGGGGGGCGCCGCTAACCGGCCATCGCCGCGGCTTCAGGTCAGTTTGGCGAGGATCAGCTCCCGGACCTTGCCGGCATCGGCCTGCCCGCGCATCTGCTTCATCACGGCCCCGATGAGGGCGCCGGCCGCTTGAACCTTCCCGTCGCGGATCTTGGCCGCCACGTCCGGGTTGGCGGCGATCACCGCGTCGACCGCTTGCTCAAGGGCACCACTGTCGGAGACGAGCTGCAGGTCCCGGGCGTCGGCGATCTCCGTCGCCCCACCCTCGCCCGCCAGCATCCCCTCCAGGACCTGGCGGGCCAGCGGGTCGTTGAGCCGACCGGTGGTCACCAACGCGTCGAGTTCGACGATGCCGGCCGGAGTCAGACCCACCGAATCGGCATACGAGACCAGGTCGGTCCCGGCCTCGCCGGCCCGGCGCGCGGGTTCGGCGAGCCACCACTTGCGCGCGCCCGCGGGGGTGCCGCCGGCGCCGACCGTGGCCTCGATCAGGTCGAGCGCACCGACGCCGAGGACGTCGCGCATCTCCAGGTCGGTGAACCCCCACTCACTCTGAAGTCGGCGGCGGCGGGCGGCGGGCGGCTCCGGCAGGGTGGCCCGCAACTGCTCGACCCACTCGCGCGACGGCGCGATCGGGACCAGGTCGGGTTCGGGGAAGTACCGGTAGTCCTCGGCATCGGACTTGACCCGACCGCTCGTCGTCGTGCCGGTGTCCTCGTGCCAGTGCCGGGTCTCCTGCAGGACCGCCGCGCCCGACTCCAGGACGGCGCCCTGGCGCCCGATCTCGTAGCGCACGGCGGCCTCGACGGAACGCAACGAGTTGACGTTCTTGGTCTCGGTGCGCGTGCCGAGCGGGACGGCGGCCTGCTCCGCGGCGCCCGGGGCCTCGCCCACCCTTCTGCGCAGCGACACATTCGCATCGCACCGCAGACTGCCCTGCTCCATCCGGGCGTCGGAGACGTCCAGCGCGCGCATCAGATCGCGGATCGCGGCGACATAGGCCTTGGCGACCTCCGGGGCGCGTGCGCCGACGCCGACGACCGGCTTGGTGACGATCTCGATGAGAGGTATGCCGGCCCGGTTGTAGTCGATCAGCGAGTAGTCCGCGCCGTGGATCCGGCCGGTGGTCCCGCCGATGTGGGTGAGCTTGCCGGCGTCCTCCTCCATGTGAGCGCGTTCGATCTCGATCCGCACGACCGTGCCGTCGTCGAGTTCCACGTCCAGATGGCCGCCGAAGGCGATCGGTTCGTCGTACTGGGAGGTCTGGAAGTTCTTCGTCATGTCCGGATAGAAGTAGTTCTTCCGGGCAAACCGGCACCACGCGGCGATCTCACAGTTCAGCGCCAAGCCGATCCGGATCGCCGACTCGACCCCGCGCCGGTTGACCACGGGGAGCGCGCCCGGCAGGCCCAGGCATACCGGACACACCTGGGTGTTGGGTTCGGCGCCGAAGCCGGTGGCGCAGCCGCAGAACATCTTCGTCGCGGTGTTGAGTTCGACGTGGACCTCCAGTCCGATGACCGGGTCGAAGTCCTGGACCGCGTCCTCGTATGCCAGCACGCGCTCTGCCATGATCACGCCCCCTTCCCGGTCGGCTGGGTGGAAGCGGGGGCCGACGATGCCCGCCCATTCAGGGGCGGGGCCTGGTCGAGCAGGATCGCACCGGGGCGCGGCGCCAGGGCCCGCTCCAGAGCGGCGCCCACGGCATACAGCCGGTCGTCGGCCATCGCCGGCGCGAGGATCTGGAAGCCGACCGGCAGACCCTCGGCCAGCCCCGCGGGCACCGACATCCCGGGCACGCCGGCGAGATTGGCGGGAATGGTGGCGATGTCGTTGAGGTACATGGTCACCGGGTCCTCGGTCTGCTCCCCGAGCGGGAAGGCGGTCGTCGGCGCGGTCGGGGACACCAGGACGTCGGCGACCTCGAAGGCTCGCGCGAAGTCGTCGGCGATCAGCCGCCGGACCTTCTGCGCGGTGCCGTAGTAGGCGTCGTAGTAGCCGGAGCTGAGCGCATAGGTGCCGAGGATGATCCGGCGCTGCACCTCCTTGCCGAAGCCGGCGGCCCGCGTCGCCGCCATGACCTGTTCGGCACTCGGGGCATCGACGCCCTCGGGCCCCAGACGCAGCCCGTAGCGCATCGCGTCGAACCGGGCCAGGTTCGAGGAGACCTCGCTCGGCATGATTAGGTAGTACGCGCCCAGGGCGTAGCGGAAGTTCGGGCAGGACACCTCGACGACATCGGCGCCGGCCTGGGTGAGCGCGGCCACGGCCTCGTCGAACCGGGCCTGGACCCCCGGCTGGTAGCCCTCGCCGGTGAGTTCGCGGATCACCCCCACCCGCATCCCGGTCACGTCGGCGCGCCGTGCGGCCGCCACGACGGGCGGCAGCGGGGCGGTGATCGAGGTCGAGTCGTGCAGGTCGTGTCCGCCGAGGACCTCGTGCAGCAGCGCGGCGTCCAGGACCGTCCGCCCGAACGGCCCGCACTGATCGAGGCTGGATGCCATCGCGACGATGCCGTACCGGGACACCCCGCCGTAGGTCGGTTTGACCCCGACACAACCGGTCATCGCCGCGGGGTACCGGATCGAACCCCCGGTGTCCGTGCCGAGGGCCAGCGGGGTTTCGAAGGCCGCGACCGCCGCCGCCGACCCGCCGCTCGAACCGCCGGGGATCCGGGTCAGGTCCCAGGGGTTGCGCGTGGGCCCGTATGCCGAGTGCTCGTTCGTCGACCCCATCGCGAACTCGTCGAGATTGGCCTTGCCGAGGATCGGCATACCGGCTCGCTTGAGACGGGTGACGACCGTGGCGTCGTAGGGCGGCTCCCAGCCCGCCAGGATCCGCGATCCGCAGGTGGTCGGCATACCGACGGTGCAGATCAGGTCTTTGACGGCGACCGGTATGCCGGCCAGCGGGGGCAGGTCCTCACCGGCGGCGCGCCGCTCGTCGACGTCGCGCGCCTGCGCCAGGGCCGCGTCGGCGCAGACGTGCAGGAAGGCGTGCACGGCGGGTTCGACGGATGTGATCCGCTCCAGATGGGCGCGGGTGAGTTCGACCGACGTGACCGTTTGGGTGGCGAGGGCGTCGGCCATCGCGGCGGCCGTGAGCCGGGTGAGATCCGTGGGCGAGTCGGCCATCGTGGGTCAGTCCTCCACCAGGATCCGGGGAACGAGGAAGCGTTGATCGTCCTGTTCCGGCGCGGCGGCGAGCGCGGCGGCGGCGGCGAGCGATTCGGTCACGACGTCGTCCCGGAAGACATTGACGAGCGGCAGCGGGTGCGACATCGGTTCGACCCCCTCCGTGGGCGCCTGCCGGACCGAGGCGACCGCGTCGAGGATGCCACCGAGTTCGCCGACCAGGGCGTCGAGTTCGGACTCGGTCAGCTGGATCCGGGCGAGCATGGCCAGGTGGGACACGTCCTCGCGGCGCAGTTCGGGCATGCCGGCCAGTCTAGGAGGGTTCGTCGCCGGGCCCCGCGTCGCCGGCGTCCGGCGCCCCCGATGCGAGCAGTCCGTCCACCGCGGACGACAGGACGAGTTCGGCGATCGTCCCCACCGGGGCGTGGGGGTGCGTCAGGCAGGTCAGCAGGGTCAGGTTGACCAGTGCGGCGGCGACGCTCGCGCGCCGGCCCGGTTCGGCCAGCCCCGGGCGGAACGAGGCGGCGTGCGCCGTGAGCAGGTGCTCGAACATTGCCGGGAGCGGTACGGGCACGCGCGGGTCGTCGACCGCTCCGCGGGGCGCGCCGTGTCGCATCGTGTAGGCCCACACGTCGTCGAGGAAGGCCCGGCTCACCTCGGGATTCGCCTGGGCCATGTCGGCGACCTGTTCGGCGAAGCAGCGCAACGCCTCGCGACCGTCGACGTGCCGGGCGAGCGCGCGGGCCGCACGCCAGAGCGTCGGGACATTGCTGCTCCATACCGCGCCGGCCAGGCCGCACCGTCCTCGGGCGATCCGGATCACGGTCTGCGCGGGCAGACCGCTCGCACCGGCCACCGCGGGCACCGTCAGGCCCCGCCAACCGGCGCGACTGTGGATGGCGACGGCGGCCTCGGCGAGTCGCGCCCGTTGCTCGACGGTCGGCGGGGCGGAGCTGGCGGCGGCGATGCGCTCCAGCGTCGTGGACCCGGCGCCGTCCATCCCGTCGGTGAACGCGAGAAATAGCCGCATCCAGTTGGCCGCGAGGTCGTCCCGCGTTGTCGGGGAACCGGACCGACCGGCGAGGATGGCTCCGTCCACGAGGGCGCGGGCCGCCGTCCCGAACGCGCGCGCCGCGTCCACATCGGTCCAGCCGCGCAACGTCAGGCGGGCGAAGTGCTCGCCCAGAGCCGTATGCCAGGTGGCCGCCGCCGTGACGACCCGGCCGAGAAGCTGCGCGGCGC
>JBDIAR010000070.1:0-16715 GCA_039812545.1 Dermatophilaceae bacterium | reverse complement strand
ATCTCCCCGGATGTGATCGGCAGGTACAGCGGCTGGGCGTCGCCGAACACCCGTCGGCACTCCGAGACCGTCTCGTCGTAATCCGAGCGCGGGGCGTCCAGGTGGGTCACGACGATCGCCCGCGGCATACCGACCCCTTCGGCCTCCTGCCACAGCAAGGCGGTCGCGCCGTCGATCCCGTCCGCCGCCGAAATCACGAAGATCGCCGCGTCCGCCGCGCGCAGCCCAGCGCGCAGTTCGCCGACGAAGTCGGGATACCCGGGAGTGTCGATCAGGTTGATCGTGTACTCGCCCGAGGTGAGCGCCGCGACGTTCATCGCCACCGACCGCGGGTGTTCCCCCGGGGCCGGGCGCCAACCGGGGACCCGGGCCGCGGTGAGATGCTCGAACAGCGTCGTCTTGCCGGCGCCGCCCGGGCCGACGAGGACGACATTGCGGATCTGATCAGGGCTCTTGGGCTCGGGTGCGGCGGGGACCGCCTGCCCCTTGGCTGCTTTGGTCACCTGCCCAAGAGTTCACGTTTTGTTTCCCGTATGCAAGGGACCAACGTCTTTCGTGGGCAGCCTCACGAGCGGCGTGACGGCGCGGCGCCGGTGGCGTGCCCGCGCGGCCGGGGCCCGCTCTCCCGGGTACCTTAGGGCCATGTCCACAGCGACGCGTCGGGCGGGCGTCACCGGCTATCGGGCCGGCCCTTGGTATGCCGGGTGGGCCGTGGTCCTCGGTGTCGCCGTTCTCCTCGGTGTTGCTGTTCTCCTCGGCGTGGCCGCGCTCGCCGGCTGCACGGCCGGCGGCGCCGACCCGACGGCGACCCCCGAATCCCCCACGAACAAACTGGCCGCGATCAAGGCATACGTCGACCGGGCGAGTTCGGTACGGATGGCGATGACCTCACGCGACATCCCCGGCGATGCCCAAGGGGTGTTGGGGGCCAAGGGCGTGGGCGCCCACCCGCCGGCGTTCAAGGGGACGGTGACCGCTCGGGTCAAGGGCATCCAGGCCGACATCGACATCATCGCCGTCGACGGCAAGATCTACGCCAAGCTTCCGCTCGTCCCCGGGATGCGGGAGGTCTCGGCCGACCAGCTCGACGCACCCGATCCCGCGATGCTGTTCAACCCCGACAAGGGGATCACCCCGCTGCTGACGATGACGACCGACGCGGCATACGGACCGGAGACGCGGTCCGGCTCCGACGTGCTGGCGACGATCACGGGGAAGCTGCCCGGTGCCAAGATCGTCGACCTGTTCTGGACGGGGGATCGGTCCGGCGAGTTCGCCGTCACGTACGGGTACGTCGAGGCGACCGGCGAGTTGCGGACCGTCGAGCTGACCGGGCCCTTCTTCGGTGCCGCCACGTCCACCTACGCGCTGACCCTCGACCAGTACGGGCAGCAGGTTGACATCCGCGCCCCCTGATCCCCGTCGGGGTGCGCCCCGCCCCGGGTATGCCGTGCTCGCGGCGGCGTCGATCGCCATCGCGCTCGCGGCCGCCGACACCTATGTGGTGGTGCTGGCGCTGACCGACATGATGGGCGGCGTCGGCGTCGGGATCGACTCGATCCAGCGGGCCACCCCGATCGTGTCCGGCTTCCTGCTCGGTTACATCGCCGTGCTGCCGTTGATCGGGCGACTGGCCGACCTGGTGCCCCGGCACCGGATCCTGCTCGCCTGCCTGGTCGTGTTCACCGCGGGGTCCGTCGTGACGGCGCTCGCCGTCGAACTGCCGGTCCTCGTGGCGGGCCGGTTCGTCCAGGGGGTCGGTGGCGGCGGTCTGGTTCCGGCGACCCTGGCGCTCGTGGCCGATCTGTGGCCGCCGCACCGGCGGGGTACGCCGCTGGGGGTCGTGGGCGCGGTGCAGGAGTTGGGGTCGGTCCTCGGCCCGCTCCTCGGGGCCGCGATCCTGGCGGTGTGGGACTGGCGCGGGATCTTCTGGGTGAACGCCGCCCTGGGCGTGTTGTTGTGGCTGGTGATCCGTTCTCTGACCCGGGCGCAACACGGGCGTGTGCAGGTGGTCGGGGGAGTTCCCGCTCGGGAGGCCGCCGGCCCGCGTCGATGGGTCCGGCGGACCCGGCCGGCGCTGTTGGCAGCCGTCGGCGCGGGTCTCGGGGTGCTGGCCCTGGTCGCCCCGCACGCGCTGGTCTCCTCGGTGGCGTGGGGCGCCCCGTTCGTCCCGATCGACGCACTGGCCCAGGTGGGCTCGGCCCGGCTGGGGACACCGGTCGGTCTCGCTGCGGTCCTGCTGCTCGCGGCCGGGTTCGCGGTGGCCGTTCGGCGGTCCTGGCCGATCCTGCGTCGGGTCGACCTGCTCGGTTCGGCTCTCGTGGCGCTGGCCCTCGGCTCGTTGATCCTCACCTTCGCCAGCGCCGACCCGGAGCGCGAAGTTGTCGGCCCGATGGGGTTGCGGCTGCTCCCGGTGGGTGCCGGGGCCGTCGTGCTCGCCGTCGTCTGGCATCGCCGTGCCGCGACCTCATTGGTGCCCCGGGGGGCCGTGCGCGGCCGGAGCCTCGCGGCGTTGGCGTCCAGTTTCTTCGTCGGCGCGGCGCTGGTCGCCATCGTCGTCGACGTGCCGCTCCTGGCCCGGCTGACGCTGACCGAGTCGATGACCGGTGCGGCCTTCGTCCTGGTCCGGTTCCTGATCGCCGTACCCGTCGGCGCCCTGTTGGGTGGGGCTCTCCTGCGGCTGCTGCCGGCCGGGCTGGTCGCCGCGCCGGGGTTGGCGGTGGCGGCGTTCGGCATACACCTGATGGCCGGCTGGGACCGGCACTCGATGTCGGCGTCCGCCCCCACGACCGTCGCCCTGGTCCTGGCCGGGCTGGGGCTTGGCCTGGCCCTGGCTCCCGTCAATGCCGCGGCGCTGGATGCGGCGCCGGAGGACTTCCACGGCGGCATCTCGTCGTTGCTCGTCGTGTCCCGCATGGTCGGGATGGTCGTCGGGCTCGCGCTGCTCACCGCGATCGGACTGAACCGGTACTACGAGCAGGCCCGGGCGCTGCGCAACCCGACGACCGAACAGCTCCTCGACGCCGGCGTGGTCCAGGTCCAGACCGTGTTCGCCGGCGGGGCGGTCAGTGCCCTGCTCGCCGCGGCGGCCGCCCTGGCCCTCGGCCTGCGACGCGAACCCGGTGGCTCCGGCACCCCGGGATAGCAGCATCTCGGCTCCTGGGGCGCCCTCGTTCGGGTTCGCGAGGCCCGGGGGATCAGCGGCCGCGACCCACCCGCGTGCTCGCCGAGAAGGCCGCCGCTCCACCGGTGTGCCGGCTGGGCGCTCCGCCTCGGCGACCCGGTTCGCGCGTGGGGCGGGGCGCGCCGCGGTTCCCGGCGCGCGGGCGTGGGCGAGCCGGCTGCGGGTGGGCCGCGCCGGTGGCCACGAACGGCCCCGAGAAGCTGCGCTCGCCGGGGGCGAGCTCCTTCAGCAGCGGGTGACCGGCGCCGACCTTGGTGGTCGTCGCCGTTATGCCCGCCTTGCGGGTGAGGTCCCGGACATCGCGGACCTGATCGTCGGTCATCAAGGTGATGACGGTGCCCTCGTTGCCGGCCCGCGCCGTCCGGCCGGAGCGGTGCAGATAGGCCTTGTGCTCGATCGGCGGGTCGGCGTGGACCACCACCCCGACATCGTCGACGTGGATGCCCCGGGCGGCGATATCGGTGGCGACCAGGGTGTCCGCGGCGCCGCTGTGGAACGCATCCATCGTGCGAACCCGGGCGTTCTGTGACAGGTTGCCGTGCAACTCCACCGCGGGCACTCCGGAGGCGTTGAGCTGTCGGGCGATCTTCTTGGCCCGGTGCTTGGTCCGGGTGAACACGATGGTGCGCCCCGGTGCGGCGGCGAGGTCGATGAGAACCGCCAGATGCGCATCCGGGGTCACGTGCAGGATGTGGTGGCTCATGGTGTCGACCGGCGAGGTCTCCGAGTCGGCTTGATGCACGACGGGCTGCTGGAGATAGCGCTTGACCAGCACGTTGACGCCGGCATCCAGGGTCGCCGAGAACAGCATGCGCTGGCCCGTGACGGGGGTGCGGTCCATGATGCGCCGCACGCCGGGAAGGAAGCCGAGGTCGGCCATGTGGTCGGCCTCGTCCAACACGGTGATCTCCACCGCGTCCAGGCGCACGTGGCCCTGACCGATGAGGTCCTCGAGTCGGCCCGGGCAGGCGATGACGATGTCGACACCGCGACGCAGGGCGCTGACCTGAGGGTTCTGGCTCACGCCGCCGAACACCGTCTGGGAGGTGAGCCCGGCCGCGGCCGCGAGGGGCGCGAGGGCTTCGTCGATCTGGCTGACGAGTTCGCGGGTGGGCGCCAGGACCAGCGCGCGCGGCCGGCCGGGTGCCGGCCGAGTCGACCGTCCGCCGGTGGCCAGACGGGTGGACAGACGGGTGGACAGACGGGCGACCATCGGCAGGAGGAAGGCGTACGTCTTGCCCGAACCGGTACGTCCACGGCCGAGGACATCGCGACCGGCGAGGGCGTCCGGCAGGGTGGCGGCCTGGATCGGGGTGGGAATGGTGATGCCGCGCTCGGCGAGGACGGCAGCGAGGGACGACGGCACGCCGAGCGCGCCGAAGGTGTTGTGTGACAAGTGAAAGCTCCGATAACAAGGTTGTCGTTCCGCCCGGCGCGACCGGTGGCCGCGGCGCTGTGGGCACCGACACGTCAAGAGGACCTGAAGAGTCTGAGAGGTCTGGGGGCCGCCGGTGGGTCTCCGTGCGGGGACCGTGGCGTCGCGCCTGCTGGACCTGCGGCCCGAGGCAGAACTGGGCGGGCCGTCTTGACCAGTTTAGTCGACGAACGCCGTGTGCCCGACCATGGGCCTCCGGGACCCGCTTTCAGAGGGCCTGACAAGGCGGAGGGCTCTGCGGTAACCCGGCTGCCTGGAACAAGCCGCCGCCGATGGCGAGATCGAAGAATCCGGTGACGTGGGTGATGGCGCCCTCGAAGATGTCCAGGACGACGAGTTGGAAGGGCCGGTGGGTGCCCGTGTCCGGGTCGCGCAGGTACATGCCGGCTCCGGGCTGGCCGTTGACGCTGCAGGCCACAAGTCGCAAGTCCCCGGGGTGCTGCGCCGGGCACTGCGCCGCGACGAGGCGGCCCACGTCGGCCGGACCGGCATACCACCGGTCGAACGGCGGCATTTCCCAGACGACATCGGTGGCCAGCAACCGCACCACGCCGGCCACATCTCCGCGTTCGAAGGCGAGGCAGAAGTCGCGGTGGATCCGTCGTCCGCGATCGTCGAGATCTTGGGTCCGCAGCCCGGACCGACGGGCACGCGGCCCCATAGCGGCGCGAGCTCTCTGCAGAGCACTGTTGACGGCCGCGACGCTGCTGCCCAGGGCTTCGGCGGTCTCGACCGCCGAAAAGGCCAAGACGTCTCGCATCAGCAATGCGGCGCGTTGCCGGGCCGGCAGTTCCTGGAGCGCGGCGACCATGGCCAGGGCGACATCGCCGCGTACCTCAGCGACCTGGGCGGGGTCCGGGAGCGGTTCGAGCCAGGCCACGTCGTGGCGCGCGACGAGTTCCTCGGCCGGGTCGCCGGGGCGATCGCTGATCGTCGAGGGCAACACCCGGCGGGTCCCGTCTCGCAGGGAGCTCAGGCACCGCCGGGTGGCGATGGCATACATCCAGGTCCGCACCGACGACCGCCCGTCGAATTGGTGGAAGGCCCGCCAGGCCCGTAGGTACGTCTCCTGAACCTGGTCCTCGGCCTCCGTGAACGAGCCGAGCATCCGATAACAGTGCGCGAGCAGTTCGGGGCGCAGCCACGCGGTGGCCTCTTCGAAATCCGCGGCCGGCACGCCAACCCATGTCGCAGGAGGGGTGTCGGCCGCGGAGGTGTCCGGTGCGCAAGGACCGGTCACGAGCGATTACTCCTTCGGGGGTCCGTCTTGGGCGGCCTGCGGGTCCATCCAGATGCACTCCCAGACGATGCCGTCGGGATCGGACCACGAGCGCCCGTACATGAACCCGTGGTCCTCGGTGCGCCCGGCCGCCGCTCCGCCCGCGATCGCCCGGTCGACGAGGGCGTCGACCTCCTCGCGGGATCGAGCGCTGACCGCCAGCAGCACCTGCGTGGTGGTGGCCGGATCGCCGGTGGGCAGGTGGTGGAAGGTGCCGAAGAAGTCGCGCTGCAGCAGCATCGCATAGATATTCGGTCCCACCTCCAGACACAGGGCCTTCCCGTCGCAGAACTTCTCGTTGAACGTATAGCCCAACTCGGTGTAGAACCGGCGCGTTCGGTCCAGGTCGATGACCGGCAGGTTGACGAAGATCATGTCGTGCATGGAGAAACTCCTTCAGGGTGTCGTGTGCAGGTCCCGGGGTGGGTGCCCACACCGGTTAGACCCGGCTCGCCGCCCGAACTCATCGGCCCTCGACACAATTCATGGCGAGAGTTCGACGACGACGGGGGCGTGATCACTGGCGCCCTTGCCCTTGCGTTCCTCGCGGTCGATGGCGGCCCCGGTCACGCGGGCGGCCAGGGCGGGCGAGGCGAGCGCGAAGTCGATCCGCATCCCCTGCCGTTTGGGGAACCGCAGCTGGGTGTAGTCCCAATAGGTGTACACCCCCGGCCCCGGACAGTGCGGGCGCACGACATCGGCATACCCCGCCTCGACGACGTCGAAGAAGCCGGCGCGTTCGCCCGGCGAGACGTGCGACTTGTCGGCGTAGTACTCCATCGACCACACGTCCTCGTCCAGCGGCGCGACGTTCCAGTCGCCCATGAGCACGATCTGGGCCGTGGGATTCGCGGCCAGCCAGTCGCGGCCGGCGCCGGCCAGCGCGTGCAGCCAGGCCAGCTTGTAAGCCATGTGTGGGTCGTCGAGGGCCCGTCCGTTGGGGACGTAGAGGCTCCAGAAGCGCACTCCGGCGCAGGTAACCCCGAGCGCGCGGGCCTCGGGGCGGGCGGCGCCGGCCCAGGTCGGCATACCGGGGAAGCCGACCTCGATCTCCTCGATCCCCACCCGAGAGGCGACCGCCACGCCGTTCCACTGGTCGTAGCCGACGTGCGCGACCTCGTACCCGGCCGCGGCGAACCCCAGCATCGGGAACTGGTCGTCCCGGCACTTGGTCTCCTGGATCGCCAGGACGTCGACGTCGCTGCGGGCCAGCCAGTTCGTCACCCGCTCGGCACGGGACCGGATGGAGTTGACGTTCCAAGTTGCGATGCGCACGAACGCCAGCCTACGTTCGGCCCATGACAACCGCTCTCGTCACCGGCGCCACCGCGGGCATCGGGCTCGAATTCGCCCGCCAACTGGCGGCCCGCGGGCACGATCTCGTGCTCGTGGCGCGCAACCGGGAGCGGCTGGAACAGGTCGCCGGCGAACTCGCGGCGGCGCACGGCATACGGGCCGTCCCGTTCGTCGCCGACCTGGCGCACCGCGACCAGGTCCAGTGGGTCGTCGACCGGATCAACGACCCGGACGCGCCGGTCGAGATCCTGGTCAACAACGCCGGGTTCGGGCTGGCCAAGGATTTCCTGCGCAACGAGATCGGGCCGGAGGAGGAGCTGCTGGACGTCCTGGTGCGGGCGGTCCTCGTGCTCAGCCACGCCGCGGCGCTGCGGATGCGCGAACGCGGATCCGGGCAGATCATCAACGTCGCCTCGGTCGCCGCCTTCGCCTCGTTGGGCACCTATTCGGCGGCCAAGGCTTGGGTGGTGACCTTCACCGAAGGACTGGCGACCGAGTTGCGGGGGACCGGGGTGACCGCCACGGCCTTGTGCCCGGGGTTCACCCGCACCGAGTTCCATCAGCGCGCGCAGATGAACATGTCGCGCCTGCCCGGGGTGGCCTGGCTCGACGCCGACCGGCTGGTCGCCGACGCGCTCGCCGCCGCCGACGCCGGGGCGGTGCTGTCGGTGCCCGGGTGGCAGTACAAGGTGTTGTCGACGGCGTTGACGGTGATCCCGCGGGGCGTCAAGAACCGGCTTTCAGGGGCGCTGAGCTCGGGCCGGCGCCCGGCCAATCGCGAGGGCTGAGGGGGAGGGGGCCGGTTCGCGGCAGGTGGGGCCGCGACGTCAGCGGTGGAGCCGGCCGAACTCGGTTCGGACGGCCTCGCCCACGGTCCGGTCGAACTCCTCGACCGGGTCGGCGAGCCGACGGCGGGTGAGCAGGGTCAGCGCGACGCCGGCGACCCCGAGGATCACGAAGGACACCAGCCCGGTGCGGAACACCGCGTCGATCGTGGAGTACCCGAGGACCGCGACCATCAGGATCAGGACGATCCGCTCCTGGTGGGCGCTGAGGGCGACCAGACCGATGAAGACCCCGCCCCACAGGAGGTACCAGGCCTGCAGCGCGGGCAAGCAGGCGGCGACGGCGAGCATCCCCCAGCAGATGTATGCCGGTGCTCGGCTCGCGTCGTGCAGGCAGCGCAAGGCGAAGTATGCGGTCAGGCCCAGGCCCACGACCACGACGAGCACCCGGGCCGACGGCATGGCCAGGGCGATTGCGGAGGCCGGCGCGTGCAGCGCGCCGAGGGTCCACTCGAGCAGTTTGCCGAGGTTCGTGGACGGCGACAGGCTGCCGACCGAGCCGGGAACGCCGGCGGCGCCGATCCAGCCGAATCCGAGCCCGCTCATCAGCGTGCCGGCGACGAAGGTCCCGGCGAACGCGGCGCCGGAGGCCAGCGAGCCGCGCACCACGTCCTGGAACCGGGGTCGGGGCGTGCCGTGTCGGTGGGCCAGCGCCAAGGCGATCGTGGCCGGCAGCAGGAAGCCGATCGGTTGCTTGACCAGGGCGGCGACGGCGAGCATCGCGGCCGAACCGCCGACGAACCCCTCGGCGGCCAGCACCAGCGCCACGGCGCCCAAGCCGACCATCAGGGAGTCGTTGTGCGAGCCGCCGATGAAGTGCATGACCACGACCGGGTTGAGCACACCCCACCAGACGGCCTTGGCCGGGTCGACGCCGAAGGTGGCCGCGAGCCGGCGCAGCGCCCAGAACAGCAGGCCGACCCCGACCAGCGCCGGGAGGCGCATGAGGACGGCGGACCACCAGGCGTTGCCGCCGGTGAAGTCGACGATGATGCGGTTGATCTGCAGGGCCCACGGGCCGTACGGCGCCGGGGTGTAGAGCCACAGCGGGTCGACCAGCTCACGGAAGTTCGACGGTCCGAGCAGCGGGCCGTACTGGTAGGGGTCGATGCCCTCGCTGACCAGCCGGCCCTGGGCGGCATACGAGAAGGAGTCGCTGGAGAACAGCGGCGGGGCCACGAGCAGCGGCAGGCACCACCAGGTCAAGGTGGCGCGGGCGGTGACCAGGGTCTCGACCCCGGCCCGTGGGCGCAGCCGCAGCCAGGCGTCGAACAGGACGACGACCCCAACAAGCATCAGGGAGGCGACCGCCGTCTGGAACGCCCAGTTGCCGAGGAACGGGCTGGTCAGCGAGCGCAGCGGGCTGAATCCGGGCAGGTATGCCGGGCTGAGCGCCCCGGCCAGCAGAAGAGTCGCGCCGACGACGCCGCGCCGCACGGCGGGCGAGGCCCATGCGATGGCGAGTTCGTCGCGCCAGGACTCGTAGCGGGCCCGCAGTGAACCCTGCGTGGCCAAGCCGGTTGCCGTCAAAAGGAAGCCTCTCGTCGCGCGCAATCGGTCCGTCGGATGCCCGGCCCGACGCGCCGTCTACGCCGGTCAACGTCAGTGGTCAAGCGCACCATTCCCGCCTCGCCATGTGAGGTCGGTCACTCTGCGGTTGTCGCTGTGAGGTCGGTCACAGCGTCGGGTTCGCGCCGGTACGACGCGGTGTCGTGCGCCTGGATAGGGTGGCCGGGTGACCTCCCCCGAACCGCTCGACCCCGAGACCGCGGCGCGCGCCCGCCTCCTCGACCTGATCAAGGAGAAGGCCGTGGTCCACGGCGAGGTCATTCTATCGTCCGGGAGCCGCGCCTCCTTCTATGTGGACCTGCGGCGCGTCACGCTGGACGGCGAGGCGGCCCCGCTGGTGGGGCGCGTGATGCTGGCCCGCACCCGGGACCTCGAGTTCGACGCGGTGGGCGGACTGACGATGGGTGCCGACCCGGTGGCGACGGCCATGCTCCATGCGGCGGCGGCGCAGGGGCGGGTTCTGGATGCCTTCGTGGTGCGCAAGGCGGGCAAGGCGCACGGGCTGCAGCAGCGCATCGAGGGGCCCTCGATCGCGGGCCGTCGCGTGCTGGTCGTCGAGGACACCACGACCACGGGCAACTCCCCGTTGGAGGCGGTCGCGGCGGTCCGGGAGGCCGGGGGCGAGGTCGTGGCCGTCGCGACCATCGCGGACCGGGATACCGGTGCCGATCGGGTTTTCGCCGACCACGGCCTGGCGTATCGCTACGTGTACGACCTGTCCGAACTCGGCCTGGCCTAGCCCGCCGGACCCGCCGCCGACCCGCCGCGGACCCCGCCGGAGCCGGTCGTCACGAGGTTCGCGAGCGGCCTTGAGGACACTCTCGGGGGTGACGGCCACCCTTTCTGGTTACTATCGAGCGACTGTCCGTGACCCGCGAGCCCCTCCGGGAGTTGGAATGATCCCCACCCTTATCATCGTCGGCCTTGTCGTCGTCATCGGCGCCTGGGGCGTCGCGATGTACAACGGCCTGATCCGCCAGCGCAACCTCGTGCAGGAATCCTGGCGCCAGATCGACGTCGAGCTCAAGCGTCGCCACGACCTGATCCCCAACCTCGTCGAGACCGTCAAGGGGTATGCCACGCACGAGCGGGACACGCTCGACGCGGTGATCCGAGCCCGGGGGGCGGCCATGTCGGGCGCGCAGTCACCCGCCCAGGCCGCCGCTGCGGAAGGTGCCCTGAGCGCCGCCCTCGGTCGCCTCATCGCCGTCTCCGAGGCATACCCGGACCTGAAGGCCAACGCCAACTTCCAGCAACTGCAGGCCGAACTCACCTCCACGGAGGACCGGATCGCTTCGGCACGGCGCTACTACAACGCCAATGTCCGCGAACTCAACACCAAGGTCGAGTCGGTTCCGACGAGCCTGCTGGCCACCCGGTTCGGCATCAAGCAGGCCGAGTACTTCGAGATCGCCGACGGTCAGCGCGAACCCGTGCAGGTCGATTTCGGCAACCGACCCCCGGCGGCGCCGGCGACGCCCGCGGCGCCTGCCGCCCCGCCGGCGGTGTCCTCGATTCCCGAGTCGCCCGCACCCACCGTCACCCCGACCACGCCGTCGGCTCCGGCGGTCCAGCAGCCGATCGGCCGCGACGAGCCGCTCAGCTCCGGCGGTCAGCCGATTCAGTTCCCCGAGCGCTCCAGCCTGGACCTGCCGGACGATCCCCGGGCCTGACCCCGTCACCGGACAACGCGGGCGTCCCCGGGTCGGTGTTGTCCACCACCACCGTGGCCCGTGCCCACGGGCGGGCCGCCGCGAAGTAGCGCCGCTGTCCGCCGACGTACCTCGCATTGGCGGGGTCGTCCGGGTCGGCCGGGCAACCGTCCCTGGTCGCCATCCGGGCGAAGCTGACCTCGAACGGCACCGCCAACCAGACCGAGAAATCCCAGGCCGTATGCAGGTCGTCGCGGTGCAGGAAGAGCCCATCGACGACCACGATGCCGCCCCGGGGCCCCATCGGTGCGGTCCGTCGGGCCGCCATCCGGGGCGCCTCGGTGATCCCGTCGTAGACCCCGGGCCGGTACCGCGGCGGCGAGCCGTCGCCCGGTCGCAGGGCTTCGAGCACCTCCCGACGAAAGGCCGCGTCGTCGTAAGAGTCCAGCCAGAACCCCTCGGGGTCGTGGCGCCCACGCGCATGCCGGACCGCGCGCGGCGCGAGGTAACGGTCCCGGCGGATCCGAGCACACGGCATACCGGATCTCCGGATCCGCACCGCCCAGGCATCGGCGAACATCGTCTTGCCCGAACCGTCCACGCCGTCGACGGCCACGAGGGCGATCCGCCCCGGACCCGGGGCGGAGATGCGGGCCGTCAGGTCGTCCAGCAGGGCCGCACGGCGGCGCGTCACCGCGGAGCGGGCCCCGCCTCGTCCTCGACCACCGCGTGCGTGATGTCCTCGACAAGCTCCACCGCTTCCCGCCGGCGCTTCCACCAGTGCCAGACCATCGGCAGGACGGAGACGACGATGATGGCGACGAGCATGAACTCGATGTTCTTCTGCAGGAACGAGATTCCGCCGAGCAGATACCCGAGCAAGGTGACCCCGGTCGCCCAGGCGACCGCTCCGACGGCGGACCAGGTGAAGAAGTGCCGACGGTTCATCTTGCCCACGCCCGCCACGACGGTGATGAAGGTCCGCACGATCGGGACGAACCGGCCGATCACGAGGGCCTTCGCGCCGTGCCGGGCGAAGAACTCCTCGGTCTTGTCGAAATACTCCCGCCTCGTGAACCGGCCGTTGCGCTCGTAGATCCGCGGCCCGATGGCCCGCCCGATCTCGTAGCCGCTGACGTTGCCGAGGAAGGCGAACACGGACAACACCACGCACGCGACGCCGATATTCATGTCGACGCCGTGTTCACCGGCGTTGGCCGCGTGGATGAACATGCCGATGGAGAACAGCAGGGAGTCGCCGGGCAGGATCGGGAACAGCAGCCCGCATTCGATGAACACGATCGCGCACGAGATCCAGAAGAACGCCCCGCCGTACTGGTCCAGCAGCCATGCCGGGTCCATCCAGCTCGGTCCGAGGGCCGGCATCGCGGATCCCAGCGTCAGTACAGTCGCGGAAGTCGTCACGAGACCCCAGGGTAGATCAGCGGGGGAGATAATGAATCGTGATGTATGCCGGCGGAACCGATGGCCCCCCATCCTCCGACTCGCCGGCCGAGGGCACCGAGGCGACCAAGCCGACCCGGCGCGGGCTGGTGCTCGGCGGCGGTGGGATGACCGGCATGGCGTGGGAGGTCGGTGTGCTGGCCGGTCTGGCCGACGCCGGTGTCGACGTGTCCGCGCCGGATGTCCTCGTCGGCACGAGCGCCGGGGCGATCATCGGCGAGCGACTTCGGCGGGGCATGAGCCCGGCGGACCTGTATGCCGAACAACTCACCTTCCGCCACGAGGACTACGGCGACTTCGGCCTGCGCAATATCGCGCGCCTGGTGGCGCCCCGCGTGGCGATCCGGTCCGCGGATCGGGCCCGTCGGGTCATCGGGTTGCTGAGCTCGCGGGACCACGACGGGGGCGCCCAACAGGCCCGGATCGCGCGCGCCGTGGGCCACGATGAGTGGCCGCCCGGGGACTTCCGGGTGGTCGCCGTGGCCGCCAAGACCGGTGAGCGCCGGATCTTCACCCGGTCCAGCCGGGTGCCGCTGACCACCGCGATCGCCGCCTCGTCGGCGTTCCCGACGGCGTTCCCGCCGGTGGAGATCGAGGGTCGGCTGTACCTCGACGGGGCGGTCTACTCCTCGGTCAACGCCGACCTCGCGCAGGGATGCGACATCGTCGTCGTGATCGCACCCTTCCTGCCGCGCCGGATCCACCGGCACAGCGTCCAGGACGAGATCGACGTCCTCGGCACCGACGTCCGCACGGTGCTGGTCTCCCCGGACCACGACAGCGCGCGAGCCCTGGGCTACAAGATCCTCGACGTGTCGCGCATCCCGCGGTTGCTCGCCCTCGGCCGCGATCAGGGCCGGACGGCCGCCGCGCGGGTGCGCGAGGTCTGGGTGTGAACGAAGTCGGTGTCGGGGCGTGGCCGGGCGGGCCGGAGAACCTCCCGGACGACCCGTGGCTGGACCCGGAGTTGTTGCGGCTCGGCGATCGGCGCAATGTCGTCGACCGGTACCGCTACTGGCGGCACGAGGCGATCGTGGCGGACCTGGACCGGTCCCGACACGGGCTGCACATCGCGATCGAGAACTGGGAACACGATTTCAACATCGGCTCGATCGTGCGAACGGCCAATGCCTTCAACGTCGCCGCGTTCCACATCGTCGGTCGCCGCCGCTGGAACCGCCGTGGTGCGATGGTGACCGACCGGTACCAACACGAGGTCCACCACCCGGACGCCCAACATCTCGGGCAGTGGGCGGCGGAGCGGGACCTTCCGGTCTTCGGCATCGACAATCTGCCCGGTTCGGTTGCGCTGGAGTCCTATCCGCTGCCCAGGGCGGCGCTGCTGGTCTTCGGCGCCGAGGGCCCCGGGCTGAGCGAGCAGGTCCAGGCACTGTGCTCCGCCATCTTGCACATCACCCAGTACGGCTCGACCCGATCGATGAATGCCGGGGCCGCCGCCGCCATCGCCATGTATGCCTGGGCGATCCGTTGGGCCGGCGACCCGTCCTGAGCGCCCCGGAACATCGCGGCGCCCGGCGACGTTTTCAGTGGTGACCAGCCAGTCGCGCCAACGATCAGGAAAGCAGCCATGAGTACCCCGACCCGCCCCCAGTCGACCGACCTGCCGGTCATCGAGGGCGAGATCATCTCGTCGTCGACCGGACCGTCGTACACCGCGTACGCCTCGTCCGCGGATCGGTCGGCCGGTGCCCACCCGTATGCCGGTCCGTCCATCCAGCGTCTCTTCGGGCCGACCCAGCAGGTGTATCTCGGTCGCAAGTCCGTCCTGCTCGCCGGCCTGCTCGGACTCCTCCTCGGCCCGATCGGGATGCTGTACTCGACGTTCTTCGGCGCGCTCGTGACCGGTTTCGTCACGATCCTGCTGGCCGTCGTGACGCTCGGGCACGCCACGCTGTTCCCGTTCCCGGCGTGCGCGCTGTGGGCGATGTGGGCGGCCTTCCGCCGCAACGAGCGAGCCCGGGCCATGGAGCACTACCTCGCCGGCCGGTGAACGACCGGTGAACGACCGGTCGCGGACGTACACCGTCGACTGCCGACCGTCCACCTGGCGGCGGGGGTCCGGCGGGTCCACGTCCATCTCCCCGCTGGGTACGACGCGAGACGCCGTTACCCGGTGGTCTGGTTCCACGACCGACAGAATGTCTTCGGCGAGCGGCCCGAACCGGTGGACGGTGCCCTGCTCGTCCCGCATACCTGGCGCGCGGACGCCACCTTGGACGAGCTGATCGACCGGGGCGTCATCCCGCCGGTCATCGCGGTGGCCCCCCAGAACGGCGGCGCCGATCGCACCGCGGAGTTCTCGCATACCCCGGCCTTCCCGCTGAATCCCGTTGCGGAGCAACGCATCCTCGGGCCGGCATACGAGAGCTTCCTGGTCGAGGAGGTCCGCCCCTGGGTGATCGAAACCCTCGGGGGATCGGCCGCCCCCGCTGACAATGTCGTGATCGGTTCGTCGATGGGTGGCTTGGTCTCCTATCACCTGGCGTTCCGGCGGCCGGACGTCTGGGGTGGCTGCGGGATCCTCTCGCCCTATCTGGAGGCCCTCGGCCTCGCGACGGGTGCCGAGGCGCCGGTACGCGAATCCTTCGATGTCGCCGGCCCGCAACGGGTTTGGCTCGACATGGGGGACAGCGAGGCCAAACTGACCGTCGCCCAAGCCCAACGGCTGCGCGACGACCTCATCGACCGGCTCGGCTACCGCCCCGACGACAACGTGCGCTGGCGGGTTGACCACGGCGGTCGCCACAATGAACTCGCTTGGGCGGCAAGGCTCCCGGGGGTTCTGGCCTTCCTATTCGGAGCCGCGTGGCCGGAGCGTTCGCGGGTCGAGCATCGGCCGGCGGTTCAGCGACGCGGGGACGACGCCTTCGAGGCGCACGTCGACCGAACGGCCGCGCACGGCGGGGTGGACAGCGTCGTGCGCCCGGGTCTGGCGCCGGACGAGATCGTCGACGCCGAGCCGGTATGCCGGGTGCGCGTCGTCATCGACCGCTCCAGCGGAGAGTCCGGCGCGCTCGAATACTCCTGGCTGCCGATCCCCGCCGAGGCCGACGAGATCGAGTTCGCCCTGCCGTGGGGGACCGGGTTGGACGGGGTAATCCTGCGCACCCGCGACGGCGCGCGCGCGACCGCAGCGGACGGCATACCGCTGCTCACGCCACAGCGGATCGTGGGTGACACACAGATCCGACTGGCCCCTGGCGGTTGGACGCCGGGGCGTCCCGGCGAGTGACCGAGCGCCGGATCATTGACCGGCCGAGCGCAACGGCAGCGGCACGACGGCCCGGTCCAGCGGACTGCGAACGGGCAGTAGGGCGGCCAGCCCGAGCGCGAGGGTGAGCACGATGCCGATGATGCCGAACCTCGCTTCCCCACAGCTTGGCGAAGAGGGAGAAGAGCATCGGCGCGAGGAAGGACACGACCCGTCCGGTGGTGGTGTAGAGCCCGAACATCTGACCCTCGTGACCGACCGGCGCCACCCGGATCAGGAAGCTGCGCGAGGCCGACTGGGCCGGGCCGACGAACTGGCACAGCGCCAGCCCGAAGATCCAGAACGCGCGCTGCCCGGACAGGAACACCAAAACGATCCCGCTGGCGATCAGGCCGACGAGCGAGACCAGGATGACCCGCTTGGGGCCGAGGCGATCGTCGAACACCCCGGCGGCGACCGCCCCGATGGCGGCGACCACGTTGGCGGCCACGCCGAAGATCAGCACGTCTGCCTTGGTCAGCCCGTACACACTGACGGCGATGACCGCGCCGATTGTGAAGATTGCGGCGAGACCATCGCGGACAGTGCACTAGAGAGCAGGAAGTACACGGCGTTGCGATCGGTACGCCAGAGCGTGCGCAGGTCGGCGATGAGCAGCCGGTAGGAGGCGATCAGGCCGACGCGGCGGGGCTGTGCCGGGCTCGGCATCTCCGGGACCGAGACCATGAGCGGCGCGGCGAAGACGAGGTACCAGGCGGC
>JBDIAR010000069.1:0-16720 GCA_039812545.1 Dermatophilaceae bacterium | reverse complement strand
ACGGCTTCCTCGGCGGGCATGATCGGCCAGCCCCCCGCCGCGAGCCGGCTGGCGACCCGCGCCACGTCCTCGGGAGAGGGCTCTTCGTGGACGCGGCTGCGGATCAACTGCCGGATGCGGTCCTCGTCGTCGGGAGCTTCTCCCCCAAGACGGTCACGCAATGCCTCAAGGGCGATCTCTTCGATCTCGTCCTCGGTCAGATCGCGGTGCAGGATGCCGAACAGGGCGATGTAGTCCTTCTGCGGCACCCCGTCGGGGTAACCGGCGCGCAACCAGCGCACGATCTTCCGCAGCGGATTGCGCGTGCCGTGTTCGGTCATCCAGCGATCAGCCCTTGTTCACGAAGGTGGGGTAAATGTGCTCGAAGGACACGGCCTTGCCGAACCCCGCGGCGACAATCACGGCAATCCCCGTCGCAATGACGGCCAGCACGATCGCGAAGCACAAGATCCCGATGACGCGGCCGATCGGGTGGGGTTTGGCGGTGGTGTCCACCTCGGCCGCGCCCCCCAGACCGTATGCCATGGACTTGATGCCGACGGCGAACAGGGCGGGCAGCCCGGCCCCGAGGATGATGCCGGCCAGCAGGACTTTGCCCGCACCCTGAAGAATGAGTCCGAGATTCATCGCGCGCCCCTCACTTGACTGAGACCGAGACCGTGGCCGGTGCCGCGGCCGCATCGGCCGGGACCCCGCTGGTCCACTCGTCGTTGACGTTGGTGTGGTCGACCGGCGCCTTGCGCGAGTGCCGCCACATGTACCAGGACAGGGCGCACAGCACGGTGAAGATGACCGCGACGCCGAGGATGCCGCCGAGCAGGTGCGCGACCCACCACATCATCGCTCCGACCAGACCGGCCGCCGGGAGGGTGATCGTCCACGCGACGAGCATGCGCCCCGCGACTCCCCAGCGGACTTCGGCGCCCTTGCGGCCGATGCCGGTCCCGAGGATCGACCCGGTGGCGACGTGGGTCGTGGACAGCGCGAAACCGAAGTGGCTCGATGCCAGGATGACGGCGGCCGAGGAGGACTCGGCGGCCATGCCCTGCGGGGAACTGATCTCGACCAAGCCCTTGCCCAGGGTGCGGATGATCCGCCAGCCGCCCAGGTACGTGCCCAGCGCGATGGCAACGGCGCAACTCAGTTTGACCCAGAACGGGACGGAGTGCGTGTCCGTCTGGCTGCCGTAGGCGATCAAGCCCAAGGTGATGACGCCCATCGTCTTTTGCGCGTCGTTGGTGCCGTGCGCGAGCGAGACGAGAGAGGCCGACCCGATCTGGCCCCACCGGAAGCCGCGCTCCTTCCAGCGCTCGGCGACGCCACGGGTGATCCGGTAGATCAGCCAGGTGCCGACCGACGCGACGACGGCGGCGATGATCGGCGAGAGCAGGGCGGGTGCGACGACCTTGCCGAGCACCCCGTCCAGCTTGGTGCCGTCACCGTTCCACTTCACGCCGGAGAACCCGATCGCGGCGATCGTCGAACCGATCAAGCCGCCGAAGAGGGCGTGTGACGAACTGGACGGCAGGCCCAGCAGCCAGGTCAGCAGATTCCACACGATCCCGCCGATCAGACCGGCCAGGACGATGAGCAACAACGCGAAACCGTGATCGGCCATCAGCGAGGAGACCGGTGATCCGTCCTTGTTCTGGATGTTGATGACCGCGTTCGTCACGGTGAGGGCCACCTCGACCGAGAGGAAGGCGCCGATGAGGTTGAGGACGCCCGAGAGCGCGACGGCGACCTTGGGCTTGAGTGCGCCGGTGGCGATGGACGTCGCCATCGCGTTGCCCGTGTCGTGGAAGCCGTTGGTGAAGTCGAAGGCGAGCGCCGTGACGACGACCAACACCAGCAGGATCAGTGAGATGTCCACGCCACAAGTGTGAGGCCTGCCCCGGGCTGCTGGCGACGCAAAGCCCGGACAACAGCGTCCATCGATCGGTTGATCGCCCAGTGTTCACCTCGATTTCACTTTCGGAGACACTCCGGGCGAGCCGCGCGGCGCACGGCATACGCGGAGCCGGCGGGCGGCATCCTCGAAAATCACGTCAAAGCCGGTCATTTCGAACGGGGCGTGTGGGACGCTGGCGGCATGACAGCGGCGGGGGCGATCGTGAGGTCGTCGGCCCCCGTCGGACGGCGGCGTCGGGGTCGGTCCTCGACGGCGGCGCAGCGGGCGTGGAACTGGTACGACTGGGCGAACTCCGGGTTCTACGTCACGGTCGCGGGCATCATCTTCACCCCGTTCGTGACCGAGTTGGCCCGGCAGGACGCGTGTCCGGGTGTCACCGGCGATTGCGACGTCCCGGTGTCCGTCCTCGGCATCAGCATCCTTCCCCGCGCCCTGGCGGTGTATGTGGGGACGGTCGCGACGCTGCTCTCGGTCGGTTTCGTCCTGGTCGTCGGCGCGCTGGTCGATCGCAGTCGCCGCCCGGTCCGGGTCCTGGCCGCCTGCGCCGCGATCGCCGCCTTCGCCACGGCCGCGTTGGCGACGGTGGGCTCTCGCGGGTGGCTGCTCGCGTCGACGCTCTTCGTCGTGGCCGGCGTCGCCGGAGGGGCGTCCCTGGTCGCCTACGACTCGCTGCTCGTGCACGTGGCACCGGTCGAGGACCGGGACCGGGTGTCCTGCCGGGGGTGGGCGTTCGGTTACCTCGGCGGCGCCGTCATCCTGGTTGCCGTCCTGGCGATCCTCGTCTTGGCGCCGCGTTTCGGATTGTCCACCATGGCGGCCAGTCGGGTATGCCTGTTCCTGGCCGGGCTGTGGTGGGTCGGGTTCTCGGTCATCCCGGTTCGTCGGCTGCGGCACCTGCGCAACACGCCCGCCGTAACGGTCGGGCAGGGCTGGTCGGCGGCGGCGGCGGACCAGGTGCGCCGCACCTTCGAGGACCTCAAGCGGCACCCCCAGACCATGCTCTTTCTGGCGGCCTACCTGTTCTACAACGACGGGATCCAAACGGTCATCAGCGTCTCCCCCACCTTTGCCGAACACGACCTGCGGATGTCATCGGTGCAATTGGCGATCGGGTTCCTGGCGGTTCAGATCGTCGCCGCCTGCGGCTCGCTGGTCTTCGCCTGGGCCGCGGCGCGGATCGGGGCGTGGCGGACGATCTTGTGGAGCCTTGGCGCGTGGTGCTTCGTCCTGCCGCTGGCGCTCGTCGTTCCGGCCGACAACCTGTCCGCCTTCGTCGCCGCGTCGTCCTGCGTGGGTCTGCTGCTCGGCGGCACCCAGGCGTTGAGCCGGTCGTTGTACTCGACCTTGATCCCGGTGGGGCGTCAGGGGACGTACTTCGGGCTCTATCAATGCATGGACCGCTCCACCAGTTGGTTCGGGCCGTTCTTCTTCGGCGTGGTCCACGCGGGCGTCGGCAATTACCGGTCACCCATCTTGGCGGTGCTCGTCTTCTTCGTCGCGGGCGGGCTGCTGCTCGGCCGGGTGCGGGTGGCCGCCGGTGTCGACGCCTCGGGAAACCTCGGCCCGGCCGCGGCCCGGTGAGGGCCTGTGGTGCCCTCGGGTGGCCCCGGCTCGCAACAAGATCACGGAATTGTCTCGAATCTTGGAACAACTGAAACGTTTGTGGTCGTTAATACGTCAGACAGGCAGGAGTCGAGACCCGGCTCCGCTACTCGGGAGGATTCACACGACATGGCCGATCGTTCACTGCGGGGCAGCCGACTGGGCGCCCTGAGCATGGAGTCCGAGGAGAACGTCGTTCCCAGCGAACGCCAGCTCGTCGTCTACATCTGCCCGTCGGGCCACCGGACCGAGCTCCCGTTCAGCATCGAGGCCGACGTCCCCGCGGAATGGGAATGCCGCTGCGGCACCCCCGCCCGGCTCCTGGACGGGCCCGCGCCCATCGCGAAGGCGGTCCGGCCGCCGCGCACCCACTGGGACATGCTCATCGAGCGCCGGTCCATCCCGGAGCTCGAGGAACTGCTGCAGGAGCGGTTGACCTTCCTGCGCGCCTCACGCGGCGAGAAGGTGGACGACAAGCGCTCCGCCTAGAGCACCTCTCCTTCGATGACATCGCCCTCGCCGGACCGCGGCGGGGGCGATGTCATGTCGGCGATCAGGTCGGACCGCAGCAGTCGGCGGGCGATGACGGCCTGTAACAGGCGACGGGCCAGCGGCCGGGTCGGCGGCGCGAGCAGCACGAACCCGACCACGTCGCTGAGGAAACCGGGCGTCATCAACAGCGTGCCCCCGACGAGGACCAGCGAGGCATCGGCCAACTCCCGTGAGGGCGCCCGTCCCGCGGACAGCGCCTGCTGCAACGCGGTCCAGGTCCGCAAACCCTCGCGTTTGACCAGCCACGCGCCGAGGAAGGACTCGGCCAACAGCAGCGCCACCGTCGGCCAGGCGCCGATGACCCGGCCCACCGAGATGATCGTGGCGATCTCCACCACGGGCACGACCAGGACCAGCACGAAGACGACCCACGGCCACCGCCGCGGCCGCCGGCGAACGGGGCCCGCCCCGGTGCTCATGGCCGGTGCCATCGCTCGGCCGGGGTGAGGCGCCGCGCCGTCGCCCGAAGCTGCCCGCGACGGTGCGCGATCCCCCATCGGGTGATGTTGCGCAGCGATTCGCGGGCGATGTCGCCGTTCATTTTGGATTCCCCGAGTTCGCGCTCGACGAACTCGATGGGCACCTCGACGACCCTGAGCCCGGCCGCGACGACGCGCCGGGTCAGGTCGGCTTGGAAGCAATAGCCGTACGACTCCACCGCGTTCAGGTCGACGGCCCGCAGGGCCGAGGCCCGGTACGCCCGGAAGCCCGCGGTGGCGTCGTTGACCGGCATACCGAGCAGCACCTTGATGTACAGGTTCCCACCCACCGACAGCGCCTTGCGGTGCAGCGGCCAGTTGACGACCGACCCGCCCTTGATCCACCGCGACCCGATGACCAGGTCGGCGTCGTGGAGGGCGTCCAGCAGCCGCGGCAATTGTTCGGGTTGGTGCGACCCGTCGGCGTCCATCTCGACGATGACGTCGTACCCCTCGTCCAGGGCGATCCGAAAACCGGCGAGGTATGCCGTGCCGAGGCCCTCCTTGCCGGGGCGGTGGATGACCCGGACCCGGGGGTCGTGCTCGGCGAGCGCGTCGGCCACCTCGCCGGTGCCGTCCGGGGAGTTGTCCTCCAGGATCAGGACGTCGATGTCCGGACAGGATCGGCGCAGCCGCTCGACGGCCGACGGCAGGGTCAGTCGTTCGTTGTAGGTCGGGATGAGCACGACGACGCGTCCCAACGCGTGCTGGGACTGGTCCTGCGACATCACGTACCTCCCGGTTCGACCAGCGACGAGAGCGATTATCCCATTCGGCGGATGCCCGTCCGGGACCGCCGGCGGGATCGCAGGGCCTGAGCCGCGGCGGCGGTCAGGACGAGCAGGGCCAGTCGATCGGGCCACTCCCCCAGTCGTTGAGCCGGTGTCTGCCCGGTCACGAGGTCGACGATGCGGGTGCGCGTCGCCGGTTCGAAGAGTTCGGTTTGCTCGTGGACGGCGCCGTCCGGGGTGACGAAGCCGGACAAACCGACGGTCGAGACGTGCACGATTGTGCGGCCGGTCTCGATCGCGCGAATCCGGGAGATGGCCAGCTGTTGGGCGGACTCGGCGGTGAACCCGAAGGTCGCGTTGTTGGTCTGCACGACGACGACCTGCGCGCCGGCGGCCACCAGATCCGCCGTGAGATCGTCGTATGCCACTTCGAAACAGATCAGATCGCCCACCGCCATGGTGCCCGTCGACGAGGTGGGGACGGAGCGGGTGGGGACCTGGAAGATCCCGACCCGGTCGCCGGCGGAGAAGTCGTGGCGCAGGAGGTCGACCTCGGTGGAGAAGATGCGCCAGAAGGCCCGGTTCGGGATGTACTCCGCGAACGGGGCGGGGTGGCGTTTGGCATAGGTCTGGGCCGGTGCCGTGCCACCGGGCAGGTACAGCTGACTGACGTTTTCCAGGCGGGGCTGTTCGGACAGCGTGCCGACCAGGACGGGTGCCCGGATCGCCCGCACCGCGCCGGCGATGGCTGCGGCGGCGTCGGCGTTGCGGCGGGGGTCGATGTCCGAGGAGTTCTCCGGCCACACCACGAGATCCGGTGGCGGGAGGCCCTCTCGGGTGCGCCGATCGGCTTCGGCGACGGTCCCTCGGACGTGGTTGTCCAAGACCGCGCGCCGCTCGGCGTTGAAGTCCAGTCCGGGTTCGGGGACATCGCCTTGGACGGCGACGATGTCGGCCCGCCCGATCACGGCCAAGGTCGCGACCGGGGTGACCGGCGCGAGCACGACCAGGACGACGGCACCGACCGCCGGGTAGAGGACCCGACGGCCCCCGACCCGGGCGAGTCCGACGGAGCGGGCCGATCCGGTGGTCGGACGGCTCCGCATACGGTGCACGACGGCGGCCAGCAGGCCACCGAGGAGGGCCACCGCGAAGGTCACGCCCGGAGCTCCGGCGAGGACGGCATACCGGGCCAAGGGTCCGTCGGCCTGCGAGAACGCCAGCCGGGCCCACGGGAATCCGCCGTACGGGGTTCGGGATCGGGCGAACTCCTGGGCCATCCACGCGGCGACGACCACGCCCGGACGCACCCGGTGGGGTCGCCCGCCACGCCCGGCCTGGAGGGCGGCCACAACTGCGGCCATGGCGGCGACGTAGAGCGACTCGACGGCGGAGAGGGCCACCCAGGGTAGGGCGCTGAGGTATGCCGCCGCCCAGGACAGCGTCGGCAGGAACCCGGCCATGCCCGCGACGAAGCCCAGGAGAGCCCCGAACCGGGCTCGGACCCCGCACGTCGCCAGGGCCAGGATCGCCACCGACACCGGGGCGAGGTACCACAGGTCGTGATTGGGAAAGGAGAGGCTCAACGCCACGCCGGACGCCAGGGCGGCCGCCAGCCGTGCGACCGGTTCCCCCCGCACCCGGCCGGTCCGTCGTCGGGGCTCACCGGCTGCCCGGCGGTCCGTCGCGGACGGTTCGGTGGTCACGGTAGGCAACGATAAGCGGCGAACGCCGGTGGGATGCGAACTCGCGGCACCGTTGGGGCCGGCTTCGGACCAGGCCGGCTGCCGGGGTCCGTACCGTTTTCTACTGGGTGCCGCGAGTTCGCCCGCCCCACTCGGTTGTCGTGACGCCACTCCCGCACAGACGCCCCGACGAAGCTGGTTTCCCGACGGCGGCGCGCGCGCGTCGTCGTCGGCTTCCGGGCCCGAACCCCTACAAGGATCACGAGACGACAACCGATGTCCGAGTTGGACAACATCCAAGAAAATACGCGAAACGGACAGCCTGTCAACACGTCGCTCGACCGTCCCGCCCGTGCGAGCAGCGGACGACTCCGCGGCACCGACGCCCGGAGGTCAGACCTTCGCACCGGCATACGGCGTGTCGTGGCAACACGCCGGACGGCCCGACCGAGCGGTGGAATTTGATCCAGCCGGACGGCAGGAAAAGACGACCGGGCGGACCGCCGATGAGGTTCGGCGGACCGCCCGGACAATCTCACGTGATGGACGTCACTCGCCCACTGCGCTCAGGGGACGACGACGACGCCGCGGGCGGTGGTGGCCACCAGCGGCGGGTCGAGTTCGCGGGACGCCGAGACGTCACCGTCCGGTACGGCCCGCGCGGTGACCCGGACGGCGAAGTCCATCTCCCGGCTGCGCCGCCCGGCCCGCACGAGCACGGCCTCGATCTCGATGATGTCCCCGGCCCGCACGGGAGCGCGGAACTGGACGTCGGAGTACGAGGCGAAGAGGCCCTCGTCGCCGTCGGTGCGGATGCACAGTTCGGTCGCCACATCGCCGAAGGCCGCGAGCGAGTACGCCCCGTCGACCAGGTTGCCGGCGTAGTGGGCGTGGGAGTAGGGGACGTACCGACGGTGCAGGACGGTCGTTCCGACCCGCGGATCGGTGGCCGGGTCGCCGGCCGTCCGCGGGCCCGTCGGGGAATCCGGCTGCGCTGTCATCGGGTCCTCCTGGAACTGGTCTTGCCGGCGGTGCCGGCCGGTCGCTGGGACATGGCGTGCACGAGGTAGCTGGCGACTTCGCCCGGGGTGGTCCCGCGGCCGAAGATCTTGTCCACCCCGAGGTCGGCGGCCGCCGACTCGTCGAACCGCGGACCGCCCGCGACGAGCTGTGGAACCGTGCCGGCCGGGTAGGCCTCGCGGAACGCCGCCGTCATCTGCTTGACGTTGCGGATGTGCGCGTCCTTCTGGGTGACGACCTGCGAGACGAGCACGGCGTCGGCATGTTCGCCGATGCTGCGGGCCACGAGCGTGGGGACGTCGACCTGGGCGCCGAGGTTGACGACCTTGAACTGGCCGTAGTACTCCAGCCCCTTCTCGCCCGCGAAGCCCTTGATGTTGAGGATCGCGTCGATGCCAACGGTGTGCGCGTCCGTGCCGATGCACGCGCCGACGACCACATAGGGCCGGCGCAGCGTCTTCTTGATGGCCGCGTTGACGTCCTTGGGTGGCAGCAGCGGGTACTCCCGTTCGATGACCGGCACCGAGTCGAGGTCGACGACGTGCCGCACGCTGCCGTAGACGACGACGAAGGTGAAGTCCGGGCCGATCGGGGCGGCGTGGACGAGCATCGCCGGGTCGAGCCCCATCTTGGCGGCCAGTTGGAGCGCCGCGCCCTCAGCCCGCTTGTCGTGCGGGACCGGCAGGGTGAAGGACATTTGCACCATGCCGTCGCCGGTGGTGTCCCCGTAGGGCCGGACCACGCGACCGGTGGGCGCCGGGGTTGTCGGTGTCGAGGTCATTGCGGTTCGCCTCCGTCCAGGATCGTGACGGCCGGATTGTCGTATGCCGGTGCCCGCCGGAAGACTCCGTCGAGTCCCTTGCCGGCATCCGGTGGCCGGCGGGTGAGCCCGAAGGTCCCGTCCGCGATGGCCCGTAGCAGGGGGGCGGAGTAGGCGTCCGGTCCGGGGGCCTTCTCGTCCACGATCCGGGTCAACAGGTCGACCGCCTCGTCGAGGACCAGGCGGGCCCGGGTCTGGATCACGCCGTCGCGCGGCGGATGGAAGTCCTCGACAAGCCCGCCCGCGGCGTCCATCACGTAGCGGACGTTGCGCAGCGCCAGGTCGCGGTCGGACAGGAACGGGGTGACCACGGCCTCGGTCATCATCCCGACGAGCAGGATGCCCTGGTTCGTCAGGGCCCCGGCCAGGTTGAAGAACCCGTCCAGCAGGTACCCGCGGAACACGTCCCCCGTCATGTGCTTGGTCGGCGGCATCCACTTCAGCGGCGCATCCGGGAACAGCGTGCGCGCAAGGAGGGCGTGCGCCAACTCCAGCCGGAAGCTGTCGGGGATCTCGGGGTTGATCTCGAACGCGTGCCCGAGACCGAGTTGCCAGTCCTCCAGCCCGGCCTCCTTGCCGAAGTACTCGTTGAGGAGTTGGCTCACGGTGACGGTGTGGGCCGCCTCGATGGCGTCGGCCGTCGTGAGGTAGTTGTCCTCGCCGGTGTTGATGATGATGCCGGCGCGGGCGTGCACCTGACGGGCGAACCGCTGGTCCACGAAGGTGCGGATCGGGTTGATGTCGCGGAACAAGATGCCGTACATCGAGTCGTTGAGCATCATGTCGAGGCGTTCCAGGCCGGCGAGAACGGCGATCTCCGGCATACACAGGCCCGACGCATAGTTCGTCAGGCGCACGTACCGGCCGAGTTCGCGACTGACGTCGTCGAGGGCGGCGCGCATCAGCCGGAAGTTCTCCTGGGTGGCATACGTCCCGGCGAAGCCCTCCCGAGTCGCGCCGTCGGGCACGTAGTCGAGCAGGGACTGTCCGGTCGAGCGGATGACGGCGATGACGTCGGCGCCGCCGCGGGCCGCGGCCTGGGCCTGTGGGATGTCCTCGTAGATGTCGCCGGTGGCGACGATCAGGTAGATCCACGGCTTGCGGGGCGCGTCGCCGATCCGCGCGATCAGCCGTTCGCGGGTGGTGCGCTGCTTGTCGATCTGGCGCAGCCCGGCGGTGACGGCCCGGTGCGCCTGCCGGCGCGCGGTGGTCGCCGCCTTGCCCTCGGGGATCCGGAACTCGGCCCGGCCGAGGGCCGAGGCCTGGGCCAGGGACAGCAGATCCGGGTGGTCGCCGCGGGCGATGGCATCGTATGCCGGTGTCGTGACGCCGTGTTCGAGTCCGACCCCGGCGCGGACGGCGTCGACGAGGTGGTTGACCCACGGGACGCCCTCATGGTCCGCCCCGCCGAGGCCCGCCAGGCGCAGCGTGGCGCGTTCGACGGCGACTGTGGTGTGGCTCCGAGCGATCTTGACGACCGGCGCGCCGGCCCGGCGGGCGAGCCGCCGGGCCGAGCGCATGGTCGCCGGATCGAGGTCGAGCAACGCGATGGGCTGTGCCATCTTCTCCTCCTTCGGCGTGGGCCCGCGTCCTTGCGGGTCCGCCTCAGACGTAAACCTTCTCGAACTGTTCGCGCAAGACCTGCGAATCGCGCATGATCGCCAGCGTGATGTCGGCGTGGTCCTTGGTGTAGCCGTTGCCGATGATCATCTCGACATCCTTGCCGACACCCTCGGCACCGAGTGCAGCCTTGGTGAAGCTGGTCGCCATCGAGAAGAAGTAGGCCTTGCCGCCGTCGCGGACGGGCAGGATCGAGGCCATCTCGGTGTTCTCGATGTTGACGCAGTTGATCGACAGGTCGTACTCCTTGCCGTCGTTGGCCGCCAGCGCCTTCTCCAGCACGTCGACCGGTTCGGTCGCCGAGGCGAGGATGCAGTCGTGGACCAGGCCCATCGAGATGAGCTGCTCGCGGTATTCGGGCTTACGGACGACGCCGATGACCCGGCCGGAGTCCTTGCAGTGCTTCATGGCCTCCCAGGCGCACAACATGCCGGACTTGCCGTGGGCGCCGAGGATGAGGACGCTGTCCCCGTCCTGGACGAGCTTTTGGGCCTGCGCCGGTGCACCGGCGACGTCGAGGGCGGCGAGCGCGAGGTTCTCCGTCATATCGGTGGGCAGCTTGGCGTAGATGCCGGACTCGAACAGGATCGCCTTGCCCTTGATGTCCACCCGGTCGATGTCCATGTGGATCTGGACGATCTCGTCGATCCGCAGGGGGGTCAGCGAGAGCGAGACCAATGAGGCGATCTTGTCGCCGACCTTCAGGTCGGTCCTGCCCTCCAGGGCCGGACCGATTCGCTCGACGGTCCCGATGAGCATGCCCCCCGAACCCGTCACCGGGTTCTGCTGCTTGCCGCGCTCGGCGACGATGCCCAGGATCATCTGGCCGATCCGCTCGGCGTCGTGGTCGCAGGCCTCTTCGATCTGGGTGAAGCTGGCGGAGTCCACGTTGAGGGACTGGACGTCGATGAGGATCTCGTTGTCCCACAGGGTGTCCATGTTGTTGTCGAGCTTGTATGCCGGTTGTGGCAGTACGCCCTTGGGCTCGATGACTCGATGGGTTCCGTACTTGTTGCCCACCAACTGGCTGCCAGTGTTCTGGTTGACCGCCATGTGCTTGACGCCTCCACTTTCATCGGGGTGTCCAGTTGGGCGACGTTGCCGCTTCGAACACCGGTCGCGGCGCAGATCTTCCTGAAATCTGGGCCGATGGAAAGAAGTCTTGCGGAAACTCTTGCCTTTGGCAACAGGTTGTTCACTATACTTGATGTCATGGACGCCACAGCAGCGCAGCCTTACGTCTACGGCAGACACCCACTGACCGAGCCCGACTGGACCCGCTTCCCCGGATGGCGGGACGTCACCTCCAAGCAGTGGGAAGACGTGCAGTGGCAACGAAGCCACTGCGTCAAGAATGTTCAGCAACTCGTCGATGTCGTCGGAGATCTCCTGACCGACGACTTCTATGCGGACCTCGAGCGCGACCAGCAGGAGCGGGCGACGATGTCGATCCTGTTGCCGCCGCAGATGCTCAACACGATGGTCCCGGCACTCGACGGGATGCCCACTCGTGGAGCGGAATTCACGGCCGCCTTCTACGCCGATCCGGTGCGGCGGTACATGCTGCCGGTGTTCAGCGACCGGCGTACCGTCTGGGCCTCGCACCCGATGGCCAGCCGCGACTCCCTCCACGAACACGACATGTGGGCGGCCGAGGGGCTGACCCACCGTTATCCCACCAAGGTGTTGGCCGAGCTTCTGCCGACGTGTCCGCAGTACTGCGGACACTGCACGCGGATGGACCTCGTCGGCAACTCGACGCCGACGGTGACCAAGCTGAAGTTCGCGACCAAGCAGGCCGATCGGTACGACCAGATGTTGGCATACCTGGAACGCACCCCGACGGTCCGTGACGTCGTGGTCTCCGGCGGTGACGTGGCCAATATGCCGTGGCGCCAGCTGGAGGCCTTCCTCGACCGGCTGCTGGCCATCGACACCATTCGCGACATCCGGCTGGCCACCAAGGCCCTGATGGGGCTGCCGCAGCACTGGCTGAGCACCGAGGTGCTCGACGGTGTGGCACGGGTCGCCCTGAAGGCCCGTCAACGCGGGGTCGCGCTCGCCGTGCACACCCACGTCAACAACGCCGAATCGCTGACTCCGTTGGTGGCCAAGGCATCTCGTGCCCTGCTCGCCGCCGGCGTCCGCGACGTCCGCAACCAGGGCGTGCTGTTGCGCGGGATCAACGACTCCCCGGAGCAGCTGCTCGACCTGTGCTTCCGGCTGCAGGACGAGGCCTCGATCACGCCGTACTACTTCTATATGTGCGACATGATCCCGAACAGCGAACACTGGCGGGTCTCCCTCGGCGAGGCGCAGGCGCTGCAGCACGCGATCATGGGCTACCTGCCCGGCTTCGCGACGCCGCGGATCGTCTGCGACGTGCCGTTCGTCGGCAAGCGCTGGGTGCACCAGGTCGACTCGTACGATCGGGAAAAGGGAATCTCGTACTGGCGCAAGAACTACCGGACCTCCATCGAGGCCGGCGACGAGGCCGCCCTGTCCCGCGAGTACGTGTACTACGACCCGATCTACACCCTGCCGGAATCCGGGCAGGAGTGGTGGCGCTCGCAGAGCGACGTCGCGGCGATCGAGGCCGATGCGCATGCTCAGGCGGCCGCCAGTCGGACCGCCGCGGCGGCGTCGATCGGCTGACCGCTCGCACGCCCGACGCACCACGGCCACGCCCCACCCGCATAGGGTTGGGGCGTGGCCGCTGTTCGTCGTCGCAACCCTCCCGGAGGCACTCCCGCCACGGTCGCGCTCACGGCCGCCGGGATCGAATACGCCTGTCACGGTTACGAACACGATCCGGCGGCACCGGCATACGGACTGGAAGCGGCGCAAGCTCTGGGCGTCGAGCCGGAGCGCGTGTTCAAGACGCTCGTCGTGTCGCTGACCGGGGGCCCGCGAGGCGGACTCGCGGTCGCGATCGTGCCGGTCGTGTGTCATGTGGACCTGCGCGCGCTCGCCGAGGCGGTGGGTGCCAAGAAGGCGGCGCTGGCCGACCCCGCCCTCGCCGAACGCGTGACGGGCTATGTGGTGGGCGGGATTTCGCCGGTGGGCCAGAAGCGTGCGCTGCCGACCGTGCTCGACACCTCCGCCGACGGGTACGAGACCGTCTTCGTCTCCGGGGGGCGGCGCGGATTCGACATCGAGCTCGCGCCGGCGGCGTTACGCGCGGTCACGGGGGGCGTCTCGGCCCGGATCGCCCGGCATACCCGCCCGTGAGCGACTGGCTTCGGGCGGCGCTTCTCAACTTTGTTAAGGAAGATTGAGATTCCACCGGCGCGGGCCTTCGAGACCCTGCGTCCACCTTCATGAAACGGCCCCGTTGAGGCTCTGACCTGCAGGTATGCCGGTTTCGTCGGGCCTCGCGCCGTGGTCGGGCTTCATGATTCGTTCACATTCGAGGGTCCGGTCGGGGGGGTCGACCGGCCTGACGTCGGCGGACATTATGAAACGTTCCAAAGAGAACTACTCCAAATCGGACATTTCGGTCGGAGCGACGGCGTTCGGGGCCATGAACACTGAGGGTTGACTGCACAGTTCCCTGACCGTTTGTGCCGAGTCGGCCCGCGACATTGGTGTCACCGAGAAAACCCCGCAGGACAGATGCCCGGCCCACCGGCCGAGACGAGACCGAGGGGACATCGGGTCCAGTCGATCCCGTGAGACACCGAAGGCCACCATCATGAACGCTCGTAAGCTCGCCACCCGCGTCGCCGCCGCGCTGACCGCCACCGTCGCCGTCCTCGGCCTGACCGCGCCGGCCGCCACGACCGCTCCGGTCGCCGAGGTCGCCACCGGCCTGGAGGTTCAGTACGACCTGGCCCCGGCGCAGGCGCTGGCCGCCACCACGGGCACCGCCTTCTCCACCGTCGGCCTGATGACGCCCCCCACCGGCACCAACGTCTTCGCCCTGTCCTCGAAGCCGGGTTCGGCCCGCACGATCTACCTCGACCTGGACGGCCAGACCGTGTCGGGCACCGCGTGGAACGCCGCCGCCACCCCGAGCGTCGCGGCCCCCGCCTGGAGCATCGACGCCGACCCGCGCACCTTCTCCACCACCGAGCGCGCCGCCATCTACACGATCTGGTGGCGGGTCGCCCAGGACTACCGCGGCCTGAACGTCAACGTGACCACCGCCGCCCCCGCCGCCGGTGTCCTCGAGCGCACCTCCGCCGCCGACACCACCTACGGCACCCGCGTTCTGATCTCCCCCACCACCGCCTTCGGCTCCACCACCTGCGGCTGCGGCGGCAAGTCCTTCGTCGGCGGCTTCGACTTCACCCCGAACACGGCATACAACACCGCCCTGGTCTTCACCCGCAACAACCTGAACTCCGCCCCGCGGATGGCCGAGGCTGCTTCGCACGAGGCCGGCCACACCCTGGGTCTGCAGCACAACACCTCCACCACGAGCACCTACTACGCGGGCTCCGGCGCCTGGGCCCCGATCATGGGCAACTCGTACGACAAGCCGGTCACCCAGTTCTCCAACGGCCGGTTCGCGGGTTCCACCCGGATCCAGGACGACTACGCGATCATGGCCTCGCACGGTGCCGCCCCGGTCGCCGACGACTACACCAACGCCATCACCACCACCGCTCCGGCCATCGTCAAGGGCGGCGCGCGCAGCGGCCTGATGAACTCCTCCACCGATGTCGACGTCATGAGCTACACCCACGCCGGCGGCACCGTCACGTTCTGGGCCTACCCGGGTGGCGCGGCCAGCAACCTGGACCTGACGATGGTCATCCGCAACAGCGCCGGCGCGGTCGTCCGGGCGGTCAACCCCGCCACCACGATGACCAGCGCCACCACCGCCACCGGCACCGACGCCAAGGTCGCCCTCACCCTGCCGGCCGGCAAGTACACGATCGCCATCGCCGCCGGGGCCACCAACGCGGTCAGCGGCAACTACGGCGCCCGCGGCACGTACACCGTTCGGGTCTACTGAGCCGGGTCTGCCCGAATGGCTCCCCCCCACCTCGGTTCGTCGAATCACACGGGACAACACGAACCCACCCCCCACCGAAGGCCCGCCCACCGATCCCCCCGATCGGCCGGCGGGCCTTCGGCTGTCTCCGCTTCCGCCTGTCTCCGCTTCGGGGGTCGATGCCTCGGGTTCAGTGCGCCGGGGCCACCGGAGTCGGCGGGGCGCCCAGGGCGGACAACCGGAACAGGCTGAACGTCACCGGGTCCATCTGGTTGACGAAGGCCTTCCCCGCGCGGAAGGCGTCCGCTTCGATCGGCTGATTCCGGTATGCCGCGTAGCCGTGGGTCTCCACGTCCTGGTAGTCGAAGAGGTTCGCCTCCCACCTCTTGACCGTGGCGGCGGTCACGCCGACCTGTGTCGGATGGTCTGGGAGGACGCCCCAGGACCGCAGCGTCGAGACGATCGGGTCGGGGCGCATCTCCTCCGTGACCAGCTGAAACTGGACGGCGTGCTGCATCTCGTGGCCGAGGGCGTTGATCGCCAGCACAGGGTCGGCGACGGCGTCCGGCGAGAGGGTGAGGAAGTCCCTGCCGATCCCGGCCTCGCCGAGGGTGCGATACCCGGCCGGACTCGCGAGGGGCGCGACGACCACTCGCCGAGGTGGTATGCCGGTCGTCGCCGCGATGCCGTTCGCCATCTGCTGCAGGGTCGCCACCCGTTCCGGTGTCGTCATCGACTGCCACCGGGCGGCCACCCACGGATCGAGGGTCCCGTCGTCGTTTGGGGCCTTCCGGATCGCCGGGGCGCCGCGCGGACCGGGGATGCCGCCGCCGTTGCCGTCTCCCCTGCCGCCGCCGCTGTCGCTGGCCGCCTCCTGCTGTGCGGCATTGCGGTCGAGGGTGTCGGACAGTCGTTGGACGGCGGCCCCGAGGTCGCCGATCGTCACCCTGATCCTGCGCAGCAGCGAGTCGGTCGTCGCGTGGTCGGCTCCGGCCCACTGGAGGTTCAGCCGTCCGCAGGCGGCCTCGCATTCCTGCCCGACGGACGCCAATGCCGAGCCATGCCCGGCCAACCGTCGCGCAGCACCCCGCATGGCTTGGGGATCGCCACCCCTGGCATACACGGCCATGGCTGATCAAACTCTCGTCAATGTCGGCATACGAGAGATTCAACGCCAAGTCGGTCCATCCGGGCGATGGGGAGCACTCCCCATCCATCGAGGCGCACTTGCCTCGGACTCGGCTGGCCTCATGAAGAGGTGTCTTCCGGCAACGCGGCGAAGCGTCCCTACATCGTCGTCAGGGTGGAGCAGATGACGCCCTCCGAGGCGAATTGCCTTTGTCTCAGCGGCGAAGGT
>JBDIAR010000068.1:0-16848 GCA_039812545.1 Dermatophilaceae bacterium | reverse complement strand
CCTGCTCGGTCGGCGCGGCCGGGGCGGGCTGCGCGGCCGGTGCCGAGGGTGCGCCGCCGATGATGGCGAGGTCTCCACCCACGGCGACCGTCTGGTCTTCGGCGGCGAGGATCTTGGTCAGGGTGCCGGCTGCCGGGGAGGGGATTTCGGTGTCGACCTTGTCGGTCGAAACCTCGACGAGCGGTTCGTCGACGGCGACCTGATCGCCCTCCTGCTTCAACCAGCGCACGACCGTGCCCTCGGCCACCGATTCGCCCAGGGCGGGCATGGTCACCGTGGTGCCGCCCCCGGAGTCGGCGGGTGCCGCGTCGGCGGGGGCCGCAGCGGGGGAGGGTTCCTCGGCCTGTTGCTCGGCGACCAGCTGTTCGCGTTCCTCGGCCGGGGCGGCGGCGGCGCCGTCCGACTCCGTCGGTGCGGCCTCGGGTGCGGCCTCGGGCTCGGGGGCGGGCTCTTGCGCCGGCGGTGCGGCGGCGGTTGCCGAAGAGTCGGCCGGTGCGGCGGAATCACCGGCGGGGCCGTCGCCGATCACGCAGAGGTCGGCCCCGACCGCGACCGTCTCGTCCTCCTGCGCCAAGATCTCCTGGAGGGTGCCGGCCACCGGGGACGGGACCTCGGTATCCACCTTGTCCGTCGACACCTCGACGAGAGGTTCGTCGACCGCGACCTGATCGCCCACGCTCTTCAGCCAGCGGATGACGGTGCCCTCCGCGACGGACTCACCAAGGGCGGGCATGGTCACGCGTTCCGACATGTCTTCTCTCCTTCGACGGGATGTCATCCGGGGGTGGAGCAACAATGGTGACGACTGGCATACGGACGGGGTTCGGCTCGCGGGTACAGCATCCCACGGACCGTGCCGCATCGGGCCAGCCCCAACCAGACTTTGGTCGGTCGTGAGACGAGCCGCGTACAGTATCGCCATGCCGTGGTGGAGACGCGATCGCGCGAGGGGCACCGACGGCCCCGACATGGCGGTGGACATCAAGGCGGTCCGTGCGCATCTCGCGGAGTTCGCGCGATCCAGACGCGGCGTCGAGGCATACGTCGAACCGGAAACGAATGTCACAGCAACGACAGTGGTGCTCGTCGCGACCGACGGGGAGTGGACCCGGCGCGCGGTGGGTACCCGCAAGGCGGCATTCGAACTGGCCCGGTCGCTGGACGTCCCGGTCTACGACGTCAACCTGACCGGGTACCCGCCCCGGATGCGGCAGTGGTCGTCCCGGCAGCGCCGTCAGGGCGAAAGTTCCTGAACCGGCGCCCGCCCGCATCCGCCGACCCACGCCCGCCATCGGCGGGCCCCACAGAAAGGCCCCTCATGCCTGAGAGCACACCGAAGAAGAAGCCGACGACCCCGACGCCGAGCCCGGACACCGCAGGGCCCAGCGAGGAGACCAAAGCCAAGTTCCGGGAGGCGCTGGAGCGCAAGAACGCCCACGACGCCGTCGCCAACTCCGGGGAGACCGGGGGCGGCAAAGTCGCGGGAGCCCGTGGACCGGCTCGTCAGCAGCAACGGTTCCGCCGCAAGGCCGGCGGCTGACCCGACCCGGGTCGCAAACTCAGCGTCGATCCGGGTTCGTCGCCGCGTAGGACTCGACCAGGGCCACCAGCGTGCGAACCCCGAAACCCGTCCCCCCGCGGGGGATGTAGCCGTCCGCACCGGCGGCATACGAGGGGCCGGCGATGTCGAGGTGCGCCCACGGCACGGGCGTGCCATCGGCGCGGCTCGGTACGAACTCGCGCAAGAACAGCCCGGCCGTCAGCATCCCCCCGAACCGGTCCGCCTTGTGAGCCAGATCCGCGACCGGGCTGTCCAGGCTCGGTCTCAGTTCTGGGGGCAGCGGCATCGGCCAGACCAGTTCGCCGCTGTCCCGCGCCGCGGCGCGGACCCGGTCGCGGAACTGGTCCTCGTCGGCCATCAGCGCGGCCACCCGGTCCCCGAGCGACATCACCTGAGCACCGGTCAAGGTGGCGATGTCGACGATCGCGTCCGGTGCCAATTCACCGGCCAGGGTGATCGCATCGGCGAGGACCATCCGGCCCTCGGCGTCGGTGTCGAGGATCTCGACCGTGCGCCCGTCCCGCATCGTCACGACGTCGCCGGGGCGTTGGGCCGCCGCTCCCGGCATGTTCTCGGCGAGGGCGAGGTATGCCGTCACCGCGACCGCCAGGTCGAGGCGGGCGATCGTCACGGCCGCCGCGGCGGCCGCCGCAGCTCCGGCCATGTCGGACTTCATGGTCAGCATGCCCGCCGGCGGCTTGATGCACAGACCCCCGGAATCGAAGGTGATTCCCTTGCCCACCAAGGCGATCGAGGCCCGGGCCGCCGGTGGACGCCAGGACAGCGTGGCCAGCCGCGGCGGCCGGGAAGACCCCTGGCCCACGCCGAGGATGCCGCCGAAACCTCCGTGCGCCAGGGCCCGCTCGTCGAGAACGTCCACCGTGAGCCGGTCCGCGATCCGGGCGCCTCCGGCGGCGACCGCGTCCCGAACCACGTCGCGGACCTCGTCGACGAACTCCTGCGGCCCCAGCAGATTCGGCGGCCGGTTGACCAGATCCCGGCACCAGGCGACGCCGTCACCGAGGGCTGCGGCCCGCTCGACGACGGCGGCGCGGTCCGCGTCCGGCCAGGACGCGTCCACCACGACCGTGATTGTCGTGGGCACCGCAGCCGAGGCCGCCGAGGCGGTCGAACCGGCCGAGGCGGCCGGGGCGGACTCATCGACCGGGGCTCGGTCGCTCACCTTCGACACGGCATACGCACCGAAGGCGGCTCCCTCGGCGACGGCGCCGAGCAGGCCGGGATGGGGGACCGCGACCGCGACGGTACCCCCGCGGCCGCGCACGCCGGCGCCGATCGCGCGACGCACCGACTCCGGGTCGTATGCCGTCGTGCGCGCCGACCCCGAACCGAACCCGGTCAGCACGACCTGGCCGGCGGCCACCCCGGGGGTGAGCGGCACGCACCCGACCTCGCCGAGGGCGCCGGTCAGACCGAGCGCGGCGATCGCCTGGACGAGGTGGCTGGCGCTGCGGCGCGGCAGTCCGTGACCGGCCACGAGACCCGGACCCTGGTCACCGGCATACACGCCGAGCACGAGCGCGTCGGTCGCCAGGCTGGGGCTGGGCTGGTCGGAGACGACCAGGGTGGTACTGCGCGTCATCCTCGGTGCCCTTCTCGGTTCGGCCTCAAGTGCCTTGGAGCATATCCCGCCCGTCGGCGCCGACGAGGGGACCAGTACCGTTGCGTCATGAGCAATGAAGCCACGGGAAAGCGGTCCCCCCTCCACGAGCGTCACGTCGCCCTCGGGGCGAAGATGGCCGACTTCGGCGGCTGGGACATGCCCATCGAATACCCCGGCGGCGGTGTCGTCGCCGAGCACACCGCGGTCCGCGAACGGGTCGGCATTTTCGACGTCTCCCACCTCGGCAAGGCCGCCATCACCGGCGCCGGCGCCAAGGACTTCGTCAACTCCTGCCTCACCAACGACATCGACAAGATCGCTCCCGGCAAGGCGCAGTACACGATGTGCTGCGACGACGCGACCGGCGGGGTCGTCGACGACCTCATCGTCTACCTGCGCGCCGACGACGACGTCTTCCTCATCCCCAATGCCGCCAACACGACCGAGGTGATGCGCCGACTGTCGGCGGCGGCGCCCGAGGGCCTGGTCCTGGAGAACCTGCACGACAAGTACGGCGTGATCGCCGTCCAGGGCCCCAACAGCGACGACGTCCTGGCGGCCATGGGCATCCCCACCGACCACGACTACATGTCGTTCGTCGAGTGCGACTGGCAGGGTCGTTTCGTGCGGGTATGCCGGACCGGCTACACCGGCGAACGTGGCTGCGAGTTGGTCATGGCGTGGGAGGACGCGCCCGCGGTGTGGGACGCGTTGATCGAGGCGATGAAGCCGTTCGACGGCAAGCCGTGCGGGCTGGGTTCGCGGGACACGCTGCGCACCGAGATGGGGTACCCGCTGCACGGGCACGATCTGTCGCTGGACATCACGCCCGTCCAGGCCCGCGCCGGCTGGGCGGTCGGCTGGAAGAAGCCGGCGTTCTGGGGCCGCGAGGTCCTGATCGAGGAGAAGAAGAACCCCTCACGGGTGCTGATGGGGCTGGTCGTGGAGGGCCGCGGCATCCCGCGCGCCGACTGCCCGGTGCTCCTCGATGGGGAACCGGTGGGCGTGGTCACCTCCGGCACCTTCTCGCCGACCCGCAAGCAGGGCATTGCGTTGGCCCTGCTCAAGCCCGATGTGGCGATCGGGACGACGGTGGACATCGACGTCCGCGGCCGGATGGTGCCGGCGGTGGTCCAGCGGCCCCCGTTCGTCCAGCCCGAGACCAAGAACTGAGACTCCGCCGGCGGCCGAGGCACTCGCGTGGCCGCGCCACGCGAGCGTCAGCCGGTCACCAGGACCGCGACGACCAGGGCGAGCGCCAACGCGATCTCGACCGCGGCCCCGAGGACGTCGCCGGTGATGCCGCCGAACCGGGCGATGGCCGCCTTGACCAGCAGCGAACCGCTCAGCAGAGCCACGACGAGCAGGACCGGACCGGCATACCAGGTCGCCCCGCCGAGGACGCCGAGCCCGGCGGTCGCGGCGAAGACGACGCCCACGGTCGTGACGGCGGCGCCGTGGCCGACCGAACCGGCGACGAGCCGCCCCAGGCCGTCCGGTCGCGCGCTCGGTACCCCGGTGACGACGGCGAGCGGCAACACGGTCCGGCTGACGATCAGGGCGAGGACGACGAGAACGGGGCCGCCGGTTCGGGGGAGCAGGTCGGCGATGGCGGTCACGTCGACGAGCAGGACCAGACCGAGCGCGGCGGCCCCCATCGGACCGATGTCGCCGGATCGCATCACCGCCAGGGACTTGTCTCGGTCCCATCCGGAGCCGTAGGCATCCACGGTGTCGGCGAGTCCGTCCAGATGCATCCCGCGGGTCGCCAGCGCCAGGACCCCCGCGAGCAGCGCCGCGGTCAGCAGCGGTGGCAGCGCCCCCATGCGCACGAGGACGGCGGCGGGCACGACCACTACGGCCAGCAGCGCACCGACGGCGGGGGCCAGACACATGGCCATGCCGGCGACGCCTCGGTCCACCCGTCGCGGCGGGGGCGTCGGGAAGGCCGTCAGCGTGCCGACGGACAGCCGCACCCCGTCGGCGAACCGTCCCGGCCCGGGCGCGTGATCGGTCACGACACGACCGGCGCGGTGGTCAGGTCGAGAACCCGCCCCGCGACCACGAGGTGAACCCGGTCCGCGACGGTCGCCACGGCCGCGTTGAGCCGCCCCAGTTCGTCGGCGAAGAACCGGCCGGACGGGTCCATCGGCACCAGTGACCAGCCGACCTCGTTGGACACCACCACGATCTCGCGTCGTTCGCCGTGGTTTCGCAGTGCGCTGAGGAGTTCGAGCCGAGCGGTCGCGAGCAGGGCCCGGGCGGCGGGCAGGTCGTGCCAACCATCGGCGTCGTCCACGACCCCGGTCAGCCAGGTCCCGAGGCAATCGATGAGCACCGGTCTCGAGCCGTCCGCCAGCACCGCCGCGAGGTCGCGAGTCTCGTAGGTGATCCAGCCCGCCGGCCGACCGGCCCGGTGGGCCGCGACCCGAGCCGCCCATTCCGGATCCTCCGGGCTCGGTGGGCGACCGGGCGCGACGTAGCTGACCGGCCGGTCGTACCCACGGCAGAGGGCTTCGGCATACCGGCTCTTGCCGCTGCGAATCCCGCCGAGGACGAGAGTCAGACTCACCGGACCGCCTGCCCCGGGGCGACCGCCGGCGGTCCGACCTCGCCCGGCTCGAACACCGGGGAGGCGTCGAAGGCCGCCCGTCGCGAGGCCCGGCGCAGGACGGCGAGCACGGGTCCGCCCGCGAGCAGGACCAGGACCGCGTTGAGGATGCCGCGGGGCAGATCCCAGCCCAGGGAGGTCGCGACGTAGAAGGTCAGGTAGTGCTGGACGTTGGCCGCCAGGGAGTCGCCCGGGACGAAGCCCGCCCCCGGCGGGGCGGTGGCGCCGAGGAAGGGCCAGAACCACAGGTTCATCGCCGCTCCGTAGAGCAAGCCGGAGACCAGCGCGTATGCCGCGAGCAGGATGCGCTCGGCCCGCCCGGTCGCGGGGGGCAGGCAGGCGGCGAGCAACCCCACCCAGCCGGCGGCCACCATCTGGAACGGCAGCCAGGGACCCACCCCGCCGGTGAGGAAGGCGCCGACGACCACGGCCAGCGCTCCGCAGACGAAACCCGTGCCGCGACCGAGAACCCGGGCGGCGACGATGACGACGAAGAAGAGCGCCTCGAGACCGGCCGTCCCCGCGGACAGCACCCGCATCGCGCCGCCCGCAGCGGCGACGACCGCGACCACGGCGATCGTCTTGGCGTCGAGTCGCCCGGCGGAGATTTCGGCGAGGACGACGAGGGCGAGCAAGCCGAGCAGGACGGCGAAGAACCACGGCGCGTCGGAGCCGTGGGCCAGGACCGCCTCGGCCGGCAGGACGAACGGCCAGAGGAATGCGAACAGCCCGACGATCCCGACGGCGACGACGGCGGCTGACGAGGACCAGGTCAGCGGGATCGGCCGCACCGGACGGCCCGGCGCGCTCACCGGGGCACCAGCTGCGGGGCCAGCGCGCCGGTCGCCAGCACCTGCGCCACCGTGAGGAAGGGCGCGGGCCGCACGACCTTGGCGACCTGAGGGCCGAACGCGGGGGACTCGGTGAGGATGCGGGCCGCCGGGCCGTCGGCGACCACCTCGCCGCCCGCCAGGACGAGGGCCCGGTCCGCGCACTCGGCGGCGAATTCCACGTCGTGGGTGGCGACGACGATGCTGCGCCCGCCCGCGGCGAGGCCGCGCAGGATCGCGGCGAGGCGTTCCTTGGCGGCGTAGTCCAGCCCGCGGGTCGGTTCGTCGAGCAGCAGGACCGGGGGAGCGGAGGCCAGGATCACCGCGAGCGCCAGGGCCAAGCGCTGACCCTCGGACAGATCGCGCGGGTGCCGGGCGGGGTCGAGGGACTCTGTCGGCCCGAGCAGGCCCGCCAGGAGGTCGGCGGTCGTCCCGGCGCGCACCCCGAAGTCCTCGTCGGCGCCACGGCATTCGGCGGCGACGCTGTCGGCATACAACAGCGCTGCGGCGTCCTGGGGAACCAGACCGACGTGCCGGACCCGTTGGCGCGGCGCCACGGCGGACGGATTGCGGCCGTCGACGCGGACCTGCCCGCGGACCGGTTCGAGGAGGCCGGCGAGCGTTGCCAGCGCAGTGGACTTGCCGGAACCGTTACGGCCCAGAACCGTGGTGATCGTGCCGGCGGGCGCGTGCAGGTCGACCCGGCGCAGCGCGAGGATCGAACCGCGTCGCACACTGACGTCCCGCAGAACCGCTGCGCCCGTCCCGTCGGTCATGGCCGACCGCGATGTGGGCGCCGGCGCGGGCGCGGGCGCCGGCCTGGGCGGCGGAGCGAGCGCGAGTGCCGCCCGCAGCGGCCCGGCCTGCCGTCGTGCGGACCGGACCGAGAGCGGCAGGGGGTCCCAGCCGGCCGCTCGCCCGAGATGGACGACCGGCGGGACGACGGGGGAGTATGCCATCGCCTGCGCCGGTGCCGCCGGTCCGGTGACCCGGCCCCCGTCGACGATGAGGACGCGGTCGGCGTGGTGGACGACACGTTCGAGGCGGTGTTCGGCGAGGACGACGGTGACGCCGAGGTCGTGAACGATCCGGTCGACGGACGCCAAGACGTCCTCGGCCCCGACGGGGTCGAGGGCGGAGGTCGGTTCGTCGAGGATCAGAATGCTCGGGCCGGCGGCGAAGACCGCGGCGATGGCGACGCGTTGCTGTTGCCCTCCGGACAGGGTCGTCAGGCCCCGGTCGCGAATCTCGGTGAGCCCGAACAGGTCCAGCGTCTCCTCGACCCGGCGGCGCATGGCAGAGGGGTGCAGCCCGCAGGTCTCCATTCCGTAGCTTATCTCCGACTCGACGCCGTCGGTGACGAAGGACGTGGCCGGGTTCTGGGCGACGTAACCGACGACCCCGGCCAGGTCGCGGGGCCGGTGGGTACGGGTGTCCAGGCCGGCGACCTGGACCCGCCCGCGCAGGGTGCCGCCGGAGAAGTGGGGGACCAGACCGTTGATGGCGCGCAGCACGGTCGTCTTGCCCGAACCCGTCGGCCCGACGACGAGCGCGAACTCGCCCTCCTCGATGGCGAGGTCCACGTCCTGCACAGCGGGGCGGGGGGCATCGGCATAGGTGATGGTGACGGCGTCGAATCGGATCATCGGGCCACCCCGGCATTCGGGACCGGCGGTGTGACGACTGCAGGCAGCGCCGCCAGCACGACGGCCGTGACAGCCCAGACCGGCAACTCCGGCATCGCCACCGGCATCTGGGCGGGCACCAACCCGGGCCACTCCCGGGCGGCACCGATCACGAGGATGCCGGCCACCGCGAACCCCACTGCGGCAACACAGGTTTCGGTCCACCCGAACGGTTCGCGCCGGTAGGCGCTGCGGGTCTCGTGGCGGGCGCCCACGGCGAGCGCGGCGGCGGCGAGCACGGCCCCGAGGGTGAGCAACGGCATACCGAGCAGACCCCCCGCAGACCCGTCGAGCAGGCCGTACAGGCCGGCGACCACCCCGAGCAGACCCACGACGGTCATCGCCGACGCCAGCCGCCGGGACCGGCCGGTGGCGCGCACCGAGCGTCCGTACCCGCGCGACTCCATCGATGCGGCCAGCTCCAGGCTGCGCACGAAGGCCCCCTCGAGGACGGGTACGGCCAGGCGGGCCATCTCGCGCAGCCCGCCACCGTCGTGCCCGCGCAGCGCCCGGGCCTGGCGGACCCGGCGGGCGTCGGTCGCCAGCTGCGGGGCGAAGGTCAGCGCGACGACCACCGCGGTGCCCGCGTCGTAGAGCGTGGCCGGCAGGTACCGCAGCAGGCGGCGCGGACTGGCCAGCGCATTGGCCGCCCCGAAACACGCGAGGATCGCGGCCAGCTGCAAGCCCGAGTACAGGGCGTACATGACGGATTCCAGGGAGACCGGGCCGCCGACGCGGATGGCGCTCGCCCAATCCGGCAGCGGCACCTCGGGCAGCGTGACGATCACCGTCGGGCCGTGGATGCCGTTACCGAGGAGCACCGCCATCCCCACGCGCAGCACGACGGTCACCAGCCCGAGCAGGAGGAACACCCGCAACGGGTCGGCATAGCGCCGGTCCCGTCGTTCGACGACCACCCAGCAGACCGACCCGATGAGGATGACCAGCAGCACCGGGTTGAGGGTGCGCGACGCCGCGGCCGCGCAGCCGACGCCCCAGATCCACCAGGCCACCGGGTGGAGGTGGCGCGGGAGGGAGGTATGCCGGGGCGCGTCGGGCATGTGGGTGCCGGTGCTCTTCGGGTGCCGGTATGCCGGTTGCCGGCTCAGGCGTCCGGGTCGCCGGGTCCCGTGGTTCGGTTGCGCCGGACCAGGGTCAGGGCCACCGCGGCCATGACGAGCAGGGCCACGATCCCCAGGATCGCCGGGGTGATGTTGTTGGTGGACGCCGCGGGGTTCTCGGCGGGGGCGGTCGTGCCCGTCGCGGCCGGTGTGCCCGGGGAGGTGCCCGAGGACGCCGAGGTGGCCTCGGGCGTCGTCGTGGTGGCGGCCGGTAGCGGTGCGGTGTCGGGGGCCTTCATCGCGGCGGTGAGCGTGCCGACCGCGTCACTGCACCCGGTGGCCGGGTAGCCGTCGATCCCGCACGTCATGGCGTTGCCGACCCGCACGGCGGCTACGGCGGCGAGCACCTGGGCGCCGGTGGCAGCGGTGTCGACGACGGCGCACTTCTGCACCACGGGGACCTCGGCGGTCGTGCCGTCCGGTGAGTCGGCGGGGCGGCCCGCGTCGACGACGACGAGGACCCGCTTCTTGCCGGCCGGCGCCGACTGCGCGCCGCAGGTCGCGGCGAAGTCGGGGGTCACCCGCGGCAGGCGCGGCACCGAGCCGTCCGAGACCGCGAACCGCCAGCCCTCGACGGCGCCGTCGGCCGGCTTGGTCCCGTCCGGACCGGTCTGCGCGTACTGCCAGGCCCCCTTGGCGTACTGGTAGTACCCCCAGTACCGGTATGCCGTGGCGGCCTGGGCCGAGCCCGCGGCCAGCACGGGCGCCAGCACGGCCAGCACGACGGCGGCCACGGCATACCGCACCATGGCGACGCGCGAGGTGACCTGCGCGCTGCCGCGCTGGCTGCCGCTCGGGGTGATGCGGCGGGCGAGGGGGAGGGAGCGGGACGAACCCGAACTGACCGGCATACGAAAAGCCTCCTTCGGACGAAGCTGCAGCACCGCCGGAGGAGGCGAGCCGACGACCCCGGTCCGTTGTCCACGACGAACGAGTGTTGGAGCCAGACGTCGCGGCAGGTTTTCCGGCTTCCGGCGGCGGGCTGCGCGGCGGTCGGGCCGGGCAGGCGCCGGACGGTCACGGTTGCGGGTCAGCGCCGGTTTCGCACCGGCTTGCCCTGGGCGCAGACGTTCGGTCATCGAACCTTCGCACTGCGACGTGCGTACTGTCAAAAGGCCGGGTCGCTGTCGGGGGCGGCCGATAGGCTGACGGCCGTGAGCGCGCAATGGAGCTGGCTGTACCTCGCCGAGAGCGGCGAACCGATGGCGGCGGACGAGACCGCGGACCTGCCGTCGTCCGCCTTCCCGACGCAGGCCGAGGCCGAGAACTGGCTGCGGGAGTGCTGGCCCGACCTGCTGGACGCCGGGGTCGACGCCGTCACCCTGGTCCACGGCGAAGAGGTCGTGTACGGCCCGATGAGCATCCAGTCGTGACCCTCGACGCCGCACTGGCCCGGGATCTGCACGGGCGGGCGCTGCGGGCCCAAGTCCAGTGGCGCACGCCGGCGCTGTCGGCCGGCATCGTGCGCGACGGCGAGTTGGTGTGGACCGCGCACGTCGGCAGCGCGCGGCTCGGCGACCCCGGGCCGGATGGTGGCAGCCCGGCGGGCGATGACACCCAGTTCATGATCGGTTCGATCACCAAGACCTTCACCGCGTTGCTCGTCATGGCGCTGCGCGATGACGGGGCCCTGCGACTCGACGACACCCTCGGGCGGTGGTTCCCGCAGTCCCGGCACGCCGGGCTGCCGCTGCGCCAACTGCTCGCGCACGCCTCGGGCCTGCAACGCGAACCGGTCGGGCGGATCTGGGAATCGCTTCAGGCCCCGGACGCGCAGGCCTTCGTCACCGGCCTGGAGTGGGCCGAACAGGTCCTGCCCGGCCACACCTACTTCCACTACTCCAACCTGGCATACGGGCTGCTCGGGCAGATCGTCGAGCACGTCGAGGGCGCGTCGTGGGAGGCGGTGTGTCGCCGGCGCATCCTCGACCCGCTGGGGATGACGCACACGTCGGTGACGCCGGAGCCGACCCGCGCGATCGGGTACGAGGTGGACCCGTTCACCGGCGTCGCGACGGAGGAACCGCTGTTCGACCTGCGCGCCGCGGTGGCGCTCGGCGGGCTCTGGTCCACGGTTGCGGACCTTGCCCGGTATGGCGCGTTCGTGGCGGACCCGGCGGCGTATCCCGGTGTGGTGGCGCCGGAGACGATTGACGAGATGTGTATGCCCTTGGTCATGGCCGATCCGGACGGGTGGGTCGGGGGTTATGGGCTCGGGTTCGGGATGGCGCGGATCGGCGACCGGGTGCATGTCGGGCACGGCGGGGCGATGCCGGGGTACCTGTCGGGGCTGCGGGTTCGGCGCCGCGACAAGGTGGCGGCGATCGTGCTGACCAACGGCACGGCGCGGGCGACGCCGACGGTGCTGGCCGGTCAGCTGCTCGACGCGGTGTTGGACGCGGACCCGGTGGTGCCGGCGGCGTGGCGGCCCGAGACCCCCGACCCGGTGCTCGCCGAGATCGCCGGGCCGTGGTGGTCCGAGGGCGACGAACTCGTGTTCTACGTCGACGGCGGGGCGTTGTGGTCGCGGCTGGCCGGGGACGAGCCGTTGGATCGGACGCGGTATCGCCCGGACGGGCCGGACCGGTTCCGCGCCGACCAGGGCCGCGAGCGCGGCGAGGTCCTCGAACTCGTCCGCGACGAGTCGGGAGCGCTGGTCAAGATGTACTTCGCCACGTATGCCGTGACCCGGACCCCGAAGGCGTTCGCCGAGATGGCGGCGGCCGAGTAGGCGCCGGCTCCGCGCCCCGTCCCCGGCCTGCCTGGTCGAGGGCTACCGCGCTGATCGAGTCGAACTGCGCCTGATTGAGTGCTGCAGCACGGGGTCAGCGCGGGTTCGACCAGGTCAGCACAGTCCGACCCGATCAGGTGATCTTCTCGCCGCGCGCGACCTGCGGCTTCGGCATACGGAGCCGACGCAACTGGTAGGCGCGCATGACGGCATACCAGCCCAGGCCCTTCTCCCGAGGCGCTTGCGGGCCGAACTTGGCCGCGATCTGCCGGCGCATCCCGCGCAGCACGAACCAGGTATGCAGCCCCGAGACGAGCAAGAAGCCGTACAGCAGGGAGACCACGACGAGGGGCACCCAGGCCCAGGTGGTCTGCAACAACGACAGCGGGAGGACGACGATCATCATCGGCAGCATGTACTCGGCGACCATAAGCCGAGAGTCCACGTAGTCCCGGACGAACCGCCGGACCGGGCCCTTGTCCCGCGGCGGCAGATGGCGGTCGTCGCCGGTGGCCATCGCCTGACGCTGCAGCACCATCGCCTCGCGGCGTCGGGCGCGGTCGGCCGCCGCCGCGGCCTTGCGGTCGGTCACGACGAGCGGACGCTTGTTGGCGGCCTCTTGCACGCTGCGCCGCGGGGTGGGGCGGTTCTTTGCCCCCGGGCGCTCCGGATGGACCAGCTGGGCCTGGTCTGCCTCGTCCTTCTTCTTGCGTCCGAACACGGAAGACACCATAGGCCCTCGCGCCCGGCGCCGGTGCCCGCCCCGCGGGCAATGGGTACGCTGCCTTTCCGTGACCGATGTGACTCCCGGTATGCCGACCGATCCGCCCCCCGACGTGACTGCGAGCCCGACGCCAGGCTCAGCCGCCGCCGCCCTGATCGAACGGGTCCGCGCCCTCATGCCGGCCGCCCGGCGCGACCTCGAAGACCTCGTTCGCATCCCCAGCATCTCGCTGGCGGCATACGACAGCGCCCACGTGGAGGCATCGGCGCAGGCGGTCGCCGAACTCCTGCGCGCGGAGGGGATGACGGTCGAGATCGTCCGCGAGGGTGGACTGCCCGCCGTCATCGGCCACCTGCCCGGTCCCCCCGGCGCCCCGACCATCACCCTCTACGCGCACCACGACGTCCAGCCGGTCGGGGACGAAAGCCACTGGCATACGCCGCCGTTCGAACCGATCGAACGCGACGGCCGGCTCTACGCCCGCGGAGCCGCCGACGACAAGGCCGGCATCATGGCGCACCTCGTCGCGTTGCGCGCCCACCTCGCCGATGGCGGGCAGTTGCCGGTCGGGGTGACGATCTTCGTCGAGGGCGAGGAGGAGACCGGGTCGGAATCCCTGCCGACCATCCTCGAACGGCACGGCGACAAGCTCGCGGCCGATGCCATCGTGCTCGCCGACTCCTCCAATTTCGCGGTCGGTATGCCGGCGCTCACCGTTTCGTTGCGCGGTCTGGTCCGCGCTCGGGTCACCGTGACGACCTTGAGTCACTCGCTGCATTCGGGGATGTTCGGCGGACCGGTCCCGGACGCGATGACCGCGATGATCCGGCTGCTGGCCGGGCTGCACGACGAGGCGGGTGATGTCGCCGTCGCCGGTCTCGACAGCGGCGTCGCGGCCGACCTCGCCTACGACGCGGACACCCTGCGCGCCGAGGCGGGGCTGTTGCCCGGCGTCGCCCCGATGGGGACGGGTTCGATCCTGTCCCGGTTGTGGACCAAGCCGTCGCTGACCGTCATCGGGATCGACGCCCCGAGTGTTGCGACCGCCTCCAACACGCTGCCGGCCTCGGTGACCGCCCTGGTCTCGATGCGGGTCAGCCCGACCCAGGACGTCGAGGAGGCCCTGGCGGCGCTGACGACCCATCTGATCGAGCGCGCCCCCTTCGGGGCACAGGTCGATGTGACGCCGGTGGACACCGGATCCGGGTTCGCCGGAGCGGCGAGCGGTCCGATCGGCGCCCTGGCCCGCAGCGCGCTCGCCGACGCCTGGGGGGTCGAACCCGTGGACATCGGCGTGGGGGGTTCGATCCCGTTCGTCGCCGCGTTCGCCGACCGCTTCCCCGACGCCGAGATCCTCGTCACCGGGGTCGAGGATCCCGACTCGCGCGCCCACGGGGCCAACGAGTCGCTGCACCTACGCGAATGGGAGCGGGCCTGCGTGGCCGAGACGCTGCTGCTTGCCCGCCTCGGGGCCGCTGCCCGACACTGAACTCGGCCGCAGGACACCCACGCCTCGCAGGTCACCGACACCGCAGGACACCGACACCTCAGGACACCGACCCGAGAGGGGATTCGCCGGATGGGGGAGCGCTTGTTCTCCGGGGTACGCGCGGCGCTGGCCGGTGGGGCGCTGCGACTCCCGCCCGCGACCGGCCCGACCACCGGCAAGGAGGGCCAGGGGCTGCTGCCGCTGCGGCTGCTCCTCATCGGCGAGTCCACGGCCGCCGGCGTCGGCGTGCCGACCCACGAACAGGGCCTGCCGGCTGCGCTGGCTCGCGAGATCCGCGCCGTGACGGGCCGCTCGGTCACCTGGACGGTGATCGGCCAGGACGGTGCGACCGCGGCGCTCGCGACCCGCGACCTCGTCCCGCGGATCTGCGACTACGGCACGAACTCCCCGGACGTCGTCGTCGTCCTGATGGGCGTCAACGACCTGATCGCGGGACACTCGCTGGCCAAGTGGGACAGCGACATCGACGCGTTCCTCGCCGCGGTCAAGCGCCGCTCGCCGCACGCCCTGATCGTCGTGTCCGGTATGCCGAGCCCGCGGCGGATGCCCGCCGTCCCGCGCGTGGTCGCCGGTGTCCTGGCCGTGCGCGCTCACCGGATGGGGCGGCGGTACGCGAGGCGAGCAGAGGCATACGGGATGCACTACATGTCGTTCCGCAGTTACGAACTCACGCCGGAGATGTTCGCCGCCGACGGCTTCCACCCGAACGAGGCGGGGTATGCCGCCTGGGCGCACGAACTCGTCGCCTCGTTCGCGCCGGACCTGGCCAAGACCACCTGACCGGCGCGGGTCCGGTCAGTCCTTGTGCGTCTCACCCGGCAGGGCGAGCATCTGGTCCAGCGCCACCCGAGCCCAGTGGGCGACGTCGGGGTCGACGTGGATGGCGTTGACGACCCGGCCCGCGACGAGCGACTCCAGCGCCCAGGTCAGGTGCGGTAGGTCGATCCGGTTCATCGTCGAGCAGTAGCAGACGTTCTTCTCCAGGAACGCGATCTGTTGCTCAGGGAAGGTCGCGGCGAGCCGACGCACGAGATTGAGTTCGGTGCCGACGACCCACTTCGTCCCGGCCGGGGCGGCGGCGATCTTCTTGATGATCTTCTCCGTCGAACCCACCTCGTCGGCGAGCTCGACCACCTCGTACCGGCATTCGGGGTGCACGATGACCTTGACGTCCGGGATCTCCCGACGCGCCGCCTCCACCGCCTCGACGCTGAACCGGCCGTGCACCGAACAGTGCCCACGCCACAAGATCATCCGGGCGGCCTTGAGCTGCTCCGGCGTACACCCGCCCATCGGCTTGTGCGGGTCGAGCACCACGCAGTCGTCCAGACTCAGCCCGAGTTCGCGTACCGCCGTGTTGCGCCCGAGGTGCTGGTCGGGAAGGAAGAGCACCTTGCCGCGGCCGTCGACCCCACCCCGTCGCTCGAACGCCCAGGCCAGCGCGGTCCGGGCGTTGCTGGAGGTGCACACCGTGCCCTCGTGGCGACCGGTGAAGGCCTTGATCGCCGCCGTCGAGTTCATGTACGTCACGGGGATCGTGTCGTCCGCAACCCCGGCCTCGATCAGGTCCTCCCACGCATCCTCGACCTGCGCGATCCCGGCCATGTCGGCCATCGAGCACCCCGCGGCCAGGTCCGGCAGGATGACCGTCTGGTCATCGCCGGTGAGGATGTCGGCGGACTCGGCCATGAAGTGCACGCCGCAGAACACGATCCACGGCGACTGCGGCCGGGCCGCCGCGTCCCGGGCCAGCTTGAACGAGTCGCCCGTCACGTCGGCGAACTGGATGACCTCGTCGCGCTGATAGTGATGCCCGAGCACGAACACCCGGTCACCGAGTTCGGCCTTGGCCGCCCGGGCCCGTTCGACGAGGTCGGGATCGCTGGGCGAGGGCAGATCGCCCGGGCACTCGACGCCGCGTTCGGTGTCCAGGTCGCGGCCGTGGCCGAGGACGAGCAGGGGCAGCGGTGCGTTGGTCACGAGGTGATGGTATGCCGTCCGCCCCGTCAGCGGGCCGCCGGGCGACCGTCCGCGATCAGGTCGGCGCTGTGGGCGGGCAACCTGAGGCCGCCCTGGGGCATCTGTGGGCATGTGGACCTGGAACTGACCGGACAACCCGTACTGATCATCGCGCTGACCGTCGTCGTCGGTGCGGTGATCGCCGCCGCCGTGTGGCTGCCGCGAACCGGGGGCGGGGTAGGGGGTTTCCTCGCCCGGCTGGGCGTGATCGTCCTGGTCAGCACGCTGGTGGTCACCACCGTCGGAATCGTCTTGAACCGCCAGAACGCCTGGTATGCCAGTTGGTCCGATCTGTTCGGGCGTGGCGACCCGGCGCAGAGCAACCACGCCGGCGGCCCGGCGACGGGGGTCTTCGGACCCGAGGACACCATCGCCGCACCGGCGGCGCCAGCGCCCCCTGCGGCCCCTGGCGCATCCGGCCGTCCGGGATCG
>JBDIAR010000067.1:0-16898 GCA_039812545.1 Dermatophilaceae bacterium | reverse complement strand
AGCCGGCGGGAGCACCAGCCTGGACAACCTGGTGCTCCTCTGCGAACGACACCACACCATCGTGCACCGCGACCACCTCACCGCCACCATCAACCCCGATGACCGGGGCGGTGGGGTGCGCTGGTATCCACCCCACCGGCATACGACCGCAGCATGAGGAGGGTGTTGTGGGGCATCGAAACGGCTGCCGACTCAGCGCTGAGGAGTTGGGGTGTCGGGGCCGGCTCACAACCTTTCGGCGTCTGCCGTGCGTTAAGGGGTTGAGTTCACCCACCCGGATGACCGTTGGCGAACGGAGGGCAATGGCCTTGAGCGCGCTGCACTCCAGCGGCCTCGGCTCAGGTGACTCGCGTGAGCGGAGGTCAGCGGGTTACGGAGGTTTCGATGGCTTCTCGGAGTTCGTCCGTGCGCGGCAACAGGATCTCGTACGCGCGGCATACCTCGTCTGTGGTGACCTTGCCGAAGCAGAAGACATCGTGCAGGGGGCGCTCGTGAAGCTCGCCGGACGCTGGTCCTCAGTCGCGGACGGGCATCCTGACGCATACGTCCGTCGGATCATCTACCGCGACGCGGTTTCTTTCTGGCGGCGCCGTCGGGCTCAGCGACAGGCGTTGACACGGTGGGCCATCTCGCGCGCGGACACCGAGAGTCGCGCGCGGGTCACGCGGGCGACCGCGGGCACGGGGAAGCCGTAACGCGCGTCGACCTGGCCCGCGCCTTGGGTGCCCTGACCGCCAAGCAGCGGGCCGTTGTCGTCCTGCGGCACTTCGAAGACCTCAGCGAGCGCGAGGTCGCGACGATCCTCGGGATCTCGGTTGGGACGGTGAAGAGCCAGAACCACGCCGCCCTCTCCAGTCTGCGACAGATTGTTCCCGCACTCACCGGATCCGACGGCTCAGCAGCGGAAGGGACACCACGATGACGACCATCCGTCGGCTCTTGCACGACGCCGCTGCTGACGTGCCCCAGGTCGACCTGATTGCGCAGACCTGGGGCATCGGCCGGCGACGGCGCCGACGGCGGGTTCTGACGAGCATTGCCGCTGCCATAGTGGGCACCGTCGGCATATCCGTGGGAGTGACCTTGTGGCAGTCCCAGCGTTCGCCCGCGACGACCACGATCGCCTCGGTCACCGCTCGGACCGACGTCTCAGGGGCGACGCGGTCAACAGCCACCGATGAACGGCCGCGGGTCGTCGCCGGCGTGACGATCGACTACCTCCCCACGGACCTTTCCGCCATTGCACCGGCCGCCGGCCCGCCGAAGCTGCCCAAGTCGCTGACTCTGCCCGTCGGGCAGCAACTCCCGGACCTCGGCCCGGGGCGAGGATCATCCGAACCGATCGCCGCGGTGATCCTGCGAGACAAGGGCGACGGCACCTACCGCCCGGTGTTGGTGTTGGCCAGTGGCCGCCTCTTCGAGATCGAGAAGGCTGCGCTGCGACCGTTCGGGGACCCGGTCAATGGCAAGGGGATGACGGTCGGTGCACGCCTGATCTCCGCCGACGGGTATCGGGCCGCCTTCGTCCAGGACCGGGAAGTCGTCTTCGCCGACGTCCGAGATGGCTCGGTCACGCGCATTCCGCTGCCGGCCAACTCAGTCGATGCCGGCGGCTGGACTCCAGGCGATCGGTGGTTCGCCGTGCTCACCAGTACCGGGTCCTATCGGGTCGATCCGACGACGAGGACGGTCGAAGCGGCGCCCGAGATGGCCTATGGCGGGCGCACCCGATTCGTCCAGAGCGCCACAACTGTCGAGCTGGTGGCCTTCGACGACCTCGGCCGCCCGACGTCGCGACGGCCGGTCAACCTCGGCGGCGGCGCGGGCAATCCCTCGGGCAAGCTGGCTGTGAGCCCCTGGGGGGACACGGTGACCAACGACCAGGGCCGGTCGGCAACCGGCGCCCTCATGCTGGCTGAGCGGGGGGCCCTCACCTTGGACGTTCAAGGTGCCTATGTGGACGGGCCGGGCGAGACCATGCCCCGTGCCCTCGCTCTCCCCCAAGGGCCACGCGTGCCCAAAGGAGCGTGCACGGCGATGGGCTGGGCGACGGATCACGAACTCTACGTGCGCCTAACGGAGGGAGGCACGTCTCGGCTGCTGGCGTGGAACGTCAAGACCGGACGGGTGGCCCTGGTGTCGGTGTTGCCAACCGACGATAGGGGCGTGCTCGTCAGTCTCGGCCACGGTTTCGCCCGGTGACGGGGCGATTTCGGCGGCGCTACTCAGGGGCGGACAGTGGGCAGCGGCAGGAGGGTCTGTCCGGTGGGACCGATCTGGATCGACGTACCCAGTTGCGCGCATACGCCGCAGTCGAAACACGGGGTCCAGCGGCAGTCCTCGACGCCCTCCTCACTGAGGGCGTCCTGCCAGTCGGCCCACAACCAGTCCTTGTCCAAGCCGGAGTCCAGGTGATCCCAGGGCAGCACCTCGAGGTGATCGCGCTCCCGGGTGGTGTACCAATCGAGATCCACCGGTTCGTCCGCCAGCGCTTCGGCGGCGCACCGGGTCCACCGCTCGAAGTCGAAGTGTTCGCTCCACCCGTCGAACCGGCCCCCGTCGCGCCACACCGCCTCTATCACCTTGCCGACCCGACGGTCACCGCGCGACAACAGCCCCTCGATGATCCCCGGTTTGCCGTCGTGATACCGGAATCCGATGGACCGCCCATACCGCCGGTCCGCGCGGATCGCGTCCCGCAACGCGCGCAGCCGCTCGTCGGTCTGCTCCGCCGACAGCTGCCCGGCCCATTGGAACGGGGTGTGCGCCTTGGGTACGAAGCCCCCGATCGACACGGTGCACCGGATGTCGCGCTGCCCGCTGACCCGCCGCCCGGTCTCGATCACCTTGGCGGCCAGGGTCGCGATCTGCAGGACGTCCTCGTCCGTCTCGGTCGGCAACCCGCACATGAAGTAGAGCTTGACCTGACGCCAGCCCGCGCCGTATGCCGCGGCGACGGTGTCGATGAGGTCCTGTTCGGTGACCATCTTGTTGATCACCCGGCGCATCCGCTCCGAGCCACCCTCCGGAGCGAACGTCAGTCCCGACCGGCGCCCCCCGCGGGTGAGCTCGTTGGCCAGGTCGATGTTGAAGGCGTCCACCCGCGTGGATGGCAGGGACAACCCGACCTGGTCGTCGGCATACCGGTCGGCCAGGCCTTTGGTGACGTCGGCGATCTCGGAGTGGTCCGCGCTGGATAGGGACAGCAAGCCGACTTCCTCGAAACCCGTTGCCGCCAGACCGCGTTCGACCATCTCGCCGATGCCCGTGATGGACCGTTCGCGCACCGGACGGGTGATCATGCCCGCCTGGCAGAACCGGCAACCGCGCGTGCACCCCCGGAAGATCTCCACACTCATCCGCTCGTGAACGGTCTCCGCCAACGGGACGAGGGGCTGCTTGGGGTACGGCCACTCGTCGAGATCCATGACGGTGTGCTTGGCGACCCGCCACGGTATGCCGGTCAGGTCGGCGCGCGGGGCGACCGCACGGATCCGTCCGTCCGGGAGGTAGGACACCTCGTAGCACGCGGGCACGTAGACCCCGCCGGTGCGGGCCAGCCGCAACAGCAGCTCCCACCTACCCCCCGGCATACCCTCGCCCTTCCAAGCGGCGATGTGATCGGTGACGGTGAGCACCGCCTCCTCGCCATCGCCGATGACGACGGCGTCGACGAAATCGGCGATCGGCTCGGGATTGAACGACGCGTGGCCGCCGACCAGGACGATCGGATCTGCGTCGGTGCGATCGCGGGCGTGCAGCGGGATACCGGCCAGGTCGAGGGCGTTGAGGAAGTTGGTGTAGCCGAGTTCGGTGGAGAAGGAGACCCCGAAGACGTCGAAGTCGCGGACCGCGCGATGCGCGTCGACGGTGAGTTGGGGAACCCCGGCCGCCCGCATCAGCGCCTCGAGATCGGGCCACACCGAGTAGGTGCGTTCGGCCAGGGCATCGGGGCGTTCGTTGAGGACCTCATAGAGGATCATGACGCCCTGATTCGGCAGGCCGACCTCGTACGCATCCGGATACATCAGCGCCCAGCGGACGGTGCGTTCGGCGCCATCCGGCCCGAAACCACCGCAGTCCCAGTCCTTTGTCGTGGCGTTGAGTTCGCCGCCGACGTACTGGATCGGCTTCATGACGCGATCGAGCAACGGCTCGAACTCGGCGAATCGGGACTGGCCAGGCATCGCACCAGGGTAAGGCGCCCCGACGCACCCACCCAATCGGCGTGGGACCGACGACCCGGGCCGACGCGGGCCGACGCGATCCGACCCGGGTTAGCTCCGCTTGGGCCGGGTCAACTCCGCTTCGGCGCCAACCGGGTCAACAGCACGCCGTTGTCGAAGACGCGGGCCTCCTCAACGACGAACGACCGGCGCTGCCCCGACCCGAACACCGGCATACCGGCACCGATCGCGACCGGGTGGACGAACAGGTGCAGTTCGTCGACGAGTTCGGCTTGCACGAGGCTCGCCACGAGTTCCCCACCGCCGTATGCCAGCACGTCGCCGTCGTCGGCCGCCTTCAGCCGCGCCACCGTGCCGCCGAGATCGTCGCTGAACTCGACGCCGGGCCACGGCGATTCGGTCAGCGTCCGGGAGATGACGACCTTGGGCGTGTCGTTCATGAAGTCGGTCGCCTCGTCGGGTTCGTGATCCGGCCGGGCCGCCCAGTGCGCGATGAAGCCCTCGGCGAGTCGGCGCCCGAGGAGCAGGTGACGCACCGGCGCCATCAGCGCCCCGACATGGGCGCCCATGTCGGCGCTGAACGGGCTCATCCAGTCCATCTCGCCCGCGGGCCCGGCCAGGTAGCCGTCCAGGGTGACCTGGGTCTGCAGTTTGACGATGGTCATGCGGTTACTCCTTCGGATCGGTCTGCCGGGAGGTCATCGAGTCCGTCCCCGATGAGGGACGTGAGGTAGTCGCGCAGATGGCGCAGGCTGTCGCCGACGAGGCTCGGATCGTCGGCGGCCTTGGCCAGGACGAACGCGCCCTGGATCACCGCCTGAGTATGCCGGGCCAGGCCGGCCGGATCGACGTCGGTGCGGCCGGCGTCGGCGAGGGCCTCGGCAAGGTCGGGTTCCAGCGTGGCCGCGTGCCCGAAGATGCTGGCCGCGCAGGCGTCGCGCACGGCCGACGAGGTGGCATACGCCTCCTGCACCATCGTCCCGGCGAGGCAACTGAAGCGCGCGGGATCGGGTTCGCCGCGCACGAGGTCGGCGCGCAGATCCAGGTATGCCAGGACGCGTGCGGCGGCGGTCGCGTGGCGGTGGTAGTCGGCGGCGTCGAAGAGGGCGCCGGTGACGTGGGACCAGTGCTCGGCCGCCGCCACGGCGAGGGCCTCCTTGGACGGGAAATGGTGGAAGAAGGCGCCTTTGGTCACTGCTGCCGCGGCGCAGAGGTCGTCCACGCTGGTCGCCGTCAGGCCGTTGCGCCGGATCAGGTCCAGCGCCGCCGACAACAGCCGAGTCCGCGCCCCACCCCGGGCAGCCCGCTCCCGAGGAGCGCTCGGCGCGGTCCCGGGTGCGGCCGATCCCGTCATTCCGCCGGGTCGCCGGCGTCAGCGTCGTCGCCGGCGTCGACGGACTCAGCGGCGGCCGCGATGGCCGCCAGGTCGATGCGCCCCATCGAGAGCATCGCCTTCGTCGCACGGGCCGACCGCCCCGGATCCGGATCGCCGAGGTACTCCCCGAGCGCCTTCGGATACACCTGCCAGGACAGTCCGAACCGGTCCTTGAGCCACCCGCACTGGCTCTCCTGCCCGCCGTCGGCGGTCAAGGCATACCAATAGCGGTCGGCCTCCTCCTGGTCGGCGCACGGCACGGCGAACGAGACGGCCTCGGAGAAGGTGAAGTGCGGCCCGCCGTTGATGCCGGTGAACGGGTGCCCGTCGAGTTCGAACTCCACGGACACCGCGGTGCCGGCCACCCCGGGACCGGCCTCGCCATAGCGCATGACATTGGTGATCCGCGAGTTCGGGAACACCGAGACGTAGAAGCGGGCGGCGTCCTCGGCATTGTCGTCGAACCACAGGTTGGGTGTGATCTGAGTCATACCGCTAACATACCGACCGGTCGGTATGTGTCAAGAGTTCGACGCCGGTGTCAGGGGCGACCTTCGGCATACATGGCGTCGATCTCGTCCTGATGGCGGGACTCGACGGCGCGGCGCTTCACCTTCAGGCTCGGCGTCAGATCACCGTTCTCCACCGTGAGGTCCTGGTCGAGGATGACGAACTTCTTGATCGTCTCCCACCGGTTGAGACCGGCGTTGAGCTGGTCCACATAGGCCTGGATCTCAGCCCGCACCTGCGGGTCGGCGGCGAGTTCCTCGTATGCCATGCCGTGCTTGCCGTGGGCACTCGCCCAGGCGGCGATCGCGTCCGGGTCGAGCGTGACCAACGCGCTGGCGAAGTTGCGGCGATCACCGTGGACGAGCATCTGGGAGGCCAGCGGGCAGAGCCCCTTGAACCGGGTTTCGATCTGCGCCGGGGACACGTACTTGCCGCCGGAGGTCTTGAAGACGTCCTTCTTGCGGTCGGTGATCCGGACGAACCCCCGATGGTCGATCTCGCCGATGTCGCCGGTGCGGAAGAAGCCGTCCTCGTCGAAGGCCTCGGCGGTCGCGTCGGGGTGCCGGTGGTAGCCGCGCATGACCCCGGGACCGCGGATCAGCAGTTCGCCGTCCTCTGCGATCTTCGCCTCGGTGCCGGGCAACGGCCAGCCGATCGTGCCGAAGGCGTAGGCGCCGGGAATCGGCCGGTTGACGCAGGTCGCGGCGCTGCTCTCGGTCAGCCCGTAGCCCTCGATGATGAGCAGCCCACACGAGGCGAACCAACGGGCGATGTCCGGGTTCAACGCCGCGGAGCCGGAGATCATGAACCGCATCCGGGAACCGAACCGCGCCCGGATCTTGTGCAGCACGAGCTTGTCCGCCAGTGCGTGCCGGGCGGCGAGTGTCCGGGACGGCTGCCGGCCTGCTTCGAGGGTGTCGGCCATCTGCCGCCCGACCCCCAGCGCCCAGGTGGCCAGGCGGGCCTTGACCGGGGAGCCGCCGCGCAGGACGTCGTCGATCCGCGCATGGGCCTTCTCGAAGATCCGCGGGGCCGCGCCCATGAAGGTCGGGTGGACGACCGCGAGATTGTCGACGATCTTGTCGATCCGCCCGTCGACCGCGGTGGCGAACCCGATCTGCATCGGCAGGGTGAGCAGGACCTTGCCGAAGACGTGGCTGAGCGGCAGCCAGAGGTATTGCAGGTCGTCGGGGCGCAAGATGTCGGCGGCCTGCACGGCGGCCGCCTCGTAGGTCCAGCACGAGTGCGGCAGGAGGACGCCCTTGGGGACTCCCGTGGTGCCCGAGGTGTACATGATTGTCGCGACGTGGTCGGCGCGCACCTGGTCGATCCGAGCGTCGACGAGACCCGGGTCTGCGGCGAGCGCCGCCCGCCCGCGACGGGCGAGTTCGGCGACGTCGATGACCCAGTCGTCGGCGGCTTCGGCGTCCGTCGAGGCCCCGGGGGTGTCGGAAAAGGTGACGACGTGCCGCAACTCGGGCAACTTGTCGCGCTGGGAGCGCAGCTTGTCCACCTGAGCTGCGTCCTCGGCGAAAACGACCACACAGCCGGAGTCGGCGACGATATAGGCGACGTCCTCGGCGAGTGTCGTGGGGTAGATCGTGGTCGTCGCCGCACCGGCGCACATCACGGCCAGGTCCGCGATCACCCAGTCGAAACTCGTCCCCGCGGCGATCCCGACCGAGTTCTCAAGCTCGACGCCGAGGGTCAGCAGCCCCGCGGACCAGGTGTATGCCAGATCCCGCGCCTGCGCCCAGGTCGTGGGCACCCAGTCCTCCGCGTCGGCGCCGTCGGCGCCGGGAGCCCTGCTCGGCATGGCGCGCAGGAACGCGGGCCGGTCGGCGTCGGCGGCGACGCGATCGCGGAAGAGATGCGGCACGCTGACCGCGCGAGAGTCGAGCAGGGACGGGTCGTATGCCTCGTCGGACGCTGACATGAGCATGGCCGGACCTCCTTGTTGCGGGGTCCGCCGATCTTAGCCTGAGCGTCAGCTGGGTACGAGCGTTGCCAGAATCTCGCGGCAACGCCGCACATCGTCGTGCATCTGGACGACGAGGTCCTCGACCGAGTCGAAACGCAACGTCGGTCGGAGCCGGTCGACGAATTCGACGGAGACGAGTTCGCCGTACAGGTCCAGGTCGTCGCGGTCCAGGACATATGCCTCGACCCGGCGCTGCTCGCCGTCGAAGGTCGGGTTCGTCCCGATGGAGATGGCCGCCGGCAAGGTCCGATCCGGGGCGTCCGCGGGCAGGTTCTGCCGAACCAACCACCCGGCATACACCCCGTCGGCGGGGATGAGCCCCTCCAACTGGGCAGACAGGTTCGCGGTCGGGAAGCCGAGGCCCCGACCCCGGTGGTCGCCGTGGACGACGACCCCGCGCACGACGTGCGGACGGCCGAGGACCTTGGCCGCCATGGCGACGTCGCCGCCCTGGGTGAGTTCACGGATCTGGGTGGAGGACCAGCGGCCGTGTTCGCCGACGTCGTCGACGGCGACGACGGTGAAGCCGTAGCGCGTCGCGAGGTCGCGCAGCGTGTCGACATTGCCGGAGTTGCGCACCCCGAACCGGGTGTCGACGCCGACCACGACCACCTTGGCGTGCAGGGCGTCCACGAGCGTGGTCCGGACGAACTCCTCCGGCGTCTGCGCCGCGAACTCCCGGGTGAACGGCAACACCAGGGCGGCATACAGGCCGGTCGTGGCGAGCAAGTCCAGCTTCTGGGCGAGCGAGGTGAGCAACTCGGGGGCCTGGTCCGGGCGCAGCACCGCGATCGGGTGGGGTTCGAAGGTCACCGCCACGACGGGCAGGTTCAGGGTCGATGCCTCGTCCATCGCGCGCGCGAGCACGGCCTTGTGACCGAGGTGGACGCCGTCGAAATTCCCGAGCGTGACGACACACGCGCCCAGGTCGGCGGGCAGGTCGTCGAATCCGTTCCAGTGGTGCACGCGGGTCAGCCTAGTATCCCCGCGACCGGGTCGATCACGCGTCCGAGGTGGCGGGCTGCGGGGGCTGAGTCCGCCGTCCGGCCGCCGAACTCGAACCGGTCCGGCGGGCGTGCAGGGCGCCGACGTGGGCGAGCAGTTCGGCGCGGGCCACCGCGTGCGGCAGCGAGACCTGCGACAACCAGTCGGCGGACTCCTCGTCGCCGGCCTCGCGCAACCCGTCGATGATGCCCGCCACGTCAGTCGGCGAGACGTTCTGGGACAGCTTGGCCTTCCCCTCGACGCGGGTGATCCGCAGTTCCAAGCCGACGGCCGCCCGCAGCATCCGCGCCACGCGATCGGGATCCATGTCCTCCACCCGCCACGGCGAGGGCCGCTCCACCTCGTGTCGGTCGGTGACCTTGCGGACGGCCTCGGCGAGCCACTCCGGCTCCTCGTGGACGGTCAGTACCCCGTAGGCGTGCACGGTCACGTAGTTCAAGGTGGGGACGGCGGCGTTCGGGTCCACCGAGGAGGGCCGCCAGGTCGGCGAGACGTAGTGCTCGTTGACGTGCAGGATGACCAGCGCCTCCCCCAGATGCGGTTCGTGCCACTGCGGGTTCGTGCGGGTGACGTGGGTCAGCAAGGTACCGTACCCGTCGTCGGCGGGTTCGTGGACGAAGGGCAGCAGGGTCGCGACCGGACCGGCCGCCGTGGCGGTCACCAGGTCGCCGGTGGCCACCGTCCGCAACGCGTCCTGCAGTTGCGCCGGGGTCATCGCAAAGTGCTCGGGAACGTACATGTGCCTACCCTACGGCTCGTTGTGGGAGCCCTTTCCGGCTGGGTCCGCCGGCGGACGGCATACCGGCAATTCCAACCGCATCGGCGCGGCGCCCAGGTCCCCCAGGACGATCCGCGACCCCCGCGGGGTCACGCTGGCATATCGCGGATCGGCGGTGTCCACGACGATCGCCACCCGGTGCCGGGGTTTCAGCAGCCACGCGATGGTCTCCAGGTCGAGGTGGATCTCGCGGGGCTGACCCGGCACCAGTGCGGTGACGGTCACCGGTTTGTGGGTGATCAGCGTCGCCAGGCCGTTGGTCGGGATGTCATAGAGGTATGCCACCAAGGTCACGTCGGGTACGTCGGCCGCGACCCGCAGGGTCAGGCGTGGGGATCCGACGACGACTCGGGCACTGTCCAGGCGGTCGCTCTCCCAGACCGCTGCGTGGTCGCGGTCGATGAGCCGCAGCGAGGTGATCGGCGGGGCGCCGATGGTGGCCTGCAGGACGCCGGAGGCCAACGGCATACCGCTGCCCGCCAGGGTGTCCTCACCACCCTCGATCTGGTGAACCCACGGTGCCGGCATCGGCTCCAACCCCGAGACGAGGGGCCCGGTTCGGTCCTGGACGGGACCGGCGTGCCAGGTGTGCACGGCGGTGGCGAGTCCGGCGAAGCTGTCCCCGGTGAGGGTGAGGTCGGCATTGGCCAACCGGACGGTGACCGCCGGGGATCGGTCGAGCTCCGGACGGGCGCCGCGCAGGTGCCGATCGAACCACCGCCAGGTGTGATCCCACGGTTCGGGTCCGAACCCCAACAGCCCGACGAGTTCGTTGGACGCGTGGTCGCCGGACTCCAGGAAGAGCCGTTTGGGGGCCTGCAGGGCGTCGACGAAGGCGACCATCTGGGACGGCGGGAAGTACGAGTCGTGGTAGTTGTGCATCACCTGCACGGCGACCGCGCGGTCGTCGCAAGCGTGCCCGTCCGCCAGGGAGCGGGGGGCGCAGAACTCTTCGACCAGCTCGCCGAGTTCGCCTGCCCGGTATGCCGCTTCGACGCGGCGGAGTTCGGGCCCGGGGTGGCCGCGCAGCCGCCCCATGGCCAGGAGCAGTTCGATGGCCTGACGCGACGCGGTCCCGTTGGGGTAGAGGCAGGCGCGCAGGTCGGTCCAGCCGGACATCGCCGACACCGCGACGATCCGCGGGTCACGGGTGGCGGCCAGCAACGCCAGCCCGGCGCCGTAGGACACGCCACACACCCCGACCCGCTCAGCGCTCGGCAGGCCCTCAGCACCCGACGCGCCCGCGGCGCCCGAGGCGCCCGCGGCGCCGGTGTGCTCCAGGGCCCAGGTCACCACGGTCGAGACGTCCTGCACGGCGAGGGCATCGGCGACGTCGACCACTCCCCCGTGGCGCCCGAAGCCGCGCGCGCTGAACGTCACGACGACGAACCCGCCGAGCGAGGCGAGCCGCTGGGCGGGCAGGGTGTACTCCCGAGCGCCGAACCCGTAGCTGGATGGCATCACGACCAACGGCTGGGTCGCGCCGGTGACCCCGCCGACGGACAGGCCCGAGGGTTGGATCACGATCGCGTCGATGGACACCCCGTCCGGCGCCGGGATCGTCACCTCGGTGCTGGTCGTCGGCAGGCCACCGTCGACCGAACCGTCGTCCGCGGCGCGCTGTCGCTCCGGCAGCCGGCGGTAGGCCAGCACCGCCGCGCCGACCACGCCAAGAGCGGTCACCCCGAGCCGTACCGCCAGTCCCTTGGACAGCGCTCCGTTGAACGCCCGGCCCTGGAACGCCATGCCCTCGAACCTCCTGCCCTCGAACCTCTGGGTCATCTCGCTCGCCTCTCCCCGAGGGTCACGCCGCCGCGCCCCGCTCCCCGTCCGGTCACGAACCGGGCCGGAACACGGCGTGCGACCGGGCCAACGGCCCGCTCTCGTCCAGCATGGCCACGAGTCCCCCATCCGCGCTGACTGCCGCGACCAGGGCCTGCCCCGGGGTCGTACTCGCGATCCGCCGACCGTGGCCGACCTCGATCGCCTCCTGCGGGGTGAGTTCGTGCACCGGCCATTGCCGGGCGGCGGCCGCGCCCAGGTCCAGAACGGCCGACCAACGGCCGGCCTGGTCACGTGCATCGAGGTCGTCCAAGGTCACGGCGTGCGCGAGCGAGAACCCGCCGACCCGGCTGCGCCGCAGTGCCGTCAGGTGACCGCCGACCCCCAGGGCCGCGCCGAGGTCCCGGGCGAGGGCGCGAACATAGGTGCCCGAGGACACTTCCACCGCGACGTCGACGTCGACGACCGGGCCCCGTGGGCTCTCGCCCGCGCGGACCGCACCCACCTCGAACCCGTACACCGTCACCCGCCGGGCGGCCAACTCGACGTGCTCGCCGTGCCGAACCCTGGCATACGCCCGCTGTCCGTCGACCTTGATCGCGCTGACGGCACTGGGCACCTGCTCGATCTCGCCCCGGAAACGCTCCACGCACGAACGGATCTGGGCCTCGCCGAGACCCGCGATGGTGTCCTCGCGACCGGTGAAGTCGATCTCGCCCTCCGCGTCGTCGGTGACGGTGCCCTGGCCGAGCCGGATCGTCGCCTCGTATGCCTTGTCGCAGCCGACGAGGAAGGTGAGCAGCCGGGTGCCGCGGTTCAGTCCGAGGACGAGGACCCCGGTGGCCATCGGGTCCAAGGTGCCGGCATGGCCGACTCGCCGCGTCCCAAAGAGCCGGCGGCAGCGCGCGACCACGTCGTGGCTGGTCCAGCCGCCGGCCTTGTCGACGACGAGGATGCCGTCCGGATCGCTCACCCGGGCCTCACGACCTCGTCGGACTCGGCCGCTTCGGGTCCGGCCTCGCCCTCGGCCGGTTTGCGATAGGGGTCCGGCTCACCGGCATACGAGGCCCCCTCGGCGGCTCGGGCGAGTTCGGCGTCGCGGGCCCGGGTACGGGTCAGCACGTCCTCCAGGTGGGCCGCACCGTCGGGCAACGCGTCGGGGATGAACTCCAGCGACGGCGTCAGCCGCAGGCCGAGTTGCTTGCCGACGAACGAGCGGATCCGCCCGGTCCAGTCGTGCAGCGCGGCGGCACTACGGGTCCGGTCCTCGTCGCCGCCGAAGACGGTGTAGAACACCGAGGCCTGCTGCAGGTCCCCGGTCACCCGGACGTCGGTGATCGTGACGAAGCCGAGGCGTTCGTCCTTGAGCCGGTGTTCGAGGAATTCCGCGACGAGGACCTTGATCCGGTCGGCGATTCTGCGCGCGCGTGCTGGGTCAGCCATGGTCCTGTCCTTCACTGGGGTGCTGGTGGGTCTTCTGGTTCTGGTCGGTCTTCTGGTTCTGGTCGGTCTTCTGGTTCTGGTCGGTGGTGTGCTTGCGGGCGATGACGATGTCCCGGTCGATGGCCCGGTCGACGCGGTGCCGGAACGCGTCCGGGCGCGCCGGGTCCACCGGCGTCAGCCCGTGGCGGGTGAGCAGGTCGCGCATCGTGGCCGGCGAGACGACGTGCCGGTTGTATGCCAGTCCGACCGCGCCGCCGACCCGCAGGGTTTCGGTCCAGCCGGGCAGGGCGCGATCGAGTAGCCCGGCCGGGTCGCGGACCAGCCGGTCCTGCTGACTGCCGTGCTGAACGCCGTACGGGGTGTCGGCGACGATGACGTCGACGCTGGCGGCCCGGACCATCTGGCGCAGCGCGGTGGTGTCCACGCAGTGGTAGTCCAGCCGCAGTCGCCGCCCCGCCTTGTAGTCGCCCGGGTCGGGCGCGAATTCGGCCGAGAACCCGTGCCCGAGGGTGGTGCCGCTGCGCCGGATGGTGGTCCGGGTCATCTCGTGTTTGTACCGGTGGGTCTTCAGCCAGGTCCCGAGGAACGTCTCGTATGCCGTCGCGTCGCGTCGGTCGACGTCGACGCCGACGGCCCGCAGCCCGTAGGTCAGCGCCTGGCTGAGCGTCGTCCCGCGCCCGCACATCGGGTCCAAGACGGTCAGGTCACGCTCGAAGAGTCGGTGCGGCCAGGCGGTCGCGGCGATCGTCACGTTGAGCAGCAGCTTGGTGAACTGCTCGTTGGTCTTCCCGGTGTACTTGGGGATCGTCAGCAGGTCGGAGGGCAGCACGTCGAAGGTGGGGACGGCGAGGGGTTCGAGCAGCGGTGAACCGGACGGGCCGTCGTGGCGTCGGAAGACTCCTTGAAAGGCCGAGACGATCCCGATCGCCCGCAAAGCCCCTGTGTCCAACTCGGTGTCGGTGTCGATCTGCAGGTAGGTCGACCCGGCCAGGCTCACGGGTTCGGCGCGCGCGCTCGCGCCGAGGACGCCGGTGCCGGCGAGGGCGAGCAGTTCGGCGGCGACCAGGCCCGGCGCGCAGTCGGCATACACCCGGTTGGCCGAGGGCGCTGGCAGCATCAGGTAGGTGGCCATTGGCGGTCAATCGGTCGTCGGTTGTGGGGGCGCGGCCCCGAGCGGCCCGCCGGTGGGCGGGCCGCTCGGCACCGTTCAGCTACGCGGCTTTTCGCGCATCTCGTAGGTCGTGATGAGGTCCTCGACCTGGATGTCGTTGAACGAGCCGAGGTTGATGCCGCACTCGTAGCCCTCGCGGACTTCGGTGACATCGTCCTTGAACCGGCGCAGACCGGCGATCTCCAGGCTTTCGATGACCACGACACCCTGGCGGGTGATCCGGGCCTTGGCGCCGCGCTTGATCTCGCCGCTGCGCACGATCGAACCGGCGATGTTGCCGAACTTGCTCGACCGGAAGACCTCTCGGATCTCGGCCGAGCCGAGCTCGACCTCCTCGAACTCCGGCTTGAGCATGCCCTTCAGCGCCGCCTCGATCTCCTCGATGGCCTGGTAGATCACGGTGTAGTACCGGATCTCCACACCCTCGCGGTCGGCATACTCGGCGTTCTGACCCTCGGCGCGGACGTTGAACCCGATGATGATCGCGTTCGAGGCCATCGCCAGGTTGATGTTGTTCATCGTGATGGCGCCGACGCCGCGGTCGATGATCCGCAGGTCGACCTCGTCGCCGACGTCGATCTGCAGCAGCGCGTCCTCGAGGGCTTCGACCGAACCGGACGCGTCGCCCTTGAGGATGAGGTTGAGCGTTTCGACCTTGCCGGCCGCGAGGACCTGGTTGAGGTCCTCCAGGCTGATCCGCTTGCGGGCCTTGGCCAGGCTGGCCTGACGGTCGGCGGCCTCACGCTTCTCGGCGATCTGGCGGGCGGTGCGGTCGTCGGGGGCGACGATGAAGTTGTCGCCGGCCCGGGGCACGCTGGTCAGACCGAGCACCTGGACGGGACGGGACGGGGTCGCCTCGGTGATCGTTTTGCCGTACTCGTCGTGCATGGCGCGCACGCGGCCGTGGGACGATCCGGTGACGATCGCGTCGCCGACCTTCAAGGTGCCCTGCTGGACCAGGACGGTGGCGACCGGACCCCGGCCGCGGTCGAGGTTGGCCTCGATCGCGACGCCGCGGGCGTCCTTGTTCGGGTTGGCCCGCAGGTCCAGGCTCGCGTCCGCGGTGAGCAGCACCGCTTCGAGCAGCCCGTCGATGTTGAGCTTCTCCCGGGCCGAGACGTCGACGAACATCGTGTCGCCGCCGTACTCCTCGGCCACCAGGTTGTACTCGGTGAGCTGCTGGCGCACCTTGGCCGGGTTGGCGTCGGGCTTGTCGACCTTGTTGACGGCGACGACGATCGGGACATCCGCGGCCTGGGCGTGGTTCAACGCCTCGATGGTCTGCGGCATGACACCGTCGTCGGCGGCCACGACGAGGATCGCGATGTCGGTGACCTTGGCACCACGGGCCCGCATGGCGGTGAACGCCTCGTGACCCGGGGTGTCGATGAAGGTGATCGCCCGGTCCAGGCCCTCGTGTTCGACGTGGACCTGGTATGCCCCGATGTGCTGGGTGATCCCGCCGTGTTCGGATTCGACGACCTTGGTCGAGCGGATCGCGTCGAGCAACTTCGTCTTGCCGTGGTCGACGTGACCCATGACGGTGACCACCGGAGGCCGGGCCTCCAGGTCGTCGTCGCCCTCGCCCTCGAGTTCGGCGTCGAGGTCGATGTTGAACTGCTCGAAGATCTCGCGCTCTTCGTCCTCGGGCGAGACCACCTGGACGTCGTAGCCGAGTTCGGCGCCGAGCAGTCGGAAGGTGTCCTCGTCGAGGGACTGGGTGGCCGTGGCCATCTCACCGAGGTGGAAGAGGACGGTCACCAGGGACGCGGGGTTCGCGTTGATCTTGTCGGCGAAGTCGGTCAACGACGAGCCGCGCCGGACCCGGATGACGGTGCTGCCGTCGCCGCGGGGGACGCTGACGCCACCGATGGTCGGCGCCTGCATCTGCTCGAACTCTTGACGCTTGGCCCGCTTGGACTTGCGCCCGCGCACCGGACGGCCACCGCCGCGGCCGAAGGCACCCTGGGTGCCACCGCGGCCGCCGGGACCGCCGCCGGGACGGGCACCGGCTCCCCCACCACCGAAGCCGCCGCCACCGCCGGGACGCTGCCCGAAGCCGGGACGCCCGGGTGCACCGGGACGACCCGCGCCACCGGGTCCGCCGGGGCCCGGACGAGCACCCGGACGGGGCACCGAGGCCCGGTCCGGCATCATGCCGGGGTTGGGCCGGGGGCCACCGGGGCGAGGACCTGCCGGGGCGCCCGGACGGGGGCCACCGGCGCCGGGGGCGCCGGGGCGGGTGCCGGGACGCGGCATACCCTGCTGCGGGGCGAACGGGTTGTTGCCCGGCCGAGCCGCACCCTCGCGGGGACCGCGGCCCATGCCCTGCTGCGGGGCGAACGGGTTGTTGCCGGGACGCGGGGCACCGGTGCGGGGAGCCGGGCGCGGACCGGGGGACGCCCCGTCACCGCGGTGATCGGGCCGACCATCCGGACGCCCCTCGGGGCGACCGGGGCCACCGTGGCCACCGGGCCGGTCCTGGCGTTCGGGTGCCGAACCCGGACGTGGGCCGCGCGGGCCGGGCATCGGCCCGGGTCGTGACGACGGGTCGGCCGGACGGCTCGGGGCCGGGCCGGCGGGCCGGAACGGTGCCTCGGGCGACGCCGAGGCAGCCGCCGGACGGGCGGGGGCAGGTGCCCCCGGGGCCGGCGTGGCAGTCGGCC
>JBDIAR010000066.1:0-16919 GCA_039812545.1 Dermatophilaceae bacterium | reverse complement strand
GGCGGGGCTGTGATCGGCGGTTCGCTGGAACACGACGCGAGCAGCAGCAACCCAGCCGCCACTATCCCCGCGACCGCGCCTCGCCTCGCTCGACCGGCATACGCCGTCAACCGACTGTTCTGTCTGACCATGTCGCCCTCCCGCTCCCGGAGACCCATGCTCTCCGGCTCCGGCTCTCAGTATGCCAACTATCCAGCCGCGCGCAACCCGAACCATTGACGGCATACGTCACACGAACGAGGCCTAACGCGACGCAACTACGGCATTCGCCCGATTTGTCCGACCCGACTCGGCGTCGCCGACCGCCCCGGTAGCCTGAACCCCGTGACCCAGCCGGCCGTCTCTCCCTTCGCACCGGCATACCGGCTCATCACGATCAGTCTGGTCGCGCTCGTCACGGTCATCGCCTTCGAGTTCATGGCGATCAGTACGGCGATGCCAGCCGTGGCGCAGGAATTCGATGCGGTCACGACCTACGGCTCGGCCTTCTCGGCGATGCTCATCGCCCAACTCCTCGGCATCGTCATCGCCGGGGTGTGGGCCGACCGGCGCGGACCGATGCCGGCGATCAGCGTCGGGCAGGTCTTCTTCGGCAGCGGCGCGACGCTGTGCGCCCTGGCTACCAGCTTCCCCATGTTGCTCGTCGGCCGCGCCCTCACCGGACTCGGCGCGGGGCTCGCGGTCGTCGCGCTGTACGTCGTCATCGGGCGGGTGTTCCCGCAAAGCGTACGGCCGCGGGTCTTCTCGTGGGTCTCGGCGGCCTGGGTTCTGCCCTCGATGATCGGTGCGCCGCTGTCGAGTTGGCTGACGACGACGTGGACCTGGCGGCTGGTTTTCTGGATCGTCGTCGCCCCGACGATCGCCACCTTCATCGGCCTGACCCGACAGCGCGGCGCCATCGAACGAGCCGGAGACGCGACCCCTACCCCCGCAGACTCCCCCGACTCCTCGGCCGCCGACGTCAGCGCGCACACCCGCGCGGCGCGACTCGGGGTTCTCATCGCGCTCGCCGCCGGAGTCCTGCAGTTCGCCGCCACCAGCCTCGGTGCGTCCGTCGACGGGTATGCCGTACTCGCCGTCGCCGCCCTCGTGGCCGTCTTCGTCGTCTACCCCCGGCTCGTGCCGCGGCGAACCCTCCTCCTGGGCCGCGGCCTGCCGTCCGTCATCGCCTGCCGATTCCTGCTCAACGCGGCCTTCAACGGCGCTCTCACGTACGTCCCGCTCATGCTGACCCATCAGCGCGGGACCTCGCTAACGGCCGCCGGCATCCTCCTGGCGTTCGGATCGTTCGGCTGGACGGTCGGCTCGTGGATCCAAGGGGGTGGCCGCCGCGACGACACCCGCTGGCGTTATGTCTTCGCCGGCGCGATCTCGCTGACGACCGGACTGGTCATCCACGCCGCCGTCGGCTGGTTCGAACTCCCCTGGGGCTGGCTCCTGCTCGGCATCAGCGCGAGCGGACTCGGGATGGGCCTGGCGTCGACGACACTGTCCGTCCTGTCCCTCGTGATGGCCCCGCCGGAAGAGCACGGCAAGGTGTCGTCCGCGCTGCAGCTGTCCGACGTCCTGGGGAGCACAATCGGAATCGCCGTGTGCAGCGCGCTGTTCGCCATCTTGCACCCGGCATACGGACATGGACCTGTGACGTATGCCGTCATCTGGGCCGCGATGGCGGCCTTCGCGGCGCTCGCCATCGTGGGTGGGCGCCGGGCCGCCGCCTGACGGATCAGCCCTCGCCGCGACGCCGACGGAAGTCGACCGGGTCGCCGGTGTGCTTGGCCAGGATGTCCTTCTCCGCGGTCGTCAAGTTGCGGGTGCTGGCGTCGTCGAAGTTGTAGAGGACCATCGTCGTCTCGGCGATGGCATACGAGTTGTCGCCAACGTCCTCGGGGTCGTAGATCTCGTAGCCCAAGTCGAACGACTTGTCCCCGATCCGCGTCACCCACATGTCGACTCGCACCGGCGGGATCCGGAACTTGATCGGCAGGAGGTACTCGATCTCCTGGCGCGCCACGATGATGCCCTCGTTGAGCAGCGACTTCTCGGCGCCGAGCCAGGCGTGCAGGCCCATCGCGCGCGCGTCCTCAATGAGGTGGAGGAACATCACGTTGTTCACATGACCGTATGCGTCGGTGTCCGACCAACGCAGGTGCACGTCGACGATGTACGGGAGCTGGATCATGGTCCCATCATGTCAGCCCGGGCGCCTCGCGCCATCCCCTCGCGGCGGCCCATCGGCGTGGATCGGGTCACATGCGGTCGGCGGGCCGGCCAAGACCGCCCGACACCAAGAAGCGACCGGACGGACCCTCTCCGGACCGTGCCCGGACCGTGGCCGGGCGCGGCTCGGGTGCGGCCGGGCGCGGCTCGGGTCCCCGGCGCGGAGTACGTTCGGAGGGTGAACGACAACGCAGGCGCCCGGCTCACCGCCGAACTGGTGGACCTCCTCAACGTCCGATACCTCGGCTCCGCCGAGGTCAACTTCCAGGGCGAACTGACACCCGAGCAGTTCGACCCGGGGCGGCAGACGGCATACATCTTCGAAGGCGACAGCCAACGCCAGCCGCACGGACGGGTGTTCGGCGGGCAGGTCCTCGCCCAGGCGCTGATGGCGGCCGGACGCACGGTCGAACAAGCCTTGGCGGGCGGACCGACGCGGCCGGTGCACAGTCTGCACGCGTATTTCGTCCGGCCGGGCGACGACACCCAGCCGATCCGGTTCAGCGTCGAGCTGATGCGCGACGGGCGGTCCTTCTCGACCCGTCGCACGCACGCCATGCAGGGCGGCGAGGTGCTGCTGACGATGACCGCGTCCTTCCAAGAACCCGCGGGCGGACTGGACCACCAGGACCCGATGCCGTCCGCGCCCGACCCGGAGACGATCCCGACCTTCGCCGATTCGATGGCCGAGGTCCGGGGGACGCCCGCCGAGTTCTTCGTGCAGAGCCGGGCGTTCGACGTGCGCACGGTCGAGGGCCCGATCCACCTACATCCGGGGCGGCAGCACGCGAACCGGCAGAAGGTCTGGGTCAAGGCGTGGGCGCCACTGCCCGACGACCCGCTGCTGCACGCGGCGTTCCTCACGTATGCCTCGGACTACGTCATGCTCGAACCCGTGCTGCGCCGCCATGGGCTCTCGTGGACTCACCCGCGACTGCGGGCGGCGGCGAGTCTGGATCATGCGATGTGGTTCCACCGGCCGGTCCGCGCCGACGAGTGGATGCTGTTCGCCCAGATGACGCCGTCGGCGGTCGGTGGCCGCGGCTTGGGTATCTCACGGGTGTTCTCCACCGACGGCGACCTGGTGGCCTCGATCGCCCAGGAAGGGATGCTGCGGGTCGCCGACTGAGGGGTGTCGGTGGGCGTGTCGGTGGGTCGTGATAGGAACTTGCTGGGGATTTCTGTCCGTCGGGTTCCGTTGGGGTACTTAAGGATTCGCTCACCGCGAGCTCGCGCGTCGATCAGAGTTGCGATATTCTGTCGGTATGCCAGACAGCCCGCTCAGCCTCGCCGAACCCGACGGCGTGGCTGGCTGAGGCGACCGGGACCGAGCCGCGCGCGGTATCCCCGGTTGCGGGGGCTGGCCGACGACCGAGTCTCACGCGTCGCGAGTGACCAACGTGGCTCGGCTCAGACTGGCGGCGAGGCGGCGGAGGGCGTCGACGAGTTCTGGAGGTTCGAGGATCCTGAGTTCCGCGTTCAACGTGGTCAGGTATCGGGCCCCGAGATCGAGGTCATCGACGCCGACCACCAGTTCGCTCCAGGGACCAGATCCGTCGGCGTCCGCCGGCGCGTCAGCCGCCTGCACGGCGGCTCGTTGCGGCGGGAATCGATCGCGTAGTTCGCCGGCCGGCCGATTGACCAACACCCGCATGGTGTGGGCGAACCCGCCGCGGGTGAAGGCTTCTCGCAGATATGCCTGCGGATCGGGCATCGGCCTCGGCCGGAATCGGAAGGTCGACACCTCGACCGCTCCGGGAAGCCCGTCGACCTGGGACGACGACTCGGCTGCGTCGGCCGCCAGGGCGATCCGATCCACCCGAAAGGTTCGCCAATCGTCACGGTCCAGGTCGAACGCCAACAGATACCAGCGCTGTCCGGCGGAGACCAGCCGGTACGGCTCCACGCGACGCTGCGAGCGAACCCCGGTTGGGGTGCGGTACTCGAAGCGGACGATCTGCCGATGGGCGGCCGCCGTCGTCAAGACCCGCAATCGGGCCGGGTCGATGCCGGTGTCGCCTCGATCCAGCGCCACCGTCGCCTCCTGGATGGCCCGCACGCGCGCCCGCAACGGTTCGGGAAGCGACTGATCGAGCTTGAGCAACGCGCGCATGGCCGCGTCGTCCAACGTCGAGGAGGTCGCGCCTGCGCCGGTGATCAGGCATACGGCTACCGCAACCGCCTCGTCGTCGTCGAGTAACAGCGGGGGCACCGGCTTGCCGGAACTCAGGTGGTACCCGCCGCCGGCGCCGCGGGCGGCTTGCACGGCGTAGCCGAGATCGCGCAGCCGCTCCACATCGCGGCGCACGCAGCGCGTCGTGACCTCCAGTCGCGCGGCGAGTTCGGTACCCGTCCACACCGGCCGGGACTGCAACAGGCCCAGCAGTCGCAGCACCCGCGCCGTCGAATCCGCCGCCGATGTCATATGTCGAGTATGCCGCACCTAGCGGACCGTAACGTTCCTATTCGCCTGGGACAGTCGTCCTGTCCGCCCGATCGGACGGACCAATCGGACGGACCGAACAACGCACAGCACCACGAACCACAACACCGAGCCAACCCACGAAACGATGGAGAGCGACATGTTCCTTCCCGGCGTCACCGACGAACTCGACACCTATCTCGGCACCCTCGACGACGAACTCCGAGGCCTTCGAGCCACCGTCTCCGGCCTGACCGAGCAGCAGGTCCGCGAGCGCACCACGCGAAGCGCACTATCGCTCGGCGGCATCCTCAAGCACGTCACCTTCGGCGTACGGATGTGGGCCGCGCGGCTGGCGGCGGCGCCGAACAGGTGCGCCGAGGACGAGGACTTCGACGCCCGCATCCAGGAATGGACCGACTCCTTCGCGCTGGGACCCGACGAAACCCTGGAGGGCGCGCTGACGGCATACGACGAAGCCATCGACTCGCTCTTCGCGGTCCTGCGTACCCACGACTTCGGCAAGCCGATGTACTACCCGCCGCAGCCCTGGTTCGGTCTGGACGCGAGCCAGATCTCGGTCCGCTGGGGTGTGGCACATCTGCTTGCGGAGGTCGCGCATCACGCCGGGCACGCGGACATCATCCGCGAGCAACTCGACGGCGCCACCACCGAATCGCTGGCCGGCATCACCTGGGAGCCCCCGACGGAGCAGCAACCCTGACCCGCGGGAGGATTGCGCCCCAGGGCCGACGTGCCTCACGCGCGATCGTGCGCCAGTGCGTCAGTGCGTCAGTGCGTCAGTGCGTCAGCGGCGCGAGGTACGGGTGTACCGGACGACGGCAAGCGGCACGAACACCGCCAGCATCGCGAGGGACCCGATGAGCACGGTGGCGACGGGGTGACGCATCGGGAACGCGTCCGGGATCGGGACATTCCCGAGGTTGCCGAACAGCGACCGAGCCGCCTGGACGAGGGCCGACACCGGGTTCCAGTTCGCGAACGCCTGGAGAGGGCCGGGCAGATTCTGTGCCTGGACAAAGGCATTGGAGATGAAGGTGAGGGGAAACAAGATCATGAAGGAGGCGTTGTTGATGACCTCCGGCGTGCGCACGACCATCCCCAGCAGGGCGAGCACCCAGCTGAACGCATAACTGAACAACAGCAACAGCCCGACGCCGCCGAGGAAGGACCAGACCGAACCGTGGAACCGCCAGCCGACGGCGAAACCGGTCAGGATCATGATCGTCATCGAGATGGTGTTGAGCGCGAGGTCCGCGGCCGTCCGCCCGATGAGGACGGCGGCGGGGTGCATCGGCAGGGTCCGGAACCTGTCGATGATCCCGTCCTTGAGGTCTTGGGCCATCCCGTACCCGGAGAAGGTCGCACCGAACAGAACCGTCTGTCCGAAGATGCCCGCCATCAGATAGTCGGTGTAGTCGACGCCCTCGACCCTGATCGAGCCGCCATAGACCTGGCTGAACAGCAGCACGAACATGATCGGCTGCAGGACGGCGAACACGACGTAGTCGGGGCTGCGCTTGAACTTGTGCAGGTTGCGCCACGTCACGGTCCACCCGTCCGCGATCAGCGACCCCAGCGGTGCGCTGGTCGGCGTCATGAGGCGACCTCCTCGTCGGCGTGATGCCCGGTCAGGGTGAGGAATACGTCGTCGAGCGTGGGTCGGCGCATGCCGGCGTCGTGCAGCCGTATGCCGGCTCGGTCGAGTTCGCCGAGTACGGCCTGCAACGTCGCCGGGCCGCTCTGGACCGGCACGTCGAGGTCGCGGCCGGAGTCGCCCACGGTCACCGGGCCGTTTCCGTGCCGGGCCAGGACCTCGAAGGCCGCGTCGCTGTCGGTGGCATCCACGAGGGCGATGACGATGCGATGACCACCGATCTGGCTCTTCAACTCATCGGAGGTGCCGTCCGCGATGACCCGGCCCTGGTCGATGACGTAGATCGTGTCGGTGAGATGATCGGCCTCTTCCAGGTACTGAGTCGTCAAGAGCACCGTGGTGCCGCCGGCGACGAGACCCTTGATGACGCCCCACAGCGCGATCCGGCTGCGCGGGTCCAGGCCCGTGGTCGGCTCGTCGAGGAAGAGCACCTTGGGGTCGATGACCAGCGCGCCGGCGAGGTCGATGCGCCGACGCATACCGCCGGAGAAGCCCTTCACCGGCCGGTCGCCGGCCTCGGCGAGATCGAACATCTCGATGAGTTCACCGGCTCGCTGACGGGCCCGCCGGGTTCCCAGGTGATAGAGCCGACCGACCATTTCGAGGTTCTCCAGGCCGGTGAGATTCTCGTCGACGGCGGCGTACTGACCGCTGGACCCGATGAGGCGTTTGACCTCCCGGGCCTGCGCGACCACGTCCAGGCCGGCCACTCGCGCCGTGCCGGAATCCGGCCGGATCAGGGTCGTGAGGACCTTGACCGCCGTGGTCTTGCCGGCCCCGTTCGGGCCCAACAAGCCGGTGACCGTGCCCTCGCGGACCTCCAGGCTGAGCCCGTCCAGAGCTCGAATCTCGCCGGTGCGCGAGCGATAGGTCTTGCGCAGGTCGTGCGCTTCGATGATCGGCATGAGGAGACCCTAACCTCTCCCACCGACAGGGCCTTTCTCCCGGACGGGCCTGCGGGGCTGCGCCACTCAGTCGCGGGTCAGTTTGCGGTACGTCACCCGGTGCGGGCGGGCGGCCTCTTCACCCAGCCGGCTGACCTTGTTCTCCTCGTATGCCGCGTAGTTGCCCTCGAACCAGTACCACTTGGCCGGGTCATCCTCATCGCCCTCGTAGGCCAGGATGTGCGTGGCCACCCGGTCGAGGAACCACCGGTCGTGGCTGATGACCACCGCACACCCGGGGAACTCCAGGAGGGCGTTCTCCAGGGACCCGAGGGTTTCGACGTCCAGGTCGTTGGTCGGTTCGTCGAGCAGGAGCAGGTTGCCGCCCTGTTTGAGGGTGAGCGCGAGATTGAGTCGGTTGCGCTCCCCGCCGGAGAGCACCCCCGCGGGCTTCTGCTGGTCCGGCCCCTTGAACCCGAACTGCGACACGTAGGCGCGCGAAGGGATTTCGACCTGGCCGACGCGGATGTGGTCCAGTCCGTCGGAGACCACCTCCCACAAGGTCTTGGCCGGGTCGAGTCCGGATCGGCCCTGGTCGACATACGACATCTTGACGGTCTCGCCGACCTTGACCGAACCGGCGTCGGGCTCTTCGAGCCCCACGATCGTCTTGAACAGCGTGGTCTTGCCGACGCCGTTGGGCCCGATGACCCCCACGATGCCGTTGCGCGGCAGGGTGAACGACAACCCGTCGATGAGGACTCGCTCGCCGAACCCCTTGCGCAGGTTCTTGACCTCGATGACGGTCGAGCCCAGGCGCGGACCCGGCGGGATCTGGATCTCCTCGAAATCGAGTTTGCGGGTGCGTTCGGCCTCAGCCGCCATCTCCTCGTAGCGGGCCAGTCGCGCCTTGCTCTTGGCCTGACGCCCCTTGGCGTTCGAGCGCACCCACTCCAACTCGTCCTTGAGACGCTTGGCCAGCTTCGCGTCCTTCTTGCCCTGGACGACGAGCCGCTCCTGCTTCTTCTCCAGGTATGCCGAGTAGTTGCCCTCGTACCCGTACAACCGGCCGCGGTCGACCTCGGCGATCCATTGGGCGACGTTGTCGAGGAAGTACCGGTCGTGGGTGACGGCCAGCACGGCTCCGGGGTACTGCGCCAGGTGCTGCTCGAGCCACTGGACAGACTCGGCGTCCAGATGGTTCGTCGGCTCGTCCAACAGCAACAAGTCGGGCCGCTGCAGCAGCAACTTGCACAGCGCAACCCGACGTCGCTCGCCACCGGACAGCACACTGACATCGGCGTCCGGCGGCGGGCAGCGCAACGCGTCCATCGCCTGTTCGAGCTGGTTGTCCAGGTCCCACGCGTCGGCGTGGTCGATGGCCTCCTGCAGCTTGCCCATCTCGTCCATCAGCGCGTCGTAGTCCGCATCCGGGTCGGCCATCTCGGCGGCGATCGCGTTGTACCGATCCACCTTGGCCTTGATCTCGGCCACGCCGTCTTGAACATTGCCCAGGACGGTCTTGGTCTCATCCAGCGGGGGCTCCTGCAGGAGGATCCCGACGCTGTAGCCGGGGCTGAGCCGGGCTTCGCCGTTAGAGGGCCGGTCGAGCCCGGCCATGATCCGTAGGATCGTCGACTTCCCGGCGCCGTTCGGACCGACGACGCCGATCTTGGCGGTCGGGTAGAACGCCATGGTCACGTCGTCGAGGATGAGCTTGTCGCCCACCGCCTTGCGCGCCTTGGTCATGGTGTAGATGAACTCGGCCATGCCCCGTAGGTTATCCGGCGGATGCGGGTCCCACCGAACCGCCCGATCTCAGCCGGCGGCGAGGAAGACCCGCTCTCCCCCGGGCTCTCCCCCGGGCTCTCTCCCCATGTCCGAGGCCACCGCACCGGCGCCGCCCTGGTCGAGACCCGAGGCCTCCTCGTCGTCGGGTTCGACGAGCCCGGTGATGTCGATCGGCACGTCGGCATACGGGTCGGCCGGCGCGCCGTGGATCGCCTGACGAACTCCCGGATCGCTCATCCGGTCCAGGTCGGCGCGCACCGTGCCCTTGGCGAATTCCGTCGAGCCGCGGGAGAGGTCGTGCCCGATGCTGCTCGCCTCGATCTGCGGGCTCACGTGGTTGCGTCCCTCGGAGTCGGTCCAGTACGACATCGTCAGCCTGCCCTGGACGACGACCGGGTGACCCTTCTTGACGCTGCGGTGCACGTTGATCCCGAGGTCGTTGAACGCGACGACGTCGTAGAAGTCGGTGGAGACGTCGACGAACCGGCCGTTGTGATCACGGCGACGGTTGTTCTTGGCGACCCGGAACTTGGTGAACGGGGCGCCGGTGAGCTTGGTGCGCAACTGGAGTGGGTCGGCGGTCAGATTGCCGACGACGGTGATCGGGGTTTCGTTCATGGCGGTGTCCTTCGCTTCGTGCCGGGAGCCGCGGTCCCCGTCCCGATCGGGTGTCGATCCGGTCAGGTGCCTTCGGCCCGTATGCCGTACGCCGGTCGACCCAGCGCACGGCATACGCTGCCGGGCCGGACGACCCCGCGCCAGCGGCACGAGAAGGCCTGTGGAGGGACGAAACTCAAACGATCACCGCTGTGGACAGGTGGCCCCGAGACGCGGCCAAACCCGCGCGGGACGGCTCACCCCCGCGCGCGCTCCAGCGCCTCGCGGGTGGTGCGGTGTCGGGCCAGGACGGTCCGGATGGGAGCCACCAGATGCTCCTGAGCGACCTGGCGGACCGCGTCGGAGACCGCCCGCTGGACCTGGGCGCGCCGTCGCCGGGCGCCGGCCGCAGCCAGTGGGCGGGCCAGCAGCATCACGAGAAGCCCGGCCACGACCCCGCCGACCAGAAGCACGAACGGCACCGGGAACGGGCCCCATGTCGGGGTGTCCGGCTTGGGCAGTTGCAGCCAACCCAGGACCGACAACACGACCAGCCAGAGCAACCCGGCCACGGCGCAGGCACCGAACTGCCATTGCAGGGCGTTGCCGACCGACCACCACCAGGGAGTTCCGCTGCGCCGCAAGGGAGTCGACAACACGGCCCGGTCCAGGGCGTCGGCCAGGTCGGCCTCCGGCGGTCGAGCGGCGTCGGCGACCGCCGTCGCCCAGGACACCGGCAGGCCGCCGGCCACCGCGTCGCCGAGTTCGTCGGTCGCCAGGGTCAGGGCGGCCTTGGCCGCGGGCGACGGTGGCGGGATGGAGGATCGACGCACGATCGTGGCGAGTTCGGCCTCCCCGACGGGACCGCCCGGGTCGAGCCGCAGTCGCTTCAGCGGATCCGGCCGGAGCCGGTGGACCCACCGCGTGAACAGCCAACTCGTGCGCCCTGCGGCCTCCATTCGATAGTCGCGCCCGACCGCGTCAAGCACCACCGGCATACCGGCAGTCCTGGTCAATGCCTCGACGAGTCGATCGAATTCGGCTGCGGGAACGTCTGGTTCGGCATCGCCCACGTCGGCGCGCAGGCGTCCGGCGACGGTCCGCAGGTCGGCCGTGAGCCGACGACGCGCGGCCACGTGACCCTCGGCGACCTTGGCGATGGCGGCCCGGAGGCCGTCCAGGCCGACGCCGGTGCGCGCCGACGCGCCGAGCACTTCGACCCCGCGCAGGCCGTCGGCGTCCAGCAACCGCCGCAGATCGGCCAGGCAGGTCTGAACCTGCGCATCGGTGAGCCGATCGACCTGGTTCAACACGACGAGCGAGACGGCGGCGTGTTCGGCGCTGGCAGCGAGAAACTCGTTGTGCAGCACCGCATCTGCGTACTTCTGCGGATCGGTCACCCACACGAAGACGTCGGCCAACGCCAGCACCCGTTCGGCCTCGATCCGGTGGTTCGCCTCGCGCGAGTCGAAATCAGGCAGGTCCAGAACGACGACGCCGTCCAGTGCCGCCTCGGAGATGTCGAGGTGATGGCGCGGACCGACGCGCAGCCAATCCAGCAGCGGGCCGGCCGCCGACGGTCCGAACACGGCGGCCGTGGGGGTGGAGGTGGTGGGCCGGCGCGCGCCGACGACGGCCAGTTCGGTGTTCGTCAGGGCGTTGAACAGGGATGACTTGCCGCTTCCCGTACTACCGGCCAGAGCGACGACGGTGTGCTCGCCGCCCAGCCGGACCCGTTCGGCGGCCTTGCGGATGACCTCCCGGGCGTGTGCGCTGTTGACGGAATCGAGCTGTGCCCCACCGGAATCCAACGCCTGCTCCAACGCGTCGGCGCGCGCGGCGAGATCGTCGACAAGTCCGGTCGGGTCGGTCGCCGCGGTCATCAGCGCACCACCTGGATCGCGGTGACGGCGTGTTCGAGGCGGCGCGGTTGGTCACCGCGGACCTCGACCGTGCGGACCGCCGCCTCGTAGCGGTCGGCGGCACCGGCATACAGCTCACGGACCCGTTCGAGGAGCCCGGCGCGCGCCTTGGCGGCCATCGAGCGGACCGCCTGGTCACCGAAGATGGCTTCCAAGAGCTTCTGTCCGACGACGGCCGTACCACCCGCGATGCCGACCTCGGCCCCGACGAGCGTCCCGCCGTGGGCGAACGCGACGAGCATGAGCATCACTCCGACTCCGTTGACCCCGTATGCCATGACCTTGGCGGTGGTTCGTCGATCCTGTCCTTCGCCGCGCACGAGGTCGAGGACGTCGCCCTGCCAGTCGCGCACGAGTCGTTCGACGCGCTCGGCGAGTTCGGGATCCGCGGTGGCCAGTCCCGGGTCGCCCTCCAGCAGCACCGGACCACCGGGCATGGTCCGCCAGGTGCGAGCGATCCGGGCGGAGGCACCGCGGGCTTCGGCCAGGACCAGCGCGGCGACGCCGGTATGCAGGGCTTCGCCGAGGTCGCGTTCGGGGGCGGGTTTGCCGCGGATGGCGGCGCCGAGCCGATCGCGCACTCGGGAGATGGTCGTCTCGACCTGCTTGATGAACTCCCCGGTCCCGACGAACTCCTGCCAGCGGGCCAGCACCTCGCCGCGCAGCAGCGAACCGTCGGACATGCCGTGATCGACCCCCTCCAGCGCGGTGGCGTATGCCTGGTCCACCTGGGCGGTCAGCGCGGCCGTCGCCGAGACCTGTTCGCGGGACGCCTCCGCCAGGGCCGTCACCCGCGCGTCGAGGGAGGCGAGGGCACCGGCGAGGGTCTGCCGGACGACGAGGGCCCGAGCCTGCGCGTCGCCGGCGAGGGTCGACAGCCAATCGCGCACCGGCCGGACGACCTCGGGCGGCAATAGCCCGTCGGCACCCAGGCCGACCTCGGGGATGGTGAAAACCGGTGCGGCGCCGAGCGACTGCTCGGTGAGCATCTGCCGCAGATGTTCGGAGATCTCCTGCGTAGCGGCCTCGGGGACGCGATCCAGGACCACGGCGACCGCCGTTCCCCGATCCCGGGCCTGGCGGAGCAACTCCCACGGGACGGCGTCGGCATACCGGGCAGCCGTCGTGACGAAAACCCACAGATCGGCGGCGGCCAGGAGCTTGGCCGCGAGGTCACGGTTCGCGGTGACGACCGAATCGATGTCGGGGGCGTCGAGCAGGGCCAGGCCCGCCGGTAGTGCGTCGGCAACCACCAGACGCACGGCGGAACCCCCCTCCGGCCCCTCGCCCTCGGCCCGGTCGGCGCCGGTGACCCGCGCCAGTCCGGGCAAGATCCGCTCCCCCGTGAACCAGTGGGCGTCCTGCTCGTGATGAACCAGGACCGGGGAGCGGGTCGTCGGGCGCAGCACCCCGGGCTTGGAGACCTGCCGCCCGACGATGGTGTTGACCAGGGTGGACTTGCCGGCGCCGGTCGATCCGCCGACGACGGCCAGCAACGGCGCTTCGATCGACTCCAGTCGCGGGAGGACGTAGTCGTCGAGCTGGTCGAGCAGTTGCCGGCGCGCTCGCTCGGCGGCGGCCGCGGAGGGCAGCGCGAGCGGTAGCCGCGAGGCGTTCAGTTCCTCGCGCAGCCCCCGGACCGCGGCCAGCAGTTGCGCGGTGTCCGGCCGGTCGTCGGCTCCGGGGGCGGTTGGTGGCATGGCTCAATCTTGGCATCCCGCGACGAGCGCGCCGGCGCAACCGGGATACCCGAGCCCACTTCACCCGAAGACCACGAGAGGACGTGACGAGGCGCGACGGGGCCGGCCAGACGTGGTGTCTGGCCGGCCCCGTCGATCAGGCTTCCGCGTCAGCGGATATCGGTCAGCTGGCGCCGAACATCCCACCGAGCTGCTGGAGTTCCTGCTGGGTGACCATCCGCGCGTCGCTGGGCTTGGTCAGGTCGGCGGACTGGTCCATCTTCATCTCGAAGGCGGCCTTGAGGTCCAGGGCCACGAACTTGTTCCAGTCCGCACGGTCCTTCTCGGTCATCTGGCTGCTGTCGATCCAGTCCTTGACCTGGGCGATGTCGAAGCGGCCGGAGGTGATGTGGTCGTCCTTGATGACCATGTCGACCACCGCGACGGCGTCGTCCTTGATGTACTTCTCGGTCTGGGCGTAGTTGGCGGCGTCGGTGGCCTTGCCGCTGGACTGGCTGACCTTCTCCATGACGGGCTTGAGCTTGAGCGCCATCTGAATGGCCTTGCCGCCGTCCTTGTCACCCTTGTCGGTGAAGGTCGCGTTGTCCTCGATGAGCTTCATCATGTCCACCTGGTTGGTGGACACCGAGGGCTTCGCCGTGGCCATGCTCTTCTTGAGTTGGTCCTTGAACGCCGCGGGGAACTGGATCCCGACCCACTTGTCGTTGGCCATCTGCTGAACCCAGTCCGGGGCCATGCCGAGCTGGCCGGAGAGGTCCTTGCCGGTGAAGGTCTTGTACATGTCGACGATCGGAGCCTTGACGTACACCGAGCCCCACTGGTCCAGCAGCAAGATGTTGGCCTCCTGGCTGCCGGACTTGAAGACGATCCCGAGGTCCGTGTTCGCGATCTGCGTCGGGTCGTCGGCGAGCGCCTTCAGGGCGGTGGTGCCGTGGACCTTATAGGTCAGGCTGGCACCGGCGATGAAGTTGGCGATCGGGTCGCTGATCGCGGACGGGTTGGTGCCGAGCGTGCCGAGCTTCTTGATCTCGTCGGCGGTGGTGTCCAGCTTCATCGTCACCGTGGCGTCGGTCGCGTCGTACATCTTGGCCGCCGCCGACATGTAGAGCGACTTGGCATCGCCGTTTGCCGCCGGCGTGCTGGAGGAGTTGGTGCCGCTGGTGTTCGACGCGGGCGTCGGCGAGTTGGATGCGCAGGCCGTGGTGCCCGCGAGGAGCGCACCACCGGCCACGAGCACGGCAAGCTTCTTGGTCAAAGTCATAGGGTTCCCTCCCGAGTGACGAAACGCTTCCAAGCGCGCTTCGAGTCCGTGGTCATGGTATCGGCACGGCCGCGGCCCGGAGAAATCTGCCCCCGGCTCTGCCCGCGCGATCACTGGTTCAGACGGCGTGAGGCCCGGTTTCGTTTCACCCGGTTCGAAGATTCGCGCAGATTCGATGCGCGATCGTGACGGCGCCCCCAGCAGGACTCGAACCTGCAACCGACAGATTAGAAGTCTGTTGCTCTATCCATTGAGCTATGGGGGCCGGAGCGATCCCATGGTGCCACGCGGCGAGCCCGCGGCGTGATCCGAGCGGGTCGACGGGGGCCAGTGCGACTCGGCCGGGGTCAGCGCGTCGTCATGACCGGCGCACCGGCGAAATCACGCCGTCGCGCGACGATCGTGTCCAGCAGCATCCGTTCGGTCGCCTGCGCGTCGGCGGGCGCGGTCCCTCGGGCCATCCGCGCGCGCAGCAGAGCCAATTCACTGGCGGCGTCTTGGAAGGTCCGCATCGAACGAGCGGCCGGCCGGCCACCCACACCTCGCGCCCAGCGTCTCGCGGTGCGCCGAGCCGTCATATTCGCCAGCATCCGCACCTCTCCGTACGTCAGCCAGCCCACGTCGGCATACGGGGACAGGTGCCGCCCGATCAGGCGCGCCTCGCGGTACCGCAGGGCGACGACCATCGCGATGAAGGCGAGGAACAGCGGGAGTTGCACCATGGCATACATCGTGAGGAAGCCGTTCCCGGGCAGGGAGGCGCTGTAGTTCCAGAAGCAGTGCAGCAACATGGCGGCGGCGAACCCGGTGACGATCGCGACGAATCGGACCGGGCGGCTGCGGTTGAGGGCGGCCACGCCCACCCCGACCCCGATGCACGCGGTGAACAGCGGGTGGGCGAACGGGCCCATCAGGCAGCGGACGAAGAACAGGGTATGCAGGCCCGGATCTCCGTAGGTCACGTAGGCCCTGCTCAGGTAGAGGATGTTCTCGCTGAACGCGAATCCCGCGCCGATCAGGCCGGCGTACACGACGCCGTCGAGGATCCCGTCGAACTCCCGGCGGGCGAGCCGGTAGACCAGCAGGACGCCCAGGCCCTTGGCCGTTTCCTCCACGATCGGGGCGACGAGGACCGGGCCGGTGAACTCGGCGTCGCCGACCCCAGCCCGGTAGAGGAAGTCGATGGTCGCCGTGTTGACCGCCAGCGCCCCGATGACCGCCACCAGCGCACCCCAGCCGAACGCGAAGAGCAGCAACCGGGTGGGTTCGGCCTCGTAGCGGTCCAGCCAGAGGAACGTCGGGACGACGATGAGCAGCGGAACCGCCGAGGCGATGGCCGCCATGGCGGTTGCCTGTATGCCGAAGCTGCTGCCGAGGGCGCGGGCCAGGATGCCGAAGCAGACCGCGAAGACGGTGATGACGACACCGGTGATGACGGCACCGCGCAACAGCGGACGTCGGGTGGGGTTGGCGACGCCGCTGGGGTTGGCGACGCCGCTGGGGCTGGCGGGGCCGGGGCCGACGCCGGGTGGTCCGGAAGCCACGCCACCAGAGACAGACATGCGTCGAAGACTAATGGAGTCGCCGTAGGGTGGACACCGTGACGACGGCCGGCGACAGAGCACACGCGGATCGCATCGTGTGGATCGACTGCGAGATGACCGGGCTGTCGCTGACCGCCGACGCCCTTATCGAAGTCGCCGCGCTGGTCACCGACTTCGACCTGACGGTCCTCGGCGACGGGATCGACGTCGTCATCAAACCCGACGACGCGGCTCTGGATCAGATGATCCCGCTGGTGAGGGACATGCATACGGCCTCGGGTCTGCTCGACGAACTCGCCCACGGCGTCACGCTGGCCGAGGCGCAGAGCCGGGTGCTGGACTACGTGCGGACCCACGCGCCCGAGCCCGGGCGGGCACCGCTGGGCGGCAACTCGGTGGCCACCGATCGTGGGTTCCTCGCACGGGACATGCCGGAGCTGGAGGCATACCTGCACTATCGGATCATCGACGTCTCCTCGATCAAGGAACTGAGCCGTCGCTGGTTCCCGAGGGCGTACTACAACTCGCCGAAGAAGAACGGCGGACACCGGGCGCTCGCGGACATCCGGGAGTCGATCGCCGAACTGCGGTACTACCGGGAGGCGGTGTTCGTGCGACCGCCGGGGCCGGATTCGGCGACGGTCCGCCGGATCGCCGAACACCACGTGGTGCACCCGCCCACGATGGACGCCGGCTGAGGCGGCGCTCGCCGGGGGCACGGGCTGGTGGGCCGCCCTGAGCCTCCCGGGGACGCCCGGGCGAGGTGAAATGAGCCCAACGGACCGGGTACGATAGTCGGCGCTGCCACCCCTTGGGTGCGCATGGTGGGTGTAGCTCAATTGGTAGAGCACCTGGTTGTGGTCCAGGCGGTCGCGGGTTCAAGTCCCGTCACTCACCCCA
>JBDIAR010000065.1:0-17051 GCA_039812545.1 Dermatophilaceae bacterium | reverse complement strand
TAGGCCACGAAGACGACCCCGAGGATCGCCATCGCCAGCCGAACCCGGTCCAGCCACGCCTCCGGTCGGCGCCACACGTTCGGCATACACAACGCGGTCATCGCGACGAAATACAGCAACCCGAGCAGGGCCACCGGAATCCCGAACAGATAGGACCACTGGCTCTGGGTCACCTTCGTGCAGTTGAACGTCTCCCCGGGTGGGCAGGCCAGCGTCGCCGTCGCCGAGAAGTGTTCGTAGGTCAGGTATGCCGACAGCACCAGTCCCAGCCCGACCAGGACCAGCGAACCGATGACCACCCAGCCGGGGACGACCCGGCGGGCGGGCTCCGCCACGTTCGGAGCGCTCCCGGACGGAACCGCGGCGTTCCTGGTCACAGCTTGGCCGCGGCGGCCTTGACGCCGGCGGAGGTGCACACATTGGCCGGCTTCTGCCCGGTCAGGGTGCACAGGTAGGCGGTCTTCATGTTCGCCGAGCCGAGGACCGCCTGGGCGATCTCGGACTTGGGGTCGGCCAGGGCGTTGCTGATCTCGGCGGCCGTCTTGCCCTGCAGGAGTTGGCTGTCGAAGGTGGCCCCGACGTCGGTGGCCAGACCCCCATACAGGACGAACGGGATGCTGCCGGACCCCTGTTGGTAGGGCGGTGCGTCGTACTTCTTGAACAGCGCGTCGTCCTCGGGAGCCAAGGTCATCAGGGCGTTGCCGCGGGCGTCCTGGGTCTCCACCAGGGTGGCCGCGAGGACGTCGCTGGTGAACTTGGCGTTCTTGAAGGTAACCGTCGGCACTTCGGCGATCGAGGGTTCGGCGGGGGACTTGGTCAGCTCCAACCCCTCGAAGGTGCCGAACCGGGCGAGGGCGGAGACCAGGGCCCACCGCTCCATGGCGCAGTACGGGCAGTACTCCGCGCCGACATAGAGGACCTTGGGCTTGCCGTCGACCTTGATCTCGGTGGCGCCGTCGAGCTTCTTCGGCTTGGCCGTGTCACCCGCCGAACCCACCCCCACCGCGTCGAACCCGCTGATCGGGACACTCGTCAACCGGGATACGACCTGGGCCGCGCTCGCGCCACCGGTGGTACTGGACGGGTCGGGGATCTCCTTGTTCTTGCTCATCCCGACGGCGATGGCGACCACGCCGGCGATGACGAGAACCGCGATCAGGGTCGCCGCAACCGTCATCTGCTGTTTCTTCTTCTCCTTGCGCTGCTGCGCGAGCCGAAGCTCGGCGGCCCGCTGCTGCGCGGCCAGACGGGCCGCGTTGCGGTTGCCCGAGGTGTTCTTGCCCATGGCAGGGTCGACTCCTTACGTCCTCATCCGAATCGGTATGCCGGTTTCGTCCGCCAGCCTAACTCGGCTTACTTGGCGACGAAGGCGGATGCCGCAGTCACACCCGGGCTCTGGCATACGGTGGCCGGTTTGCCCTCGGTGACCACGCAGATCTGGGCGGTGATGACGTCGGCGGCGCCGAGGACGGCCTTGGCCGTCGGGGAGGTCGGGTCCTTCAGGGCCGCCACGACCTCTTCGGTGGACTTGTTGACGAAGAGCTGCACGGCCGGCAACGCGGTGTCGAGTTGGAAACGGCCCCCGAAGGCGATCCACGGCACGCCCTGGACGTTGTTGGTCTGGACGAGGGCGAGCGCGTCACCGGTCAGCGGGTCCAGCGGTTTGCGGTCGTTGGTCTCCGTCTCGACGCCCTGGAAGACGAGGTAGTCGCTGCGGTAGCTCGCGCCGTGGAAGGTGACGGTGGGCACCTTGGCCCCGGGCTCGACGGCGGTGTGCGCCGGCAGGGCCGTGAAGGTCCCGAAGCGGGACAGGGCCGCCGCCATCGCCCAGCGCTGGGCCGCGCAGTACGGGCAGAACTCGCCGCCGACATACAGGATCACCGGCTTGCCGTCCTGGGTCATCGGCTTGGGCGCGGTCAGCTTCTTGGGCAGGACCTCGGCGGGGAAGGTGTCCGCCGTGACCGTGACCGAGTCGAAGTCCGCGGCGGTGTACGAGGTGACCACGCGGGCGGACGCCTCGGCGAGAGTTCCCGTCGGGGCCGGGACGGGTTGGTCCTCGGCCCGTTTGGACAAGGCGATGAAGGCGGCCACGGCCAGCACGGCGATGACGACGACGACGGCGGCGGTCGTGGTCTGTCGGCGACGATCCACCGTGCCGGACTGGGGCGGGGTGGCGGTCATCGCGGGTCTCCTGACGACCCGGCGCGCAGTTCGGCCCGCCGCCGGGAGATCTCGTACAGGGCCACGGAGGTCGCGACCCCGGCGTTGAGGGATTCCATCTGCCCGGCCATCGGGATGGAGACGATCTGGTCGCACGTCTCGCGGACCAGCCGGGACAGGCCCTTGCCCTCCGACCCGGTCACGATCACGAGCGGCGAATCGGCCACGTGGAGGTGCGGCAGCTCGACATCCCCGTCCATGTCCAGCCCGATCACGAAGAACCCGGCCTTCTGGAAGTCCTCCAGCGCCCGGGTCAGGTTGCTCACCCGGGCCACCGGGATCCGGGCGGCGGCACCGGCCGAGGTCCGCCAGGCGGCGGCGGTCATACCGACACTGCGCCGCTCGGGGACGACGACGCCGTGCCCGCCGAACGCGGCGAGCGATCGGACGACGGCGCCGAGATTGCGGGGGTCGGTCACCCCGTCGAGGGCGACGACCAGGGGTATGCCGGGGGCGAGGGGGTCGATCAGGTCGCCGTGGTGGGCGTACTCGTAGGCGGGCACCTGCATCGCCAGGCCCTGGTGGACGGCGCCCTCGGCGAGCCGGTCCAGTTCGCCGCGCGGGGTTTCCAGGACGGGTATGCCGCGGGCCGTGGCGAGTTTGAGGGCCTCGCGGACCCGGTCGTCCACCTCGACGCGGCTGGCGACGTAGACCGTGGTGCCGGGTACCCCGGCGCGCAGCGCCTCGACGACCGGGTTCCGGCCGCAGACCAGTTCGGAGGAGGTGCGGGAGCGCCGGGCGGTCCCGGCGCGGGCCGGGCCCGGCCGACCCGTGGAGCCACCCTGCCGCTGAGCCCCTCGGCCCGTCGTCGCCGGCCTGCCGGCCTGCGCCCCGGTGCCGGCCTTGGCCGCGGGGCTCGCGTTCGCCTTGCGGTATGCCGAATGGTGCTCGCGCTCGACCGCCTTCGGGGTGGGGCCCTTGCCCTGGAGCGCCTTGCGGCCGCGGCCGCCGGAGCCGGCCGCGGGGGCCTTGCCCGACTTGCGGACCGCGCCGCGGCGCTGGGAGTTGCCGGGCATCAGGGACGCTCCACGGACCAGCGCGGTCCGGCCGCGGTGTCCTCGATGACGACACCGGCGGCCGCGAGCGCGTCGCGGATCGCGTCGGCGGCGGCGAAGTCGCGGTCCTTGCGGGCCTTCTGTCGGGCCTCCAGCCGTTCGGTCACCATCGCCTCCAGGGCCTGGGACCGGCCGTCGTCGGCTGCGGACGTCGCTCCCCAGTGCGGAGCCAGCGGGTTGACGCCGAGCACCTCGGTCATCGCCACCACGGTCAGGGCGATCTCCTCGGCTCCCTTGCGGTCGCCCTCGTCCAACGCCGTGTTGCCGGCCCGGACCGCCTCGTGGACGACGGCCAGCGCCCCCGACACATTCACGTCGTCGTCCATCGCCTCCCGGAACTCCTCGGGCACGTCCGGCAAAACCGACACGGCCGGGCTGCCGACGAACTCACCGCCGGTCACCGAGCGACCGAGCGGACCGGCATACCCGGGTCCGGTGAACGCACGGCGCAGGAAGCCCTCGATCCGGTCCACGGCGGCCTCGGCCTCGGCGAGCGACCCCTCGTGGTACTCGATGGTGGAGCGGTAGTGGGCGGCGGTGAGGTAGTAGCGGATCGCCAGCGGCCGGGCCACCCGGGTGACCTCGCGGATCTCGAGGGCGTTGCCGAGCGACTTGCCCATCTTCTGGTCCTTGACCGTGACCCAGGCGTTGTGCAGCCAGTAGTTGGCGAAGCCCAGGCCGGCGGCTCGGGACTGGGCCTGCTCGTTCTCGTGGTGCGGGAAGCGCAGATCGATGCCGCCGCCGTGGATGTCGAAGGTGTCCCCGAGGTAGCGGCGCGCCATCGCCGAGCACTCCAGGTGCCAGCCGGGGCGGCCGTGGCCGAACGGTGTCGGCCAGCTCGCGCTCTCCGGTTCGTCGACCTTGTGCCCCTTCCACAGCGCGAAGTCCCGGGGGTCGCGTTTGCCGCGGGGGTCGGCGTCGTCGGCGGTGGCCATGTCGTCCAACGCCTGGCGGGACAGCGAACCGTATTCCGGCCAGGAGTTCACGTCGAAGTACACGTCCCCCGATGCGTCCGGCGCGGCATACGCGTGGCCCTTCTCCACCAGGGTGTCCATCAAGGTGACCATGTCGGGGATGTGGCCGGTGGCCCGCGGCTCGTAGCTGGCCGGCAGGACGCCGAGCAACTCGAAGGCCTGCGTGGTCAGCCGTTCGTTGCGCAGCGAGAGCTCGTACCACGGCTCGTCCTGCTCGGCCGCCTTGCGCAGGATCTTGTCGTCGATATCGGTGACATTGCGGATCAGGGTCACGTCATAGCCGTGGCCGATCTCCAGCCACCGGCGCAGTACGTCGAAGGCCACCGCGAACCGGACGTGCCCGATGTGCGGGGCACCCTGCGTGGTCAGCCCACAGATGTAGATGCCGACCTTGCCGTCCTCGATGGGGCGGAAGTCCCGCTGGGTGCGGGTTGCGGTGTCGAACAGCTGCAGGCTCACGGGCGGCGATTCTACCGGCGCGCCCTTTGCCGTGCCTGACGCGCTCATCCTCGGCGCAGCGCCGGCTCAGGCCGCCGGTGGCCTTCGAGCGACCACGACGAACTCGTTGTAACGGAAGACCCGACCGGCGGCCCGCGGGAACGGGAACGAGTACGACCGTTCCACGACCAGGCCGAGATCGCCGGCCAGCTGCGCGGACGCCGCGGCGTCGGTGAACGTCACATGGGTCTCGTCACTGGCATACCCCCGCTCCTGAGGGGTGATCAGGACGCAGCGCCCGCCCGGCCGGACGAACGGCAGGTACGACCCGATGACCTCGCGCGCCTGCTCGGGCGTCAGGTGTTCGACCAGATGGGCGGCCAGCAGCGCGTCGAAGCGCCCCGGTCGGGCGAGCTGCGGGTCGGCGAGGAAGGCCTGGGTGGTGTATGCCTCGCAGCCCTGGGCGACCGCCTCCGCCACCGAGAACGGGTTGTGGTCGACCCCGACCGATCCCGGACCGAGGGCCACCAGGTTGCGTCCACGCCCGCAGCCGACATCGAGACAGGCCCCGAGGTCCAGGCGGCGCAGGTTCCACCGGTAGGGGCGCTGGACGTCGAGGACCTTCTTCCACCGGGCGTCGCCGAGCCGGCCCAGCCGCCGGGTGTAGTCCTCCCCGTCGGTGCCGGGTCGTGGGCTGGTCTCCTCGGTCACTGCGCTCCCTCGTCGGTCACTGCGCTCCCTCGTCGGTCTCGGGACGCTCGACGTCCCGACGTGCTGTTCAGCGTGCCCCACCGGTGCGGCGGGTTCAACCCGGGCCCGGTTACGATCAGCCGATGGCCCTTCGCCCCGGTCCGCCGGCCGAGCCCGTCCGGCGTGGGGCCGGGGGTTCGGTATTGCTGGCGTCCGCACTCGCCGGGGTGGCCGGGTATGCCGTCCTCGTTCTGATCGCCCGACAGCTGAGTACCGAGCAGAACTCCGGGTTCCTCGTGTTCTGGGGGTTGCTGTTCGGACTGTTCGGCGCGCTCGGCGGGGTGTTGACCGAGTCGGCGCGAGCGGTGCGAGCCCGAGCGGCATACGAAAAGCTCGATCGGTCGCCGGGAGTGGCCGTGGGGCCGGCGGCGATGGTCCTCGGCGGGGGGTCGGCGCTCGTCCTGGCTCTGAGCGGACCGCTGTGGGGGCCGCGGCTCTTCGGGACGACCTGGTTCGGCCAGGTCGGCGCGGTCTGTGTCGGGGTCGCCGGCTTCGCCGTGTTCAGCGCGTTGAGTGGGGCGCTGGCGGGAGTCGGGGCGCTGCGGTGGTACGGCGTGCTGCTCGGGACCGATGGGATCGGCCGGTTGTTGATCGTGGCGGTGGCCGCGGCGGCGCTGGGGACTCCAGATGGGTTCACCTGGGCCACCGCCGCCGCGTCCTGGGGCTGGCTGCCGTGGCTGCTCGGCTCGCGCCGGATGCGCCTCGCCTGGCGGGCCCGCACCGACGTGGGCGCGCGGGATTTCGGTCGCCAGGTAGCCATGGCGTGTACCGCCACGGCCGCGAGCGCTCTGCTCGTCGTCGGCTTCCCCGTCCTCGTGCGTCTCACGTCCACCGACGAGGTGTATGCCGGTGCCGCGCCGCTCTTGCTCGCGTTGTCGCTGACCCGCGCCCCGCTGCTCGTGCCCCTCACGGCATACCAGGGGGTGGTCGTGGCCCACGTGGTCGAGCACGGCATCGCCGGCCTGCGGCGGGTGCTCGGCTGGCTGGTCGCGGCGACGCTGGTCGGCGCCGCGGGCGCCGCCGCGCTGGGTCCGGTGCTGCTGCGGCTGGTCAATCCCGAGTATGAGGTCGCGCCGGGGACGTTCGCCGGGCTGATGATCGACGCCGGGGCCATCGCCGTCCTCACCGTGACCGGCGCCGGCTGTCTCGGCCTGTCCGGTCACCGGGCCTACCTGTCCGGGTGGTTGCTGGCCACCGCTCTCGCGGTGGCCCTCCTGCTGGTCCCCGCGTCGCTGGACACCCGCGTCGTGGTGGCCCTGGCCCTGGGCCCGGCCGTCGGCGTGCTGGTCCAGCTCGGCTGGCTGCGCTCGGCGCGCCGCCGTTAGGAGGAGGCGAGATGCCGGACCGTCCCGAGATCGTCTGCCTGTGCGGCTCGATCCGATTCGTCGAGCAGATGCGGGCGGCGAGCCGTGAGTTGACCTTCGCCGGTGTCATCGTCCTGGCGCCGGGCGAGGCGGACGCCGTGGTCACCGCGCAGCAGAAGGCCGCGTTGGACGCACTTCACCTCCACAAGATCGACCTGGCCGACCGGGTTTTGGTCGTCAACCCGGGCGGTTATGTCGGCGAATCCACGAGCCGGGAGATCGCCTACGCCCGGGCCACCGGGAAGCCGGTGTCATTCACCGACCCGCCCTGACCAGCGCGTGTCGGAGCAGGTCGGCCATCGCGCCGGCATCTCGGGCTCGGGCCGCCCGCGGCATGAGCGTGACGGCGTGCAGCCGGGACGTCGGGCGCCGGCGGGCGGTGCGCGCGGCCCGCCGCCAGCCACGACCGGCCATCAACTCGGCCATGTCGGCGTAATACCTGCGGTCCTCGGCCAGTCGCGACCCGTCGTGGATCGCCGCACTGGACGCACTCGCGGCATGCCGGCGGTACTCGAAACACACGTGCGGGTCCACCACGAGCCGCTCTCCGGCGGACACCATCTCCAGGACCAACGCCGAATCGAGGTCGATGTCGTACACCCGGCGGAAGGCATACCGGGCCAGCCGTTCGGTCCGGAAGGCCAGCGACGGCCAGTACAGCCAGTTGCCGCGCAACATACTCGCCGCGAGTCGTTCCCCGGACAGCTCCGTCGCCTGCCGCACCCGCGGCGCAATGGCCGCCTTGACCCGGTCCCCGAGGGGTCGCACGCGTCGGCCGGCGCCGTCGACGACCCGCACCCCGACCTGGACGATGGCCGCCCGCGGGAATCGGTCGAAATCGTCCACCACCCGCTGGACATAGTCCGGCGCCAACCGGTCGTCGGCCCCGAGGAAGACGACATATGGCGCGTCTGCGGGGTCGGCGAGCCGCCGGCAGCGTTCGAAGTTGTCCGCGACCCCGAGATTGACCTCGTTGCGCAGGTACCGGATCCGCGGGTCGGGGTCGGCGCGCAGGACCTGCCCGGCGCGCGGGTCCGGGTAGGCGTCGTCGACGACCACGAGCCGCCAGTTCGGGTTGTTCTGGGCCCGGACGCTGTCGACCGCGGCGAACAGGTATGCCGGGTCCCCCCAGTACGGGATGATCACCTGCACCTGCGCGGGCATCTCCTCGCTCACCCGGTACGCGACGTCTGCGAGCAGTGCGTCACCAGGGGGATGACCAGGGCGGTCGCGATTGCGGCGATCCCCTCGCCGCGCCCCGTCAGGCCCAGTCCGTCGGTGGTCGTGCCGGACACCGAGACGGGCGCACCGGCGGCCCGGGACAACGCAGCCTCGCACTCGCGGCGCCGGGTTCCGATCTTGGGCCGGTTGCCGATGACCTGGATCGCGATATTGCCGATCTCGTAACCGGCGGCGCGCACGAGGGCCGCGGCCTCGCGCAGCAGGGTCACCCCGGAGGCCTGCGCGTACTCCGGCCGGTCGGTGCCGAATTGGCTGCCGAGGTCGCCGATCCCCGCGGCCGAGAAGATCGCGTCGCAGGCGGCGTGCGCCGCCACGTCGCCGTCGGAGTGTCCGCTCAGGCCGCGCTCGGCCGGCCAGACGATCCCGGCCAACCAGAGCGGCCGGGGCTCGGATAGCCCGGCGAGGGCATGCACGTCCGCCCCGATCCCGGTTCGGACCGCGGCGGGCGCGGGGGCCGCGGCGGGCGCGGCGGATGGGTCGGCGTCAGTCATCGAGCGCTCCCTCCAGCCAACGGGCATGGGCGCAGATCTTCGCGACCGCCGCGGCCGGTTCCAGGAGGGCGGTGTCGACGACGACGTCGGGGGCCCAGGGTTCGATCTCGCGCGTGACGATCTGTTCCCACGTGGGCAGGACGACGTCGGGTGCCTCCGGGGCCCGGTCCTGCGCGCGCCGGCGGTGTTCGTCAAGGTCCGAACAGATCACCTCGACCTCGACGCACGGCAGCCCGCGGGTCACCGCCACGTCGCGCCAGGCCTGCCGGGTCACCGCGACCGGGTTGACCGAATCGGCCACGACCGGCGACCCGACGAGCAACTGGTCGGCGGCCACGGCATACCCGATGACATAGCCCTCGACGGTCAGGTCGTCCAGCCGCAGCGACCGCAGGCACTCCTCGATGGTGTCGACGCGCACGTGAACGGCACCGGTACGCCGCGCCACCTCTCGGGCGATCGTCGTCTTGCCCACGCCGGGTCGGCCGCCGAGCACGACCAGGCCGGCGGTTCCGCGCGGCTCGGGGGCCATCACGACGCGCCGGTTCCGTCGTGCCAGTCGATCGGGCCGCGGTGGACCTTGTGTTGGGCGGCCTGGGCGACCGGGCGCACGACGAGACGATCGACGTTGACATGCTGCGGCAGGCCGACGACGAACTCGACGCAGGCCGCGACGTCGTCGGCGACCATCGGTCGGTCCACACCGGCATACACCCCGTCGGCCTTGGCCTGGTCGCCGCGGAACCGGACCAACGAGAAGCCCTCCGTATGCACCATGCCCGGCATGATTTCGACGACCCGGATGTGCGTGCCGGCGAGTTCGAGACGCAGGGTCTGGGCGAGCGCGTGTTCACCGAATTTCGCGGCGCAGTAACCGGCACCGCCCTCGTAGGCGACTTCCCCGGCGACCGAACCCATGACCACGATCGTGGCGTGCGGCGAGCGGGTCAGCAGCGGGAGCGCCGCCTGGGTCACCCGGACGGTACCCAGCACATTGGTGTCGTACATCGCCTGCCAGTCGGCGAGGTCGCCGTCGGCGACCGACTCCAGGCCGATCGCGCCGCCGGCGTTGTTGACCAGGACGTCGAGGCGCCCCAACGCGGAGACGGCCCGGACGACGGACTCGGCGTCGGTGACGTCGAGGACCACGGCTCGAGCCCGCCCGCCGGCCGCGGTGACCGCCGCGACGGTCTCGTCCAGGGCCTCGCGCCGGCGCCCGGCCACGGCGACCTCGAAACCGCGGGCCGCCAGCCGCATCGCGGTGGCCGCGCCGATCCCGCTGCCTCCCCCGGTGATCAGGGCAAGGGGAAGGGTGTCGGGTTGGGCGGTCATCGGCGTCCTTTCGCGGTGCTGTGAGTCGGCGTGCTGGGTGTCGCGGTGCTGTGAGTCGGGGTCGGTGAGGGTATGCCGGTGCTCACGATCCGCTCGGCCCGGGCCAGGTCGTCGGCGTCGGTGACCTTGAAGGCGAGCGGGTCGCCGGGGACGACCCGCACCGGCAGGCCGAGCAATTCGACGAGCGCGGCGTCGTCGGTGGCGTCGCTGCCGTGGACGGCGTGGGCCCGTTCGAGTGCGTCGCGGTCGAAACCCTGCGGGGTCTGCACGGCGCGCAGGTCCGAACGTGGCGGGGTCGCGACGACGGTGCCGGACTCGTCGACGACCTTGATGGTGTCGACGACCGGGAGGCCCGGGACAACGGCGGCCACGCCTCCCCGAACCGCGTCGCGGACCCGTTCGAACAACGCGGCCGGGGCGAGGGCTCGCGCGCAGTCGTGAACCAGGACGAGGTCGATCTCGGGGGGCAGCGCCCGCAGGCCGGCGAGCACCGAATCGCCGCGTTCGGCCCCGCCCGTCACGACGATCACGGTCTCGGTCGCGGGCAGCCCGACGTCGGCCCAGACGGGGTGGTCCCGGGAGCTGAATCCCGCCGGAGCCACGACGACCAGCGCCGCGACCTCGGGGACGGCACGGACGCGATCGACGGCATACGACAAGAGCGGGCGGCCGGACAGCGATACGAACGCCTTCGGCACAGCGGCACCGAGACGCGACCCCGCCCCACCGGCGAGCAGGATGATCGCGGTGCTAACGGCAAGCCCCGATCAGGAGGCGAGAACCTCGTCGAGGATGGACTCGGCCTTCTCCTCGTTGGTCTTCTCGGCCAGGGCCAACTCGGAGACCAGGATCTGACGGGCCTTGGCGAGCATCCGCTTCTCGCCCGCCGACAGCCCACGGTCCTTGTCCCGACGCCACAGGTCGCGCACGACCTCGGCGACCTTGATCACGTCACCGGAGGCGAGCTTTTCGAGGTTGGCCTTGTAGCGGCGCGACCAGTTGGTCGGCTCCTCGTTGTACGGGGTGCGAAGGACTTCGAAGACTCGGTCCAGGCCCTCCTTGCCCACCACGTCGCGCACGCCGACCAGGTCGCAGTTCTCCGCGGGCACCTCGATCGTCAGGTCACCCTGGGCGACCTTGAGCTTGAGGTAGAGCTTGTCGACTCCCTTGATCGTCCGGGTGTTGATCTCCTCGATGAGTGCGGCCCCGTGATGGGGGTAGACAACCGTTTCGCCGACCTTGAAAACCATATGGTGTAGCCCCTTTCGCGGAAACAATGATAACACGGCGGTCACGATTCGCGGACCGGGCGGTCGCGCATCTGCGCAGGTCAGAGCGTTGTCGGCGGGCCGTGTCAGGGCCTGGGCCGGAGCGCCGCCGATGGCGAGGCGTCGCATCGCCCACCGGAGGAGCCCGCACCGGCAGCCTTTGAGCGATCTGGGCGGCCCGCCCGGCGAAGGCCGCAGCCCCGCCCGATCCGAGCCCGCACCTGCAGCCGGGTCGGCCGGTACGCTGGTCAGGTGACTCCAGCGCGCCTGCACACCCCGGGTTCGTCCTCGTCCCGTCGTTTCGCGGTCCCCGCTGCCGCGGCCGCCCTGATCGCGCCCGTCGTGCTGACGGCAGGGTGCACCATCTTCTCCCCGCTGCAGACCGATGTCATCGCCCCCGGGGGTGATGGCGTGAACGCCGACCTCGGTGCGGTGGCGCTGCGCAACCTCGTCGTGGTCTCGGAGAGCAAGGACGCTCCCGCGATGATCACGGGGGCGCTGGTCAACGAGTCCAACCAGAAGGTCCAGGTCGGGTTCTCGCTCCAGAACGCCACGTCGCAGACGCCGGTCACCATGTCCTTGGACCCGGGCGAGGCCAAACCGCTCAACGGACTGCAGATCGCCGCCGGCGGAGCCGTCCCGGGGACGATGATCGACGTCATGGTCGCCACCCCCGACGCGGGCACCAAACTCGTCAACACCCCGGTCCTGCCGCCGCGCGCCGGTGGCCCGTATGCCACGGTGACCCCGACGAAGGGGTCGTAGCGCTCAACTCCCGGGGCGCTCAGCTCCCGGCCCGGTCCGCCTCGAACTTGTAGCCCAATCCCCGCACGGTCACGATGTGGGTCGGCGCCGCCGGATCGGTCTCGATCTTGGCGCGCAGCCGCTTGATGTGAACGTCGAGCGTCTTGGTGTCCCCGACGTAGTCGCTGCCCCAGACCCGGTCGATGAGCTGCATACGAGTCAGCACACGTCCGGCATTGCGCAACAACATCTCCAGCAGTTCGAACTCCTTCAGCGGCAGCGAGGCCGGCTCCCCACGCACCTTGACGACGTGGCGTTCGACGTCCATGCTCACCGGTCCGACGTCCAAGGTCGGCGGCATGAGGTCCTCGGTATCGGCGAGCCGGCGCAGCACCGCCTTGATCCGGGCCAGCAGTTCCCTACTGGAGTACGGCTTGGTCACGTAGTCGTCGGCGCCCAGTTCCAACCCGACCACCTTGTCGATCTCGCCGTCCTTGGCGGTCAACATGATGATGGGCACATAAGATTGGGCCCGCAACTGACGGCATACCTCGACCCCGGACAACCCCGGCAACATGAGGTCGAGGAGCACCAGATCGGCACCGGAACTCTCGAACTCGGCCAGCCCCTTGGGGCCGGTGTCGGCGACGGTGACCTCGTACCCCTCCTTGCGCAGCAGGTACGAGAGCGGGTCGGAAAACGACTCCTCGTCCTCGACGAGCAGGATGTGCGTCATGGATGTGCCCTTCCAGTGGGACCGACGGCCATGGTCTCCTCGGTGGCCGCCGGCAGCCGGATCGTGAACGTCGAACCGCGTCCTTCGGCGCTCCACACGGTGACCGTGCCGCCGTGCTGGGAGCAGATGTGTTTGACGATGGACAGGCCGAGGCCGGTGCCGCCGGTGGCCCGCGACCGGGCCGCGTCGACCCGGTAGAACCGCTCGAAGATCCGTTCCTGGTCCGCGGCCGAGATGCCGCGGCCCTGGTCGGTGACCGCGACTTCGACGTCGTTGTCCAGTGGGCGGGTCCGCACGGTCACCCGGGTGTCCGACTCGCTGTATGCGATGGCGTTGCCGATCAGGTTGCGAATCGCCGTGATCAGGAGTTCCCGGTCGCCGGTGACCATCGCGTGCGGCGTCCCGATGGCGAGCAGTTCGATCCGGCGTTGTTCGGCCAGGGTGCGGGAGTACTCCACGGCGACCGCCGCGGCCTCGGTGAGATCGACCTCGGTCGAGGAGGCCAGGACGTCCTGGCCCTGCAACCGGGACAAGTCGACGATGTCGCGGACCAACCGGGTCAGCCGGTCGGCCTCCTTCTTCATCTGCGCCGCGAACCGGCGCACCGTCTCCGGGTCGTCGCCGGCGTCGAGGACCGCCTCGGCCAACAGCGAGATCCCACCGACGGGGGTCTTCAGCTCGTGGGACACATTGGCGACGAAGTCCCGCCTCGTCTCGTCCACCCGCCTGGACAGCGACCGGTCCTCGACGATGAGCAGGACGTGGTGCTCACCGAGTCGAGCGGCGCGCGCGCCCACCGGGCTGGCGGCGGCGGCCTGTCCGATTCCCCCGCCGACGGCGAGGTCGAACTCCTCGGCGCGCGGCTGCCCGTCGCGGCGCACCTCGCGGACCAGGCTCAGCAGTTCGGGATGGACCAACTCGCCGCGCCGCACCAAGCCCCGACGCACGGCCTCGGCCGAACAGGTGACGACCAGATCGGCCGAATCCAGCGCGATCGCCCCCGTGCCGAGCACGGCCAACACATCGGAGACCCCGGACGGCACCGGCGGAGCCTCGGGAACGGGATCGACGCGTCCGGCGCCGCGGGCCGACCATCGGCCGGCCACGAAACCGGCGACGGCGAGCACGCCCCCGCCGGCCACGAGCGCCGCCGCGTTGAGATCCACGCTGATCAGGGTACGCATCGGCGTACGGTGGATGACGCCGCTCACGGCCCGACGGGGCCGGGCGACCTAGGATGTTCACCGCAGCGCCGGGATACGTTCACCTGAGCGTGGGATCCTCGGCCGGCCGGGACACCCGCCCGCCGCTGAACACCAGGTGAAGGAGCCGCCCGATCATGCGTGACGTCTTCCATGAAGAACTCGACCGGATCAGCGACCAGTTGGTCGAGATGACGCGCCTGGCCGGGTCCGCGATGTCCCGGGCGACCACCGCGTTGCTGGATGCGGACGTCCACCTGGCCGAGAGCGTCATCGAGGCCGACCACCGGATCGACGCCGTCCGGGATCAGCTGGAGGTGCTCTCCATCGACGTCCTGGCCCGCCAGCAGCCGGTGGCGACCGACCTGCGGATCGTCGTGACCGCGCTGCGGATGAGTTCGGACCTGGAGCGGATGGGTGATCTGTCCCGGCACATCGCCAAGGTCGCCCGGATGCGCTATCCGCAGTCCGCGGTGCCGGCCCAGCTGCGCGGACACTTCACCGAGATGGGCGCGGTCGCGGAGAGCATCGTCGCAAAGGCGGGATCGATCATCGCCGCCAAGGACGTCGACGGGGCCCGCGCCCTGGAGCAGGACGACGACCAGATGGACGAACTGCACCGGTCGCTGTTCAGCCAGGCGATCAACGACGAGTTCAGGTTCCCCCGCGAGACCGTCGTGGACATCGCCCTGCTCGGCCGGTACTACGAGCGTTTCGCCGACCACGCGGTCTCGATCGCCCGTCGCGTCGTCTACCTGGTCACCGGGGAGTTCCAGCACGAGACCGGTTCGACGCCGGAACGGCAGCTGGCGGCCGAAGCAGGACTCGACCAGTCCTGACGTCGGGGCGCACCGTTGCGGCGGGCGCCCCGACCGTGCCGGGGTATGCCGGTGCCGGGGTATGCCGGTGCCGGGGTATGCCGGTGCCGGGGTATGCCGGCACCGGCATCGGGCTACTTCTTACCCTGGTTGGCGACGGCCTGGGCCGCCTCCGCAGCGGCCACCGGGTCGAGGTAGCGCCCACCGGCGGTGATCGGCTTGAAGGACTCGTCGAGTTCGTAGACCAACGGCTGGCCCGTCGGGATGTTCAGCTGTGCGATGTCGGCGTCGCTGATGCCGTCCAGGGTCTTGACCAGGGCGCGCAGCGAGTTGCCGTGGGCCGCGATGAGGACGACCTTGCCGGCCTTGAGGTCGTCCTGGATCGGCCCTTCCCAGTACGGCACGAGACGGGCGACGACGTCCTTGAGGCACTCGGTCCGGGGCACACCGTCGCCGAGTTCGGCATACCGGGGGTCGCCGGTCTGGGCGTACTCGTCGTCGGGGTCGATCGGCGGCGGCGGGGTGTCGTAGGAGCGGCGCCACAGCATGAACTGCTCCTCGCCGTACTGATCCATCGTCTGCTTCTTGTCTTTGCCCTGCAGCGCGCCGTAGTGGCGTTCGTTGAGTCGCCAGTCACGGCGCACCGGGATCCAGTGCCGGTCGGCGGCGTCGAGGGCCAGGTTGGCGGTGGTGATGGCGCGGCGCTGCAGCGAGGTGTGCAGCACGTCGGGGAGCAGCCCGGATTCCTTGATGAGCTTGCCACCGTTGACGGCCTCGGCGCGGCCCTTGTCGGTCAGGTCGACGTCGACCCACCCGGTGAACAGATTCTTCTGATTCCACTGGCTCTCGCCGTGGCGGAGCAGGATCAAGGTGTACGTCATGACCGAAACCCTACTCGTCCGTAGGTTGGCGCCCAAGGGTCTGAGGAGCGCTCTGCGAGTGACCTTCGTCAGCCGGTTCGCCCTCCAATTGCCCGCGGAACGCCTCCAGATTGGCCAGCGACTCCCCCCGCAGGATCCGCCAGTCCCACTCCCGCTTCATCGCGGTCTTGAAGCCCAGCAGGAGCAGGTCGTTGAACGGGCTGTCGGCCGCCTCCAGGACGACGCCGAAGATCTGATCCAGGTATGCCTGGTCGACCGCTCGGGTGGGCACCGAGCCGGTGACGTAGACATCGCCGAGTTTGTCCAACCCGTACGCGATGCCCGGCAGTTTGAGATTCCGGAGCAGCAGGTACCGGTAGAACGCCGCATGGTTCTCGTCGGGTTTGCGGATGACGAAGGCCACGATCGAGGTGACGCTCGGGCCGATGACCAGGGAGACGACGGTCTTGAGTTTGCGGTCGCCCGGCAGCGAGACGACATACTCGTCGGGCCGCCTGCCCCGGTCCCAGTCCACCGCGGCGTCCGCCACGTATGCCAGGAGTTGCTCGACGGCGTACCGGTGACCCGGCTCGGTCGGCAGGTCGGTCGGCAGGTCGGCCGACGGTCCGGCGGCCGCGGGGTCGGGGGTCGTCGCGGGCGGGTTCTCGGTGGTCATGACCCCATGCTGCCGCACCGCCGCGCGCGGCGCAGCGCCCTAGAGTGGGCATCGTGCAGTCGCCCTCGAGACGTGTCGTCGTGGGGGCGGTGACCCGGGGAACGACGAACCCGAACCGGTTGCGCCGGGTCGACCGGTGGCTGGCCGGCCCGCAGGCCTGGCGGCTGCGCCGGGCGGCCGGCCCCCCGTTGGTCGTCGACCTGGGCTACGGCGCCTCGCCGGTGACGACCGTCGAGTTGTGGACCCGCCTGGTCCGGGTCCGTCCCGACGTGAACGTGGTCGGAATCGAGATCGACCCGGATCGGGTCGCCGCCGCCCAACCGCACGCCCGGCCGGGGCTGCGGTTCGCCCATGGCGGCTTCGAGATCCCGGTCTCCGGCCAGGTCCAGCTGGTGCGGGCCTTCAACGTGCTCCGGCAGTACCCCGCCCCGGATGTGCCGCGCTACTGGGCGGTCGTCGCGGACCGGCTGGCACCGGACGGGCTCTTCGTCGACGGCACCTGCGACGAACTCGGTCGACTGGCGAGCTGGGTCGCGATCGAACCGGCGGGCCCGACCAGTCTCACCTTGTCCTGGCGGCTGCGCGCCCTGGCATACCCCTCGCAGATCGCCGAACGCCTGCCGAAGGTCCTGATCCATCGCAATGTTCCGGGGGAACGGATCCACGACGTGCTGCGACTGCTCGACGTCGAATGGGCCAAGGCGGCCGCGATGGGATCTTTCGGGGCCCGCCAACGCTTCGCGGCGATGGCGCAAGGGGTCGCCGATGCCGGGGTCGGCGTGCTCGACGGACCGTCGCGCTGGCGCCTCGGCGAACTCACCATCGCCTGGGACGCCGTGAGCCCCGACTGATCCGCCCTGACTGATCCGCCCCGACTGATC
>JBDIAR010000064.1:0-17360 GCA_039812545.1 Dermatophilaceae bacterium | reverse complement strand
CAGGTCACAGGCCCGCATCGGCCATCCTCGGGTCTTGATCCGAGCCCTCCCCGGCCGCCAGACGCCCGTCGATCTACCGCAACTAACGGGTTCTGGCCGAACGGTGCTACCGGCACCCTCGTCTGACCGAGACGTACGACCTTGACCGGTTGACTACGCTGTAGTCATCCGAATACGTCGTCGTCAGGAGGCATGATGGCCACGAGCGTGCGCATCCCGGAAGAGACTCAGCGACGACTTGACGCCCTTGCAGCGCGGACCCACCGGTCCCGGTCGTTCTACCTGCGCGAAGCGATCGAACGCGGCTTGCCTCAGGTCGAGTGGGAGTACGACGTCGCTCAGCGGGCCGTCGAGGTCCGATCCGGGGCGGTGACGACCGAGACCCTGGCCGAGGTGGTGGCCGACCTTGGCTTGGACGATTGAGCTGCACCCGGACGCGGCGAAGCAGTTGCGCGCGTTGGCGCGTAAGGACCGGCCGACAGCCAGGAGGATCACGGACTACTTGACCGGCATCGCGCAAACCGAGGACCCTCGGGTCAGCGGGAAGGCACTGACGGGTACCCTGAGCGGACTGTGGCGCTACCGGGTTGGAGACTGGCGTGTTGTCGCGGACATCTACGACGAGCGCATGGTGATCATCGCGCTCGGCATTGAGCACCGGTCGCGGGTGTACCGGTGACAACGGGCGTCGGCGTGGCCCGATTCGCCGTCGACCACGATCCGGCGACGCGTCAGTAGCACGGCGAGATTGTGGTGTGCGTGCGGATCACCGTGCGCGACGCCGGCCCGATAGGCGGCCTCAGCGGCAGCGGCGTCATCCAGCAGACCCTTGCACAGATTGCCGAGCGGCACCATGCTCTCGATTTCGCCGAGCGCCACGCCGAGCTCGAACACCGTGCGGGCTTCTTGAATGCGGCCCGTCCCGATCAGCAGATCCCCCAGGTCGGCCCTGGTCGCGGGGAAGTGGTCCGCACCGGCACGCAGGGCGGGTTCGAGTGCGGGGTCGAGCGATGTGCACCACTGCCAGCACGCGACGGCGGCGGCGGCCGTGTCGTTGCCGCAGGCCGCGGCGCGCTCGGCGGCTTCCATCGCCGCGTCTCGCTCGCCCAGCTCGCGCAGGGCGAAGGCCAAGGAGAGCGTTCCGAATGTGTCGCCCGCCGCTTCCGCGGCCCGGTAGGCACGGATCTCACCCGCGAGATCGCCGAGCTCGTGCAGGACCACCCCGAGGTTGAGCCACGCGTCGCTTTCGTCACGTTGGAGTGCCAACTCGTATGCCGTCACGGCCTCCAGCCAGCGTTCCTGCTCCGCCAGAGCGTTCCCGAGGTTGAAGGAACCGATGGCCGAGCCGGCGTCGGAGCACGCGCGGAAGCACATCTCCGCCTCGGACAGCCGGCCCGCTTCGGCCAGGTCGCACCCGAGTTCCACGAGGTCGTCGACGTCCAGCCTCGCGGCGACACGGAGCCGCTCGTCCAGGGCCTCATCGGTCGCGGGTTCAGCACTCACGAGGGGCCACTCTTCCGCCAAACGTCTGCCAGTGCCAGATCATTCTTGCGGGCAGCCGGCGACCGATTCCGCGCCTCGGTGGCAGGGCACGACACTGCCGAGAGCACCGCAGGGCCCGTTCCGTCGGCGCGCCCTGCGGAGCACCGGCGTCAGCCGCCGCCGAACAGTCGCTTGAAGAATCCGCCCGTCCGCGGTTCGCCGGCGTGCCCCGCGCACTGCTGGGACTTCGGCACTCCCCGCATCACCTGGTCGACGTGCTGCCCGCACCCCGCCCAGGTCGTCTTGCCACACTTGCGGCACGTCACTTGCCTGCACATCGCTGACCTCCAAGATGGTGTTTCGGTATGCCATGAACCGTCGCCTAATATACCCTAGGGGGTATGCCCCGGTGACCCGCGACGGATCGCGACCGGCATACGAGATGATCGACACGCATACCCAGAATTGGAGCCCTGATGTGTAGTCCAGCACCCTGCGGCACCTGCGGCAAGACCACCTGGCGCGGCTGTGGCCGGCACGCCGAGGAGGTCATGGCGAAGGTCCCGGCACCGCAGCAATGCACGTGCCCGCGGCCGGCATCGGGGCAGCCGCCGCTTCCGGCGCCCCCGGGTACATCCCTGCCGGTCGTGTAGCCGATGACCGCAAGCCTGCCCGCGTGGTCCGCGGCGTTGGTCGTCGTGGCCCATCCGGACGACGAGTCGTTCGGCTTGGGCGCCGTGATCGACGCCTTCGTGAAAGCCGGCACCGTCGTCGACGTGCTGTGCTTCACCCGCGGGGAGGCCTCGACTCTGGGTGCGGCAGCGGATCTGGCGCAGACCCGGGCCGACGAACTGCACGAGGCCGCCCTCACCCTCGGGGCGCGGTCCACCCAGCTGCGGGATCACCCCGACGGGCGACTGGGGCGGATCGGCCCGCAGATTCTCGCCCAGGACGTGGCCGCGGTTGCCGAGCGCTGCGGAGCGCAGGGCCTGCTCGTCTTCGACCCGTCCGGGATCACGGGGCACCCGGACCACACCGCGGCGACGGCGGCCGCCATCCACGCCGCAACGGAGATCGACCTGCCGGTTCTGGCCTGGACGCTGCCGTTGCACCTGACGCATCAGTTGTCCGCCGAAACCGGGATCCCGCTGATCGGTCACCCGCCGGCCGACATCGACCTCGTCATCGAGGTCGACCGAGCCGGCCAATACCGGGCGATCGCCTGCCACGCCAGTCAAGCCGTCCCCGGCAGTGTCCTGTGGCGACGCCTCGACCTGCTCGGCGATCGCGAGTACCTCCGCTGGCTCTGTCCACCCCGGGAAACGCCCCTCGCCGCCCCGCCACCCGACGAATCGGAGACCCAGACCCCATGACCAGAGTTCGTGGCCAGCGCGACTACCGCGACCACCGCACCCAGCTCGCGAGCCGAGTCGTCGCGGCGACGCTCGCCGGCTTGGCGTTGTCGGTGGCCGGCTGTTCGAGCGGCTCGACCCAGTCCCCGGCACCGCCCGCCGGGAGCGCAGCCCTACCCGCGAAGGCCGCGCCGCGCGATGCGATCGCCCTCGATCCGGCCGCCTTCGCCGCCGCGGCCGCCCGGCCCGGGACCGTGGTCCTCGACGTGCGCACGCCGGCCGAGTTCGCCGACGGACACCTGGCGCAGGCCGTGAACCTCGACGTCAACAGCGCGGACTTCCGGGACCGGCTGGGGCAGTTGGACAAGAACGCCTCGTATGCCGTCTACTGCCGCAGCGGGCACCGCTCCGCCACCGCTCTGGCGGCGATGGCAGACCTGGGGTTCACCTCCGCCGTCCATCTGGACGGCGGGATCACCGCGTGGCAGGGCGCCGGGCGGCCCGTCGTGCGCTGACGCACGACGGAACGATCACTGGGCGTCGGCATACGGGCCGGTGACGACGGGACGTCCCTCTCCGGCCCAGGCGGTCGTGCCGCCGGCCACGGAGTACGCCTCGACACCGGCTTGACGCAGGAACTGGACGGCCTGCAGGCTGCGGCCTCCGGAGGCACAGATGACGTAGATCGGACGATCGGTCGGGAGCTCGCCCACCTGGTCGGGCACGCGCTGGAGGGGAACCAGTTCGGCGCCCGGGACATGGCCGGCGCGGTACTCCATCGGTTCGCGGACGTCGATGACCGCGCCCCCCGCCGCCAGCGCCTGGGCCAGCTCGTCGACCGTCACCTCTTCGGGTGTGGCCAGCAGCTCGCGCTGCCGGGCGACCTGGGCGTGCACCTCGGTCATGTCCAGGTCGGTCACGCCGGCGATGACCTGCTCCAGACCCGCGGCGGGCAGCGCACCGGGCTGGGAGAACACGAGCACGCCCTCCCGGAACGCCATCAGCGTCGGGATCGAGGTGATCCCCGCCGCGCCCGCCAGCTCCCGCTCGGCCTCGGTGTCCACCTTGCCGAACACGATCTGCGGGTGCTGCTGCGCGGCCGCCTCGTAGACCGGCGCGAATTGCCGGCACGGCCCGCACCAGGACGCCCAGAAGTCGACGAACACGATGTCGTTGTCCGTGATGGTCTGTTCGAAGTCGGCCTGGGTCAGATTCGTGGTGGCCATCGGGGCTCCTTGTTCGGCGCGGGCTGCGGTCGGTGCTGTGGTCAGGTGGCTGTGGGAGGGCGTTCAGATCGCCGGCCAGCATCGTAACAAATACCCGGGGGGGTATGCCGAGTCAGGTGGGTCGCTCACGGCGTGGGTGAGCTCACCGCGCGGGAACGGTGGGCAGCGTGAGGGCGAAGGTCGCCCCGGCGCCCGGGCCGGGTGACTCGGCGGTCAGGGTGCCGCCGTGGGCATGGGCGATCTCGCGGGAGATGGTCAACCCGATGCCGGAGCCGCTGTCCGTACCGCCGCCCCGGGCTCGCCCCGGAACCCGATAGAAGCGCTCGAAGATGCGCTCGAGCTCCACCGCGGCCAGGCCCTCGCCGGTGTCGCTCACCCGAACCCGCGCCAGCCCCGCTCTGGGCGAATCCACCTCCACCCTCACGTGGCCACCGGGCGGGGTCGCGCGCAACGCGTTCCCGAGGAGATTGGTCACCACCTGGGCGATCCGCTCGGGGTCGACATCGACGACGAGCTGCGGGGAGTCGACCGTGATGGACATCGTCACCCCCGCATCCTGCGCCTGCGGCCGCAGCCGCTCGGCCGCCGGAACAACGACCTCGTCGAGGGCGACGTGGCGGCATACCAAACCGAGCCGGCCCTCCTGCGCGCGGGACAATGCCGACAGATCGTCGGCGAGCCGACGCAGTCGTCGGGTCTCCGCAGCCACCCGAGCCATCGATTCGGCGTCCGTGGGCAATAGCCCGTCGACCATGCCCTCGACATAGCCGTCGATCACGGTCAACGGGGTCCGCATCTCGTGGGCGACATCCCCCAACAGTCGAGTGCGGCGGGCCTCCGTCTCGGCCAGGGCACCGGCGAGCACCCGCACGTCCGCGGCGAGGGCATCCAGTTCGCGCGTACCCGGGGTCGGGACGCTCACGGCATACCGGCCCTGCGCCAACTCCCTCGTCGCCGCCGCCAGCCCGGCCAGGGGTCGGGTGAGCCGGTATGCCGCAACGGCACCGAACAGCGTGGCCGCCAGGACGGCGACGAGGACGCCGACGCCGAGCGAGGAGTCCACCGCATCGGCGAACTCCTCGCGCAGCGTGCGTCCCGTCCCACGACCGATCCCGCCCGGGCCACCGGCCGGCCCTGCGCGCAGCTGTTCGTCGAAGAGTTGCGGGGCCATCGCACGCACCAGGAAGAACGTGGTGGTCGTCGCGACCACCGCGACCAACAGGTGGCTGAGGATCAAGCGGGTGACGAGCCGGTTCACCGGTCCGCCCCCGGCTCGGCGAGGAACTTGTAGCCGACGCCGCGAACCGTCCCCACGAACCGGGGTGCGGCCGCGTCGTCGCCCAACGCGCGGCGGATGCTGCGAACGTGCACGTCGACCACGCGTTCGTCGCCGTAGAAGTCATAGCCCCAGACCTCCTGGAGCAGCTGGGTTCGCGAGAACACCCGGCCCGGGGAGGCCGCCAACGCGCGCAGCAGATCGAACTCCAGGGTCGAGAGGGTGATCGGCCGGTCGTCCACGGTGAGTTCGCGACGAAGCTCGTCCAGAGCCATACCGGGGAACCGGAGCACCGGGTCGTCGGGTTCGTCGACGTCATCGCGCCGTCGGCGCAACACCGCCTTGACCCGGGCCACGACCTCGCGAGCGCTGAACGGTTTGGTGACGTAATCGTCGGCGCCGACCGAGAGGCCGACGATCCGATCCACCTCCTCGGCGCGGGCGGTCACGAGGATGACGTACACGCTGGAGGTGCGCCGCAGGGTCGCCAGCACCTCCAGCCCGTCCAGATCGGGCAGCCCCACATCGAGGAGCACGAGATCCGGTGGATCCGCGCCGTTGACCCGATGTAGGGCGTCCGCCCCGGTGGCGGCCTCGACGACCTGGAACCCCTCGCTGTCGAGGTAGGCCCGCAGCACGGTGCGGATCTGCGGCTCGTCGTCCACGACGAGTACCCGACGCGCCATTCGCACTCCTTCGTCCAGGTCGCCCATCGGCCGTTGCCGTGGCCTCAGCGTAGGGACCCCCGGTCGTCATCTGCTGGCAAGATCAGCTGTTCGCCAGGCACCTGCCCGCCATCGCGCCCCGACCGGCCCCCGATTGCCCGCCCACGGCCTGCCCGGACCTCGGGCCCATCCCGGGACGACCGCTTTGGCCCGTTCCGCCGCGACGGCCCTGGCCCTGGCCCATGCCCGTGGTGGTGCCCGAACTGGCATTCTGGTACGCGCTCAGGTGCTGCTGTGAGCCGTTGAGCAGATTGCCGAGCACCCGCTTGACGTCTGCCTGGGTGGTGGCCAGGAGCGACTTCTCAAGGTCGGCGATGTCGCGCTTCTCCAGTTCGACGCCGACCTGGTATGCCGCGTTGACGCTTGCGCTTCCCTTGGCGAGCCAGCCGTCGTACAGCGCCTGCAGCTCCGGGAACGCGTAGCTGCCCGCGGCGCGGCCGGCCGACGGATCGGCCACCCGGTACGTGGTCAGCAGGGTTCCCACGGCATCGAAGTGCCGGTCTTCGCTGAGCGTGATCCTGCTCATCGGCGTCGCACCGTCGTGCACGGCGGCGAGGGCGGCATACAGGTCCCGGGCCATCCGCTCTTCCTCACGGGAGAACTGCAGCAGCTGCGCGAGTTCGGGAGTGGCCGCAGTGGCCGTCGTGGCCGACGGCGACGAGGTGGGCTTCGTGGCCCCCGACGAGACGGAGTCTGTGGACGCGGAGGCCGACGCCGAGACGGTGACCGCTGCCGCGATGACGACCGTTCCGACGACGACGGACAACGGGCGAGACGTGATACGCATGGGGTTCTCCTGATCTGGTGACCGGGCCAGTCCCTGCCATCGGGTGGTCCGGTCGTGTGGTTGTGTCCAGATGAGGAGACCGCGCCGGCATGAAACGTCGAGGTGTCCGGATGTGAAGCCTGTGTGAAAGGCGGGCCGGTCGCGGCACGGCCCGACCCGCGGTTCGACCGGGGCCCCCGTCGGTCAGTCCTCGCCCCAGTCCCAGTTCATCGCCAGCACGCCCGGGCCGAAATCGGCCACCTGCACCGTGGCGGTGTTGCGGTGACGCCGCACCGGGATCGGCGAATCGCGACCGTCCAGCACGGTCAGCCCCTCGATCGACGCCGGCAGCTTGGCCTCGTTGAACCGGACCTCCAGCGTCGCCTGCCCGCAGTGGCCGGGGATCACCTGGTCGTAGTGGAACGACAGGCCCTGCCCGGAGGGGATCGCGAAACCGTAGACGACCTCGACCTCGGCCCCGAGTTCGAGTGGTTCGAGCAGGCGCATCTCGGCGACCACGAACCCGACCTCGGGGTCCCGGCGGACCTCGCCGATCTGGCAGCCCGCCGTCGCGAACGGCTCCGACGTGGTGCCCATCGGCGTATCCAGCAACTGCGCCGCGACCCACCGGTGTGCCTGCGGCACGATCGCCCGCAGCCGGTTGGACACCGTCATCCGGCGTTCTTGACCGGCGGCGTCCAGCTCGAGGCGCAGGTGGATCCAGGAGGCCGTCACGTCGTCGTGATCGAGGCTCATCTCGATCATCGTGCGCCGGATCTTCTGGGCGTGCAGCAGCTCGTCGACCAGCGGTAGTGGTTGAGGCTCGTCCGCCGCGGCCCGCTTCGGCTTCGGGGGGGCCGAGGCCCCGATCAGCAACCCGGGGGCCGTCTGCAGGACCCGTTCGATCATCGCCAGCGCCCGGAATTCGCCCGGCGTCTGGGGCAATCCGCGTCCGCTCAGCCAGTGCTCGAGGGCGACGTCGGAGACGGATTCGCCCGTCGCGCGCAGCCTGCCCTGCAGCTGGGCGGCGTCCAGCCCGGCCCGCTCCAAGGCACGGGTCAGGGCGGACGAGAAGATCGCCCGCTGCACGTGATCCTGCTGCTGTTGCTGTTTAGTCATGTGTCCACGAGCTTACGTCGGTATGCCGGTGCCGCGGACATTCCCGGGCCGGCGACGTCGGCTCGCTCGCCTGCCGCCTGGTGGGCCGGTCCCACACCGGCCGTATCGCCCCCCACCTGGTCATCGCGTCAACCCATGGCTTCCGATAGTCGTAGGGCCGCGGGCGCCGCGTCCGGGACGGTCGGTCGTTGCGGGGCGACCGGCGCCACCGGCCGATATGCCTCGCCGAGCGCGGGCCGCGGATCGGCCTCGCCCTTGTTGGGCCACATCGCCATCGCGCGTTCGGCCTGCGCGGTGATCGTCAGCGACGGATTGACCCCGAGGTTCGCGGAGATGGCCGAACCGTCGACGACGTGCAGACCGGCATACCCGAAGACGCGCTGGTAGCCGTCGATGACGCCGGAGCCGGCATCCGCCCCGATCGGGCAGCCGCCGATGAAGTGCGCCGTCAGCGGGCGGTTGAACTGCTCGCCGATATTGCCGCCGGGGATGCCGCCGACCAGCCGAGACATGATCCGCACGGCCTGGTTCGCCACCGGGATCCACGTCGGGTTCGGCGCGCCGTGACCCTGGCGGGAGGTGAGGTACCAGCCGCGGGTGACCGGGTTGCGTTTGAGGTAGGTGATGATCGAGTTGTCGTGGGATTGCATGACCAGGGCGATGACGGTGCGTTCGGACCAGTGCCGCAGGTCGTAGAAACTGGTCAGCTCGCGGCGATGCCCCCACAACTGGCGCAACCACTCCCGCCAGCGCGGCTTGTCGCCCGGGTCGTCGGTCAGGACGGTCTGCAGCAGCGACATGAAGTTCGACCCGTGACCGTACCGGCACGGCTCGATATGGGTGTGGTCGTCCGGGTGGAACGAGGAGGTGATCGCCACGCCCTCGGAGAAGTCCTCGGCGTGGTCCTTCGGCCCGATCGCGCCGAGGATCGACTCGGAGTTCGTGCGCACCATGTGCCCGAGCCGTTCGGAGATCCGCGGCAGGTGTCCGTCGGCCTTCATCCGGTGCAAGAGTTTCTGGGTGCCGAGCGCCGAGGCCGAGAAGATCACCTGTTCGGCGGTCAGCGTGCGCGTCCGGCCCGCCGACCCCCGGGCGACCTTGGCCTTGGTGTCCCGGGTGCGCACCTCGTACCCGCCGCCGCCGTCGCGGGGCCGCACCACGGTCACCGTCGTCAACGGCAGGACGTGGGCGCCGGCCTGTTCGGCCAGGTAGAGGTAGTTCTTGACCAGAGTGTTCTTGGCGTTGTGCCGACACCCGGTCATGCACTCCCCGCATCCGATGCAGGTCTGCCGGTCCGGGCCCGCGCCGCCGAAGAACGGGTCCGCCACCGGCTGCCCCTTCGCCTCCCCGTCCCGCGGGAAGAGCACCCCGCACGGGGTGTACCGGAACGTGTCGCCGACGCCCATCTCCTGTGCGGTCTGTTTGATGACCTCGTCGGAGGGGGTATGCCAGGGGTTGACGACGACGCCGAGCATCCGTCGGGCCTGGTCGTAGTACGGCGCCAGCTCGGCCTTCCAGTCGGCGATGTCGCGCCACTGGGGGTCCTGGTAGAACGGCGCCAACGGCTCGTACAACGTGTTGGCATACACCAACGACCCGCCGCCGACCCCGGCACCGGACAGGATCAGGCAGTCCTTGAGGACGTCGATGCGCTGGATGCCGTAACAGCCGGCCTGCGGCGCGAAGACGTAGTTGCGCACGTCGAAGCTGGTGTCCGGCAGGTCCTCGTCGGCGAACCGGGCACCCGCCTCCAGGACCGCGACCCGGTAGCCCTTCTCGGTGAGCCGCAGCGCCGAGACCGAGCCGCCGAATCCGGACCCGACGATGATGACGTCGTAGTCGTACCGGGTCGCGGCCGTCTGGGCCACCTCAGGCCCGACCGACGAAGCGCAGCGCCCGCAGCGCCTTGGTCATGACATCGGCGTATGCCGAATCGCTCAGTCCCCAGTGCGGCCCGAACCGCAGGAAGTACTGGGTGGCCACCGACTGGACCTCGGTGTAGCGGTGGATGCCCTCCGCGCCCTGGCGCCGGCCCATCCCCGAGGAGCGCATCCCGCCCATCGGCGCGTCGATGCTCGCGAAGGTCGCACTGAACGCCTCGTTGATGTTGACGGTGCCGCACTTGATCTTGTTGGCGATCCGGCGGGCGTGCCCGGAGTTGCGGCTGTAGACGGCGGCGTTCAGGCCGTAGTCCCCGGCGTTGGCGAGTTCGACGGCCTCGTTCTCGTCGGTGAACTTGTAGACCGAGATGACCGGGCCGAAGGTCTCGTCCTGGTGCACGACCATGTTGGCGTTGACGTCCTCCAGGATGGTCGGCTCGTAGAAGTACGGGCCGAGGTCCGGGCGGGCCTTGCCGCCGGCCAGGACCTTGGCGCCGTGGTGGACGGCGTCGCGGACGTGTTCGGCGACGATGTCGAGTTGCTCCTGGGAGATCAGCGAACCCATCTCCACGCCCCAGCCGTGGCCGGAACCGAGCTTCATCGCCTTGGTGCGCTCCACGAACTTGGCGACGAACTCGTCGTACACCTCGGCGTCGCAGTACAGCCGCTCGGTCGACACGCACAATTGCCCGCCGTTGGAGAATGCGGCCCGCACGGCGCCCTCCGCGGCCCGGTCGAGGTCGGCGTCCTTCAGCACGAGGATCGGGTTCTTGCCACCGAGTTCGAGGGAGCAGCCGATGAGCCGGTCCGCGCACTGCCGGGCGATCGTCTTGCCGGTCTGGGTCGAACCGGTGAAGCAGACGTAGTCGGCGTTCTCGATCATCGGGGTGCCGAGCTTGCGGCCCTCGCCGAAGACCATGCTCCACAGCCCGTCCGGGAAGCCGGCCTCCTCCATCAGTTCCAGACCGAGCAACCCGCACAGCGGGGTGTGGTGGTCCGGTTTGGACACCACGCCGTTGCCGGCGGCCAGCGCCGCGATGCCGTCGGACAGGGCCATCGTGAACGGATAGTTCCACGGCGAGATGATCGCCACGACACCCTTGGCGATCCGGTGCTCATCGATCCGGGTGAGGAACGGGACGACGCCGTCCTTGCGCTTGGGTTCCATATGCCGCTTGACGGTGCGCGCGTAGTACCGCGCGGTGAGCGCGACGTGCAGCGGTTCGTCGAAGGCGTGGATGCGGGCCTTGCCGGACTCCCAGCAGATCAGGTCCATGATCTCGTCGCGCCGGTCCAGGATCAGGTCGTGCAGGTTGAGCAGCTTCTTGGAGCGCTCCTCGAAGCTGGTCTCGGCCCACTCGGCGGCCACCTTGCGGGAGCGTTCGAAGGCGGTGATCACGTCCTCCGGTGAGGACTTCGGGACGATCCCCAACGGCTGACCCGTCGCGGGGGCGTAGACCGTCTTGGTCTCGCCCGAGGTGGCGGTCAGCCGGCTGGTGAGTCGACGGACGTAGTTCTGATCGATCGCGTAGGTGACGGGCAGATCGGGCGCCGACTCGGGTGCAGCTGCGGCGGTGCGCCGTGCGCGGGGAGCACGGATCCCCTGGTTGACGGTCATACCCTCAGCGTAAGCACGTCGGCGAGGATGAGCCATGCCCGGGGGCGGGACGCGGTGGACGAGAGGTTCGCGTCGCCCTGCGGTCCCGCTGCGTGGGGGACGGAGTTGCGGTGGGACCCGCGGCACACGAGACTGCCAGCAGGACCGACTGTTCCGACTCCGGCCCGGGCGCCCGGCGACGTGCGCGCGGGTCATCACGAAGGGGTATGCCATGGCGACTCCCATCGCTGCAGCCGATCTGACCTGGCTGTTGATGGACCGACCGAACAACCTGATGCACGTTCACGGGTTGCTCACCTTCGACGAGCGACCGGACTGGGACGAGTTGAACGAGGCGATCTTCGATCGGATCGTCACCCGGTACCGCGTGCTGACCCAACGCGCGATCCACCGGAACGGTCACTGGGTCTGGGAGGACGACCACAATTTCTCCCTCGAACGGCATATGCAGCGGGTGATCCTGCCGGACTCCTCGCAGGAGACCCTGCTGGCATACCTGTCCGGGAAGTTCTCCGAGCCCTTCGACCGGCAGCGACCGCTGTGGGACATGTTGCTGGTCAGCGGACCGCCGCAGGAGAGCGACGCCGGTGTGTTCCTGTGTCGGTTCCACCACGGCATCGGCGACGGTATCCGCCTGGTGCAACTCCTGCTCGGGATGTGCGACCCGAGCCCGCACGCCATCCCGCACGCCGTCGGTCGGCAGCCGCACGGCCGGTTGGAGACGGCCGGCTATATCGCCAAGCACACCGTCCGGGACGCCTCGGAGATCGTCACGCACGCCGTGGAGACCGCGGGTGCGCTGTCCAAGTCGCTGGTCACGTCGCTGAACCCGCTGCGGTTGCCGCACAAGCTGGAAACCGGGTTGAACCTGCTGCGCCATCCCGTTCAGTTGACCGACGCGCTCACCGACTTCGCCTCGCACGACAACGAGCTGTCCAACTCGGTGCGCGAGGTGAGCCGGATGCTGCTGCTCGAACGCGCGGAGACCGGCGTCCTGGAGGGTCACCCGAGCGGCGACAAGGCGATCCACTGGGTCGAGGGCATCCCCCTGGACGAGATCAAGACGGTCGCCAAGGCATACGGAGGAACCCTCAACGACGCCCTGATGGCGACGGTCTCGTTGGCCCTGACGGCGTACCTGCGCGAACGCGGGGTCGACGACATGGAAGAGATCGGCTGGATGATGCCGATCTCGTTGGAGCCGCTGGATGCGACCTTGCCGGCGACGCTCGGCAACCACTTCGCGGTGGTGGTGTTCTCGATGCCGCTGGGCATCGACGAGCCGATCGCGTTGATGAAAGACATCCACCTGCGCGCCATCCGGCTCAAGCACAGCGTGGAACCCGCGCTCGCGTTCGGGTTCCAGTGGGCGATCGCCGAGGCGCCGGCGGGGCTGGCCAAGACCGCCACCGAGTTCTTCTCGAACAAGACCATCGGTCAGCTCAGCAATGTCCCGGGGCCGCGCAAACAGCTCACCCTCGTCGGGGCGCCGGTCACCAATGTGTTGGGTTGGGTGCCCACGACCGGGGACCAGCCGCTCGGGGTCTGCGTCTTCACGTACAACGGCAAGGTCAGTGTCGGGGTGTCGGCGGACACCCGGATGATCCCGGAGCCGGCCCGGATCACGACGTTGATCGAGGAGAAGGCGCGCGAGCTGCTGGTGACCGGGACCGAACGACTCGAACAACGGGCCGCCCGCGCCGCCCGGCGAGCAGCGGACAAGGCGGCTGCCGCCGACGCCGTGGCCGCCGGTGCCGTGGCCGGCTCTGGAGGCGAGGGGGCCGCGGTGCCGGAGGTCGCCGTTCCCGAGGCGCTCGCGGCCACGAGCAAGCGGGCCAAGCGCAAGGAGGTGCGGATCGTCTCGCATACCCGGCCGGCGAAATCCGTCACCGCCCAGACCCCCCGACAGAGCCCCTGAGGGAGCCGCGGCGTATGCCGGTCGCCGAGTCGACATCACGTTCCGCGGACCCCGACTCGTGAGTTGTCGTTCCGGCCGCTAGAGTGCGCACAACTGGCGCAGGTGGTCACCCCCGTCCCTGGCGCCGCACGACTTCGGCCCCGCCGCCCGTTCCGCCGCTCGAGCGATAGAGGTACCCCATGCCAGACACCACCGCTTTGCCGGGCCTTTCCTCGGCTCCCAAGAAGGAATTCGTCGTCTGCAATGTGAGCTTGCACGACCACGAATGGGACTTCGACGAGACCGTCGAGTTCCTCGGCAACACGTTCCGGTTGGTCCGGATCGGCACCAACGGCGATGTCGCCGCCGCCGAGACCCTGGTATGGCAGTGGTCCCTCAAGGCCGACGCCATCGCCGTCACCGGCGCCCACGAGGCCGCCTCGGCGGGCCTCTTCGAGGGCGATCTCGACGCCGTCGAGCGGGTCAAGGGGACGACCTCAAGGGTGCCGGTCACCGACGGTCACATGCTCGCCGACGTGCTGCAGGAGTGGGCGATCCGCCAGGTGCAGAACGACCAGAAGGGCTACTTCAACAACGCCCGCACACTGGTCCTTGGCTCGGGCAACCACGAGCTGACCGTCAAGGTGTTGCGCGAGTTCACCCCCAACATCGACTTCGCCGACCCCGGTCAGCGCCTCGACGTGCCCTCGGTCTTCAAGGGCAACCCGGTCCTGGCCAAGGCGGCCGAACTCGGGATGTTCACCGTCGGTCTGGTGCCCAAGCCGATCAAGGACGCCGCCTCGATTCCCGGGGAGTGGGTCGCGCACGCGATCGCCCGCAAGGCCGCCCGGGAGTGCGACGTCGTCGTCGCCACCTATGACGAGTTGACCGGGTTCGGTCTGGAGGATCTGGCCGGCAAGACTGTGGTCACCAACGCCATCTCGGACGAGCGCCTCGCCGACCTCGGCGGCCGCGGCGTCGACATGATCATCGACGCGACCCCGCAGCCGTTCCAGATCACCGTTGTCACCGCGATGCTCGAGGCGATGATGCGGGCGATGAGCCCGAACGGCAAGGACCTGCACGCCGGACAGTTGCTGGAGATGATCGACTCGGCCGGCCTCAAGCCGCGGGTGCTGCGCCCCAACGGCCCGCACCGCAAGAGCCGGTTCGCCTTCGTCATCCACCCGCTGTCCCAGCAGTACTTCAAGAACGTCGAGGTGCTCGGCGCCCTCACCAAGGTGCCCGGGATGGGCGACGTGGTCGAGAAGGCCATGGCATACGCGCCGCCGTTCGTCTACAGCCACGTGACCGGCATCAAGTCGCCGACCGGCGCGGAGGCCGAGGGTTGGCTGATCTCGGTCGGTGGCACGCCGAAGGAACTCCTCGCGCACAGCCCCGAGTTCACCTACTCCCGGCTGCTGGACGCCGCCGAAATGGGCCGCAAGCTCGGCGCCCAGGTGATGGGCCTCGGGGCGTTCACCAAGGTCGTCGGCGATGCCGGCGTGACCGTCGCCAAGAAGGCGCCGCTGCCGATCACGACGGGCAACAGTTACAGCGCCTCCGGGGCGTTGTGGGCGGCGCACGACGCGCTGCGCAAGCTCGGGATCGCCGACGTCGACGAGAACGGCCGGATCCGCGGCAAGGCGATGGTCGTCGGTGCCACCGGCGCCATCGGTTCGGTGTGCGCGCGGCTGCTCGCCCAGGCCAGCGACGAGCTCTACCTCGTCTCACCGGAACACGCCAAGCTGCTCGCGATCAAGCAGTCCATCGAGAAGGAGAACCCGCGGGCCGTCCTGCACGTCGCCGCCAAGGCCGACGACCACCTGTCCGAAATGGACCTCATCGTGACGGCCACCTCGGCCGCCGGCCAGAAGGTCCTGGACATCATGAAGGTCAAGCCGGGCTGCGTCATCACCGACGTCGCCCGCCCGCTCGACCTGTCCGCCGAGGACGTCGCCAAACGGCCCGACGTGCTGGTCATCGAGTCCGGCGAGGTGGAACTGCCCGGCGACAACGTCCAGATGAAGAACATCGGACTGCCCAAGGGCGTTGCGTATGCCTGTCTCGCCGAGACCGTGGTGCTCGCCCTGGAGGGCCGCTACGAGACCTTCACCGTCGGCCGCAATATCGAGTGGGAGAAGGTCAAGGAGATCTACCAGCTCGGCCTCAAGCACGGTATGCGGCTGGCGACGATCTCCGGCGTCAACGGCGTCTTCACCGAGGAGGACTTCACCCGGGTGCGGGAGAAGGCGCTCGCCGCTCGGGCCAAGCTGGCCTCCGGGCAGACCGAGGAGGCCCGCAAGGGGCGGATCGGTCGTACCACGGATCGACTGGTCGAACGGGCCGACAAGCTGGTCGAGGGCGCCGAGACCATCGTGGACCGCGCCCGGCACATCGGACGGCGCGGCGACGACGGCGAACGCATCCAGCGGCCCAAGGTGCACCAGCCCGGCGACGAGTTGAGCCAGTCCTGCCCGTGGTGTGGCGCCGAGCCCGGCGACAACTGCCGTCAGCCGAGCGGGAAGGCCACCCGCACCCACGCCGCCCGCCGGGAAGCCTCTGCCTGACCGGAGGCCCGGCATCGTAGCCGCCCTTATCCCGGACACCCCACGTATGGCGGGGTGTGACTGAGCGATGTCCGGGTATGGGTGGAATGTCGCCCTCATCGTTGTCCTCGTCGCGGTTAACGCGGCCTTTTCCGGCACCGAGATGGCTCTGGTCAGCCTGCGCGCGGGGCAGCTCAAGCAGCTGGAGCGAGAAGGAACACCGCGGGCGCTCCGGCTGGTCCGACTGGCCACCGATCCGAACCGATTTCTCGCAACCATCCAGATCGGCATCACCTTGGCGGGCTTCCTCGCCTCGGCGACGGCGGCGATCAAGCTGGCCGAACCGCTGGTCCCGCTGCTCACCTCGATCTTGGGGCCCGCCACGGAGTTGGTGGCTGTCGCCGGGGTGACGCTCATCCTGACCTTCGTGACCCTGGTCTTCGGGGAACTGGTGCCCAAGCGGCTGGCGATGCAGCGGGCCTTGCCGTGGGCGTTGCGGGCGGCCGGGCCTCTCGACGTTCTCTCGACCATGTCGAAGCCGATCGTGTGGCTGTTGAGCCGGGTCACCGATCTCGCGGTGCGCCTTCTCGGGGGCCGTCCCGGCGCTCATGCCGACGGGCCCTCCGCCGAGGAACTGCGCGAACTCGTGACCACGCACCGCGAGCTCGATCCCGAGCAACGCGAGATCATCAGTGGGGCACTGGAGATCCATCGCCGGACGGTTCGCGAAGTCCTGGTGCCGCGCCGTCAGGTGTTCAGCCTGCGGCACGACATCAACCTCGATGACGCCCGCAGCGCACTGGCCGTAGCCGGCCATTCCCGCGCCCCGGTCACTCTCACGGGTCATCTGGACGATGTGGCCGGCGTGGTCCACTGGGCCGCGCTCGCCGGCGGCGGATCGGCCGCGGTGGCCGAGGTGATGGTCGAGCCCTTTGTCCTGCCGGGCACGGCACCGGTTTCGGAGGCGATTCGGGCGCTTCGAGCCGATCGACAGCAGCTGGCCCTGGTCGTGGACGAGCACGGCGACATCGACGGCATCGTGACCCTTGAGGACTTGCTCGAGGAGGTCGTCGGGGAGATCTACGACGAGACCGATCGGGACAGCCTGGGTCTGGCCCCGGAGGCCGACGGGTCCTATCTGCTGCCCGGGACGTACCCGCTGCACGACCTGCGCGACCTCGGCATCGATCTCGACTACCAGGTCGTCGGCACCGGCGATTACACCACCGTGGCCGGGCTCGTGCTGCAAGTGTTGGGCCGGATCCCCACCCGGCCGGGCGACGTCGTCGACTTGCCCGGATGGCGCATCGAGGTGCTGGAGACGAGCGGGCACGCCATCACCGGTGTTCGCGTGTCTCGCGCGATCGCCCCGGATGGGCAGCCCGACCCCACCCCTGAGGAGGACAGCTGACGAGGACAGCCGACGTGGAGAGCTGACGAGGAGAGCTGACGAGGGGGTTGACGAGGGGG
>JBDIAR010000063.1:0-17398 GCA_039812545.1 Dermatophilaceae bacterium | reverse complement strand
TCGTCGCTTCAATCGGCGAGCGGGGTATGCCAGGTGGCGCGTCGGGCGACGAACCGTAGCGGTTGGCCCGGCCGGCACTGGGCCAGCACGTCCGTGTCCGGGTCGTCCACCACGGCGATCACCGGGTAGCCGCCGGTCACCGGGTGATCGGCGAGGAAGATGATCGGTTCTCCCGAGGGCGGCACCTGCACCGAACCGCGGATCACGGGCTCGCTGGGGAGTTCGCCCCCGCGGCGCCCCAATGGCGCGCCGAGCAGTCGCACCCCGACGCGGTCGGTGTCCGGCGACACGCGCCACGTCTGCCCGACGAAGAGGTCGACCGCCTCGGCGGGGAACCAGTCGTCGCGCGGCCCGAAGAGGGCCGACAGTCGCACCGGGGTCGTCCCATCGGGCAACGGCGGTGGTGCTTCGCCCAGTTCGACCGCCCCCGTCCCGGCTCGCCCGACGGTCAGTGTGTCGCCGTCGACCAGCGCCGTCCCCAGGCCGAGGGACGGTGCCGCGCTACGCGAACCGTAGAGCGTGGGTCCGGCCAGGCCGCCGCGGATGGCGACGTACCCGCGCAAGCCGGCGCTCGGCATACCCAGGCAGACCCGAGCATGGGCGGGGACCGCCAGCGCGGTGTTCGCCGGGTGGCTGTCTCCGTCGATGAGGATGACACCGGCGGCGCCGGTGACGGCGACCACGGCGGGGCCGTCGAGGGAGAACTCCAGCCCGCCGAGCAGCGTCTCCAGGCCGGCGGCGCGGCTGTCATTGCCCACAAGCCGATTGGACCGACGCAGCGCCCCGCGGTCAGCCGCTCCGGACGGGGGGACGCCGTAGCGGCCGAAGCCGGGACGTCCCAGGTCCTGAACCGTCGTGGCCAGCCCGCCCCGGTGAACGGTCAGCGTCATCGACGTGGTCATCATCGGGCGATCACGAAGCGAACGACATCGGCGGGTGCGAACAGCGCCGGTTCGCCGCGGTTCACACTCCATGGGCGCACCTCGGTGTGACCGATCACGTGCCAGCCGCCGGGGGATTCGCTGGGGTAGATCCCGGAGTATTCGCCCGCCAGGGCCACGGCCCCCGCGGGCACGACGGTTCGCGGAGAAGCCCGCCGGGGCACCTGCAGGCCACCTGTCGCGCCGATCAGGTAGGCGAATCCCGGTGTGAAACCGGCGAATTCGACGGTCCAATCCTGTCCCGTATGCCGTGCGACCAGTTCCGGGACGGTGATCCGCAGGTGCTCGGAGACGAACGCCAGATCGGGCCCGTCGTAGCGGACGGGCACCTCGTGGATGCGCGGAGCGGCTCGGTGATCGGCCGATGTCGCCTTGCGATCGCCGGCGCACTCGCTGAGCAGGTCACGGATTCGCCGCGCCAGGTCGGTCAACGCCGTCCCCGGCGCTGCACGCACGAGGACGGTGAGATCGGCGGGAACGACATCGGCCACCTCGTCCCAGGCGCGTTCGGAGAGGGCCGTGGCCAGCCGGCGGCGGGCGTGGCGATCGTCGAACTCGATGAGAATCGCGGCGCGTCCGCACGGCAGGAGTCGCATCAGCCGACTCGTCGCCCGGGGTGTCCGAACCGGTGACCGTTCACGGCGAGATGAACGGCGCCACCGTGACGCCCTTGTCCTGCAACGCTGTTCGCACCGCCGCCGCCAGCTCTACGGCACCCGGGGTGTCGCCGTGCAGGCATACGGAGTCGGCCCTCACCTCGACGTCGCTGCCGTCCGCGGCCTCCAGGAAGCCGGTGGTCACGAGGCGGACGACCCGGCGGACGACCTCGGGAGGGTCGTGGATGACGGCTCCCGGCTCCCGCCGCGGCACGAGCTGCCCGTCCGTCGTGTAGGCGCGGTCGGCGAATGCCTCGGTGACGACGCGCAGTCCGGCCCGGGCGGCGAGCCGGAGGAACTCCGAGCCGGGCAGCCCGAGCACCGCGAGATCCTCGGGGTAGTCGACCACCGCGTCGACGATGGCCTGCGCCTGCGCGGTGTCGACGACGACGGCGTTGTAAAGCGCCCCGTGCGGCTTGACGTAGCTGATCCGGCCCCCGCAGGTCCGGGCGATCCCGGACAACGCCCCGATTTGATAGAGCACGTCGGCGTACAGATCCCGCGGCGAGACATCGATGAACCGACGACCGAATCCGACCAGGTCGTGATACGCGACCTGGGCGCCGACGGCGACCCCGCGACGGATCGCGGCTCGGCAGGTCCGCACCAGTGTGGCCGGATCGCCGGCATGGAATCCGCACGCGATATTCGCCGAGGTGACGATGTCCAGCAGGCGTTCGTCGTCGCCGAGCCCCCACCGTCCGTAGGACTCGCCCGTATCGGCATTGATGTCCACGTGCATGCCTTGATGTTACGGCTCGAATACGCTGTCCCGCATGGGAGGAGACGCCATTGCGCAAGGGCCGGAGGCGCGCTTGTTTGCTCCCGACCCGGCGTCCACCCGACGACTGCGGGTCGACTTCGCCTACGACGGAACGCATTTCGCGGGTTGGGCCGCGCAACCCGGACTGCGCACCGTCGAACAGGTCCTGACCGACGCGTGGACAACCATCTTACGAGTCGGACCGGTCAAGCTGACGACCGCGGGACGGACCGACGCCGGTGTTCATGCGCTGGGAGCCGTATGCCATGCCGACGTGTCAGCCGAAGCGTACGCGGAGCTCCCGGGGCGCACCTCCCGGACGCCCGAACTGGCCGCTGCGGCAAGGCTTGCCGGAGTTCTGCCCGCCGATCTCGTGGTTCGCGCGGTGCGTGTCGCGCCGCCTGGATTCGACGCTCGGTTCAGCGCGCTGTGGCGCCGCTACGAGTACCGCATCTGTGACCTGGCGGATCGGCGAAATCCATTGCGTCGCAACGACACTCTGTGGTGGCGTCGGCCGCTTGATCTCGATGTGCTCAACGCCGCCGGCGCTGAGCTTCTCGGGCTGCGCGACTTCGGTGCCTTCTGTCGCCGTCGCGAGGGGGCCACGACGGTACGCACCCTGATGGACTTCACCTGGCGGCGTGACCCCGACGGGACGTTGGTCGCCGACGTGCGCGCGGACGCGTTTTGTCACTCGATGGTGCGCGCCCTGGTCGGAGCCGTCGTCGCGGTCGGAGAACACCGAAGAGACTTGAATTGGCTTCGTGTGGTCAGGGATTCGGCGACCCGTAACTCCGCGGTCGCGGTGCTGCCGGGTCATGCTCTGACCCTCATGGAGGTCGCCTACCCCGAGGACGACCTGCTTGCCGAACGGGCGGTCGCCGCGCGCGCCAGGCGGGTCTGAGCGCCGCCGAGCGCCGGCGTTGAAACGATGTAATACTCGGTTCATGGCCGCCCTGCCCGGGATCAAAGACGTCGCCCGCCGTGCCGGCGTCTCTGCCGGCACCGTCTCCAATGTGCTCAACCGTCCTGAACTCGTCACGGCAGCCACGCGCGACAAGGTAGAACTGGCCATCGAGGAACTCGGCTTCGTCCGCAACGAGGCGGCGCGGCACCTGCGGACCGGCAGCAGTCGGGCGGTGGGCCTGGTCGTGCTCGATGCGGCCAACCCCTTCTTCGCCGAACTCGCCCGCGGCGTGGAAGACACCGTCGCCGAGGCCGGGGGCGTCGTCCTGGTCGGCAACTCCGGTGGTCGACGCTCTCGGGAGCGCGGTTATCTGGATCTCTTCGCGGAACAGCATCTGCGCGGCGTCCTGCTCAGCCCCACGGAGGACCAGCTTCCGGACGTCTCCGGTCTCCGGCGGCGCGGGGTGCCGCTCGTCCTGCTGGATCACCCGGGTGGGTCCGAACCCTACTCGGCGGTCTTGGTCGACGACATCGCGGGCGGCCGGCTCGCCGGATCCCATCTCGTCGAGCTGGGCCACCGGCGACTGCGTTACGTTTCCGGACCGAACTCGTTGCGGCAGAGTCGTTCTCGCTTGGAGGGATTCGCCGAGTCGGTGGCCGCCGCGGACGGCCGACTCGAGGTCGTCGAGGCGGCTGCGATGACGGTGGAAGAGGGACGACGCGTCGGCGAGCGCTTCGCGGCGGAGCCGGAGGCCGGCCGCGCCACGGCGATCTTCGCGGCCAACGACTTGCTGGCCCTCGGGATCCTCAACGCCTTCGTCGAACACGGGATCGAGGTGCCGGGCCGCGTGAGCCTGGTCGGCTTCGACGACATCACGTTCGCTCAGACGGCCGTGGTGCCGTTGACCTCCATCGAGCAACCGGCATACACCATGGGACGGGAGGGTGCCCGCCTGTTGTACGAGGAGCTGGCCGCGCGGGCGGGCGGCGAGCCCTTCGAGCCGCGCCGGGTGTCCTTCGCCCCGCGCCTCAGCGTCCGTCGTTCGACCGGGCCCGCCCGCTGACGACCAGACGGACAGACGGACAGAGGGACAGACAGACAGCCGCCCCGTACCCGAACGCTTCTCCGGGGCGGGGCGGTGTCGTGCGGTCGTGGTCAGGCGGCGCCGCCGTAGCGGCGGTTGGTGATGCCGTTCAGGAGAGCGGCGAAGACCAGGACGCCGCCGAGGGCCAGCAGTTGGTTCTGAGTTCCCGAGTTGCCCTCGAACGCCAACAGGATCCCGGCGTTGAGCCAGACGATGAGCAGGGTTGCCAAGACGACGCCCGCGACCCGGCCGATGCCCCCGGTGATCGCCACGCCGCCGAGTACGGCAATCGTGATGGCCGGAAGCGCCATCCCGTTTCCGGAGACGCCGGCGTCCGGTCGCGCCGACGCGAACTGCGCCGTCGTGACGACGGCCACCAGACCGGACAGCAGGCCGGAGAGCAGGTATGCCTTGAAGCGGGCGTCCCGAACGTTGATCGCCGACCAGCGGGCCGCGGTGTCATTGGTGCCCACGGCATACAGGCGGCGACCGAAGGTGGTACGCGCCAAGAGGAGCCAGACCAACACGGTGGAGGGGATGAGGAAGGTGAAGATGCCGAGCGGCACATTGGGCAGCTGGGACCCGATGACCGGGATCTCGACCGACTTGGCGGTGTCGAACAACGCCTGGATGCGGGGCGTGGAGATGGGCAGCTGGTTGTTGATCACGACGGCCAGTGACTTGAAGGAGTAGTAGGTCGCCAGGGTCGCGATCAGCGCGGGGAACCCGATGTAGGCAACCAGGAATCCGTTGAGGGCGCCGAGCAGGGCTCCGCAGGCCGCGGTGAAGACGAGAGCCAGCCAGAACGGCCAATTCCACTGTCCGTAGGCGAATCCGAAGAGCATCCCGGACAGCGCCACATTGGCGCCGACGGACAGATCGATGCCGCCGCGGCCGGAGAGGATGACGATGAGTTCGGCGAATCCGAGCATTGCCAACGGCACCGCGTTGATGAGCGCAGCCGCGAGATAGTCGGAATCGTAGGCACCCGTGAGGTACCCGCCCTGGTCCATGATCGTGAACGTCGCGACGACGGCGACGAGTAGGACCGCGAGCAGCACGATGCGCTGGGTGAGCAGCGCGCGCACGACCTTGGCGACGGCGCTTTCCCCGCGTGGCTGTTCGCCGGGATCGACGGTGGTGTCGCTCGCGGGAGTCTGTGCGTCGATGGCGTTCACTTGGCCCTCCTGGCACGTTCGCGGAGTAGGTCGGCCCCGACGGCGATGATGATCGCGATACCGACGAAGAGGTCCGAAAGCTGTGACGGCCAACCGAGTTGGGTGACCCCCGAGGTCACCGTCTGGACGAGGAGAGCACCCAGCAGCGTCCCGAGCACAGATCCCCGGCCGCCCATGATCGAGGTCCCCCCGATCACGACGGCGGCGATGACCGCGAGTTCCTTACCGGTTCCGACTCCTTGTCCGAGGGTGGACGGCCCCTGCGCGATGACGAAGGTCGACCCGAGTCCGACGAGGAGTCCGGTGATGGCATACGCCAGAAGCGTCCGGCGTTGCACGCGCACGCCGGCGAGTCGGGCGGCCACGGGGTCGCCGCCGATCGCGAAGAAGTGGCGGCCCCCCGGGGTATGCCGCAGGTACCACCAGGCGGTGGCGGCCAGCAGGATGGTGATCAGGAAGGAGATGGGTACCCCGGCGATACGTCCGGCGGCGCCGTTTCCGAACGGGGCCAGCGTGTCGGGGATCCCGTTGACCGTCGAGGAGTCGAAGATCCTCAGCCCGACCCACTGGTAAATATTGGCCGTTCCGAACGTGATGATGATCGGATGCACTCGGCCGTATGCGATCAGCAGGCCGTTGATCGTCCCGAGGAGGCCGCCGACCAGGATCGACACGAGGACCGCGACGGGGAGCGAGGCGCCTTGGTTGACAAGCATCTTGGCCGTTGTCACCGAACACACCATGACCATGGCGCCGACCGAGACGTCGATTCCCGCGGTGATGATGATGATGGTCATCCCGATGCCCATGAGAGCGGTCGGGGCCACGGCGCCGAGGAGCGGCTGGATCGAGCCGGCCGACATGAAGGCCGGCGTCGCCATGGCCAGGATCACCCAGAGCACCGCGATGACCCCGATGAGGACGATCTCCTGGCCGGTGACGGGGGAGGGCAGGATGCGGTTCTTCTCTTTGACCACCGCCTTGACCGGCGGATCCGTTGTCACCGTGCTCATGCGGCGCTCCCTTCGTCGACGGCGCCGGCGGCGGCCGCCAAAACATCCACCTGTGTCGCGTTGGGTCCGAACTCCACCGTGGTGGTCCCGGCCCGGACGACCTGCAGTCGGTCGGAGATGCGCAGCGCCTCCGGCAGATCGGACGTGACGACGAGGACCGCCGTCCCCTCGTCCGCGAGTTCGGTGATGATCCGGTGGATTTCCTCTTTGGCGCCGACGTCGACGCCTTGAGTCGGCTCGGCGAGGACCAGCAGCTTGGGGCGTTCGACGAGTTGACGCGCCAGGACGACCTTCTGGGCGTTCCCGCCGGACATCGCCCCGATCGGCTGACGTTCGTGTGGGGTCTTGACGGACAGTCTCTTGATCATGTCCAGGGCCACCGACTTCTCGCGAGCGCGGTCGACCCAGGTCGAGAGCTTGCTGAGCAGGTGAAGGTGGCCCGCTGAGATGTTGAAGGAGATCGGCTGGAAGCTGAACATTCCCTGGTGCTTGCGGTTGGCAGGCAGGAGCGCGATGCCGAGCTTCTGCGACTGGCGCGGCGCCCTCGGTCGGATCTCCTTGCCGTCCAACAGGATCGTCCCGGTGTCGTGGTGGTCGATGCCCCAGATGGTGGCCGCGATCTCGGATACGCCGGAGCCGACCAGTCCGTACAGGCCCACGATCTCGCCCGGGTGGACGTCGACGTTGACGTCCTGGAATCTACCCTTCTGACCGAGTGCCTTGAGTTGCAGTCGCGGTGTCCCGGTCCGATCGATCGCACGAACGGCCTTGTCGTCGCTGAGGATTCCCCCGACCATGAGTTCGACGACGCGGCGAACCGTCAGCTCGCCGATCGGATAGCAGCCGATGCTCTTGCCGTCCCGCATGACCGCGACCTCGTCGGCGATCAGGAACAGTTCGTCGAGCCGGTGAGAGATGTAGATGACGGCGACCCCGGACGCCGTCAAGCGCCGGACCACGCCGAAGAGGACCTCGATCTCGGCGTCGGTCAAGATGGCGGAGGGCTCGTCGAGGATGAGGATCTTGGCATTGCCGGCGAGCGCCTTGGCGATCGAGACCTGCTGCTGCTCGGCGATCGACAGGTCGCCGACGGTCGCCGTGGCATACCTCGCCGGCAGGCCGAGCAGGGTGAGCAGCTCGACGACCTTCTCGTTCTGCGCGGCCCAGTCGATCCGGCCGCCCTTGCGGATCTCGCGTCCCGTGAAGATGTTCTCCGAGACGGTGAGTTCGGCGAAGAGCTGGGGTTCTTGGTAAACCGTCGCGATCCCGAGCGCCATCGCCTCATTGGTCGTGCTGATGGTCACGGGGGAGCCGTCGATGACGATCGTTCCGGAGTCGGCGGACTCGGCACCGGAGAGGATCTTGATCATCGTCGACTTGCCGGCGCCGTTCTCACCGACCAGCGCGACCACGGAGCCGGCGCGCACGGTCAACTCGCCGTGTCGGATCGCCCGGACGGCCCCGAATCGCTTGGTGATGTCGCGCATCTCCAAGACGATCGGCCGCTGCGCGAGCGGTGCCGGCGGGTCGGTGGGATTCGTAGCCAACGGTGCCTCCTCGTCGAGACGGTGCCGGCGGCGACCCGGACCCCGGTGGGCCCGGGTCGCCGCCGGCGTCGGTTCTCAGAACTGGTAGTTGTTGACCGTGTCCTTGGTGAAGGTCAGCGGCTTGCCCATCAGCAGGACCTTGGTGGCGGGGTCGTAGGTGACGTTCTCGAGCGCGCCGTCCTTGACCTTCTGCGACGCTCCGAAGGCCTTGCCGTCGATCATCTGCTTGCCGGCCCACGCCGTCAGGTAGCCCAGGGCCTTGGCGTCCCAGAGCACGCCGGCGGACGCCGAACCGTTGTCCAGGTACTTCTTCATCGACTGCGGGGTCCCCATCCCGACGGTGAAGACCTTGCCGATCTTGCCGGCGTCGGTAACGGCCTGTGCGACACCGGGGCCCGCGGTGGAGCAGGTACCGATGAAGCCGGTCAGGTCGGGGTGGGCGTTCATCAGGTCGGTGGCCATCTGGGTGGCCTTGGCGAAGTCCTCACCGGCATACACCGTGGCGACCAGCTGGGCGTCCGGGTACTTCGTCGGCTGGTACTTCTTGATCTCGGCGATCCAGGAGTTGAGGGTCGCCGCGGTCTCGCCGCAGGAGACGATCGCGTACTTGCCCTTGCCGCCCATCGCCGTCATCAGGGCGTCGGTGTTGGCCTGGCCGATGCCCTCGGCGGAGGCCATCAGGACCAGGACCTGGCGCTCGGAGTTCGGCGCGTCGGTGTCCGAGGTGCCGACCTTGATGCCACCGTCGGCGGCCTGCTTGATGAGCGGGGCCATCGAGTCGGGGTCGTTCGGTGCGATGAAGAGCGCGTCGACCTTCTGCTGGATGTACGAGCGCACGATGTCCGCCTGGGCGGCCGCGTCGGCTTGCACCGGGCCCTGGTAGAGCCAGCTGATCCCAAGGTCCGTGGCGGCTTCCTTGCCACCGGCGTTCATCGCCTCGAAGTACGGGATGCCCTGCAGCTTCGGGACGAAGGCGATCTTGTATGACTTGCCGGCGTTCGCCGCCGGGCTCCCCGAACTGCCCGCGGCGGGCGTGGTCGTGGTTTCGTCCTTCTTCGTGCAGCCGGTCATGGCCAGGGCGGCGGCGATGCCGACCGCGGCAACGGCCACCGTCGAACGAGATGTGCGCATGTGTTCTCCTTGGGACTCGGTGGGGATTCCTGCGGCGGGGCAGGTCCTCGCTGGTCGACGGCCGATGGTTCGCGGGTGTCGACCTGGTGCGTCGTGGACAGTCGGTGGGCTTCGCGACGATCCGGGGTGGTTGAGCCGGGCGGGCGGGCGTCGACGGGGGGCCGGCGCTGTTCCCCAGTCCGGTCCCACTGTCGGGACCGGGTACCAGGAAGCTACTCGCCTTCGACCGCCAGAACAAGAGATGTCTTGAAACGATTCGATAACCTTGTTGCGCAACGAACGCATGCCATTCCGTGATCGGGGTCTTGACGCTTCGGGAGCGGCGGCCTATCGTGAGTGAAACGTTTTAATAGACCCGTCTCGACATCGAAGTCGCGACGACCCCTGGGCCGCAAGGAGCGCCGATGCCCGCTTTCGCCGAAATCACGCCCGTTCTGAGCGCCCTGTCCATCGAGGTGCCGTCCTGGGCCTACGGCAATTCCGGCACCCGGTTCAAGGTTTTCGGGCAGCCCGGCGTACCCAGAACCGTCCAGGAGAAGATCGCCGACGCAGCCATGGTGCATCGGCTCACCGGGCTCGCGCCCAGCGTGGCACTGCACATCCCCTGGGATCGGGTCGAGGATTTCGGCGCCCTGTCGGCATACGCGGCAGACCACGGCGTGGCCCTCGGCACCGTCAACTCCAATACCTTTCAAGACGACGAGTACATCCTCGGCTCGCTGGCCGCCCCGAATCCCGCGGCCCGGCGCAAGGCGGTGGACCACAACCTCGAATGCCTGGCGATCATGGCCGAGATCGGGGTGCGGGACCTGAAGATCTGGCTGGCCGACGGGACGAACTATCCGGGACAAGACGACATCCGCGGGCGTCAGGAGCGGCTGGCGGAGTCCCTGGCGCAGATCTACGCCGGGCTGCGGGACGACCAGCGCCTCGTCCTCGAATACAAGTTCTTCGAACCGGCCTTCTACCACACCGATGTGCCCGACTGGGGAACCTCGCTGCTGCACTGTCAGGCCCTCGGCGAGCAGGCCAAGGTATGCCTGGACACCGGTCATCATGCCCCCGGCACGAATATCGAGTTCATCGTCGCCCAACTCCTACGGGTGGGTCGCCTCGGGTCGTTCGACTTCAACTCCCGCTTCTACGCCGATGACGACCTCATCGTGGGCTCGGCCGACCCCTTCCAATTGTTCCGGATCCTCGTGGAATTCGTCCGCGGGGGCGGGCTGGAGCCGGACAGCGGTGTGGCGCTCATGCTCGACCAGTGCCACAACATCGAAAAGCGCATCCCGGGCCAGATCCGTTCGGTCCTCAACGTCCAGGAGATGCTGGCTCGGGCCCTGCTGCTGGATCGCACGGCCCTCGAAGCCGCCCAACAGGCCGGCGACGTCCTGGCCGCCCACGAGATCTACATGGCCGCCTTCTACACCGATGTCCGCGCGGACCTGGCGTCCTGGCGCGAGAGTCGCGGCCTGCCCGCCGACCCCATGGCGGCGTATGCCGGCAGCGGCTACCAGCAGCAGATCGAGGCCGACCGAGTCGGCGGAACTCAGGCAGGATGGAACTGATGACCGAACTGAACCCGGCGGTAGCCGAACTCGTCGCCCGCTCCAATCGGCTCGGGTCCGATCCAAAGAACACCAACTATGCCGGCGGGAACACCTCCGCCAAGGGCGTCGAGCTCGACCCGGTGACCGGCCAGGACGTCGAACTGTTGTGGGTCAAGGGATCTGGGGGCGACCTGGGGACGTTGACCCCGTCCGGCCTGGCCGTCCTGCGACTGGACCGAATGCGCAGTCTCGTGGACGTGTATCCCGGGATCGACCGCGAGGACGAGATGGTCGCCGCCTTCGACTACTGCCTGCACGGCAAGGGTGGCGCCGCCCCGTCAATCGACACGGCCATGCACGGGCTCGTCGATGCGCCCCATGTCGACCACCTGCACCCCGACTCCGGGATCGCGATCGCGACCGCGATCGACGGCGAGGCGCTGACGACGAAGATCTTCGGTGGCAGAGTCGTGTGGGTGCCCTGGCGTCGTCCGGGATTCCAGCTCGGACTGGACATCGCCGAGATCAAGAGGGCCAATCCCGACGCGATCGGCTGCATCCTCGGCGGCCACGGGATCACCGCCTGGGGCCCCAGCAGCGAGGAATGCGAACGCAATTCGCTGTGGATCATCGACACGGCAGCGGCATACATCACAGAGCACTCCAAGTCGGAGCCGTTCGGCGCGCCGCTGCCCGGCTACCAGCCCCTGCCCGAGCACGAGCGCCGGGCGAAGGCGGCGGCCCTGGCCGCCACCATTCGTGGGATCGCCTCGACCGACAAGCCGCAGGTCGGCCACTTCACCGACGCCCCGGTCGTCCTGGAGTTCCTCCAGAGCAGCGAACACCCACGACTGGCCGAGCTCGGCACCAGCTGCCCGGACCACTTCTTGCGTACCAAGGTCAAGCCGATGGTCTTGGACCTGCCCTCGACCGCGACGGTCGACGAGTGCATCGCTCGGCTCAAGGAGCTCCATCAGCCGTATCGCGATGACTACCAGGGGTATTACGACCGCAATGCCACGCCCACGTCCCCGGCCATCCGCGGTGCGGATCCCCTCATCGTGCTCGTCCCGGGGGTGGGGATGTTCTCGTTCGGCAAGGACAAGCAGACGGCCCGCGTCGCCGGCGAGTTCTACGTCAACGCCATCAACGTCATGCGCGGCGCCGAGGGACTCTCCTCGTATGCCCCCATCGACGAGGCCGAGAAGTTCCGGATCGAGTACTGGGCGCTCGAAGAGGCCAAGCTCCAGCGGATGCCGAAGCCCAAGCCGCTGGCGACTCGGATCGCGCTGGTGACCGGTGCGGCGAGCGGCATCGGCAGGGCCATCGCCAAGAAGCTTGCCGCTGAAGGGGCCTGCGTCGTCATCGCCGATCTCAACCTCGACAAGGCCCGCGAGACGGCAGCCGAGATCGGGTCCGCCGACGTCGCGATCGGTGTCCAAGGTGACGTCTCGGACGAGTCCCAGGTGCAGGCGATGGTCGACGCAGCGGTCCTGGCCTTCGGTGGTCTCGACCTCGTCGTCAACAACGCGGGTCTGTCGCTGTCCCGCTCGTTGTTGGAGACGACCGTCGCCGACTGGGACCTGCAGCACAATGTCATGGCCAAGGGCTCGTTCCTCGTCTCGCGGACGGCCGCCAAGGTCCTCATCGACCAGGGCATGGGTGGCGACATCGTCTACATCTCCTCGAAGAACTCGGTCTTCGCCGGTCCGAACAACATCGCGTACTCCGCTGTCAAGGCCGACCAGGCTCACCAAGTCCGTTTGTTGGCAGCCGAACTCGGCGAGTACGGCATCAAGGTCAACGGGGTGAACCCGGACGGCGTCGTGCAGGGTTCGGGGATCTTCTCCGGCGGCTGGGGCGCCAGCCGCGCCGCGGTCTACGGCGTCGACGAGAAGGACCTCGGCAAGTTCTACGCCCAGCGGACACTGCTGAAGCGCGAGGTGCTCCCAGAGCATTGCGCGAATGCCGTCTTCGTCCTGTGCAGCCCGGAGCTCACCCACACCACCGGTCTGCACATCCCCGTCGACGCCGGCGTCGCCGCCGCCTTCCTGCGGTAGCTCCAGGTGACCAGGCGGTGCGTCGCCGCGGTGGACCTCGGGGCCACCAGCGGGCGGGTCATCCTTGGCCGATTCGCCTCGGGCACAGTGGAATTGGAAACAGTCCATCGATTCGCCAACGACCCCATCCAGATGCCGGACGGACTGCACTGGGACATCCAGGGACTGTGGCGCAACGTCCTGGAGGGCCTGCGCGCGGCATATCGGCGCGAACCGGAGCTGGCCGGTGTCGCCGTGGACTCCTGGGCCGTGGACTACGCCCTGATGGCCGGCCAGCGGATGCTGGGCGTCCCCTTCCACTATCGCGACGAGCGCACCCTGCGTGGCGTGCAGGCGGTGTCGTCGAAGATCTCGCCCGCCGGGCTGTACGCCCGCAACGGGCTGCAGGCGATGTCCTACAACACGGTCTACCAACTGGCGACCGAGGGTGAGATCCTGAACCTGGCCGACGGCATACTCCTCATCCCCGACCTGATGTCGTTCTGGCTCACCGGCGTTCGCACGAACGAGTGGACCAACGCCTCCACGACCGGGCTCATGTCGCCGGCCACCCGCACCTGGGACCTGGACTTGGTCGACCGGTTGGGTATGCCGCGCCGCGTTTTCGGCGGCTTCGTCAACCCGGGCGATCGCATCGGCGATTTGCGTCCCGCGGTGGCCGAGATGGTCGGTGGTCCGCTGACGGTGTCGGCGGTGGCTTCGCACGACACCGCGTCGGCGGTCCTGGCCACGCCGCTGGTGAGCCGGGACTCGGCCTACCTGTCGCTCGGAACGTGGGGCCTGGTCGGGCTGGAACTCGACGCACCCGTCGTTTCCGATGAGGCTCGATTGGGCTCGATGACCAACGAGGGCGGGGTGGACGGGCGAACGCGCTTCCTGCGCAATGTGATGGGGACCTGGCTGCTCAGCGAGTCGATGCGTACCTGGGAGCGTGCCGGTCGGGTCCACGACCTGCCCGGCCTGCTCGCCGCGGCTGGCGACGTCACCCGCGAGGTGGCCGTTTTCGACGCCTCGGACCCCCGGTTCATGGCCCCCGGCGACATGCCGGCCCGGATCCGTGACTGGTGCGTCGAGCACGACGTCGAGCCGCCGAGGGACGAGGTGGAGACCGTGCGTTCGATCGTGGAGAGCCTGGCGCACGCCTTCGCCGACGCCATCGCCGAGGCGGGCCGGCTCTCGGGGCGGGCCGTCGACGTCATTCACGTCGTCGGTGGCGGCTCCCAGAACACCCTGTTGTGCCGCAGGCTCGCCGAGGTGAGTGGCCGACCGGTCCTCGCCGGACCCGTGGAGGCCACGGCGCTCGGCAATGTGCTCGTCCAGGGGCGCACGCTCGGCTGGGTCGAGGGTGGCCTGGACGACCTGCGACAGATCGTCGCGGCCTCGGTGGATCCCGTGCGCTACCAGCCGACTTCGTGAACTCGGGTGACAAGAACGTCGCCACCGCACACAATGACCCTTCGTGGGTCATCTTGAGCTCAACGGGATCACGTGGTCGCTGCCCGACGGGCGGCCGCTGTTGACGCGGGTCGACCTGCGGGTGGCCGACGGGGCCCGCACCGCGCTGGTCGGGCCCAACGGGGTCGGCAAGACCACCCTGCTGCGCATCGTGACGGGTGAACTCGCGCCGCACGACGGCGCCGTCACCCGCTCCGGCGGCCTCGGCGTGATGCGCCAGTTCATCGGGTCGGTGCGCGACGACACGACCGTGCGGGATCTGCTCGTCTCGGTGGCCCCGGCCCAGATCCGCCGGGCCGCGCAGGCGGTCGACGCCGCGGAACTTGCGATGATGGAACGCGACGAAGAGGCGGACCAACTGGCATACGCGCAGGCCCTGGTGGACTGGGGCGACGCGGGCGGGTACGACTACGAGATCCTTTGGGACACCTGCACGGTCGCGGCCCTCGGGACCCCCTACGAGCGCGCGCAGTATCGCGGTGTCCGCACCCTCTCCGGTGGCGAGCAGAAGCGGTTGGTGTTGGAGGCGTTGTTGCGGGGCCCCGAGGAGGTTCTCCTGCTCGACGAGCCGGACAACTACCTCGACGTGCCCGGCAAGCGGTGGCTGGAGGATCAACTCCTGGCCACCGCCAAGACGGTGCTCTTCGTCAGCCACGACCGTGAACTCATCGAGCGGTCCGCCACCCGCATCGCGACGATCGAACCCGGTGCCGCGGGTGCCTCGGTCTGGGTTCACCCGGGCTCGTTCGCCGGCTACGCCCAGGCCCGCGCCGATCGCAACGACCGGTTGGCGGAGTTGCGTCGGCGCTGGGACGAAGAGCACGCCAAACTGCGGGCCCAGATGCTCATGTACAAGCAGAAGTCCGCATACAACTCCGACATGGCGGCGCGTTACCAAGCCGCCCAGACCCGGCTGCGGAAGTTCGAGGAGGTCGGGCCACCGGAGGCGATCCCGTTGCGGCAGAAGGTGTCCATCCGGCTGAAGGGCGGTCGGACGGCGAAGCGGGCCGTCGTCGCGCAGCGGCTGGAACTCACGGGCCCCGCCTCGATGCGGCCCTTCGATCTGGAGGTGTGGTTCGGGGAGCGCGTCGCGGTGCTCGGCTCGAACGGCTCCGGCAAGTCGCACTTCCTGCGGCTGCTGGCCGCGGGCGGCACCGACCCGGACGTCGAGCACCGGTCGGTCGGCGACGTCCGGCCGCAGCCGGTGGCGCACGAGGGCGTCGTGCGGCTCGGTTCGCGCGTGCGCCCGGGGTGGTTCGCGCAGACCCACGACCAGCCGCAGCTGGTCGGCCGAACCCTGTTGGAGGTCCTGCACCGGGGTGACGAGCACCGCACCGGTATGCCGCGCGAGGACGCCTCGCGGGTGCTTGATCGCTACGGTTTGGCCCGAGCGGGCGAGCAGACCTTCGAGTCGTTGAGCGGCGGCCAACAGGCCCGGTTCCAGATCCTGCTGCTCGAACTCTCCGGTGCGACGCTGCTCCTACTCGACGAGCCGACCGACAATCTCGACCTCGACTCGGCGGAGGCGCTGGAGGACGGGCTGATGGCATACGAGGGAACGGTCGTGGCGGTGACGCACGACAGGTGGTTCGCCCGCGGCTTCGATCGGTTCCTCGTCTTCGGCGCCGACGGCGCGGTGTACGAAGCCGACGAGCCGGTGTGGGACGAGACGCGGGTCCGGCGACGGCGCTGATCCCGCGGTCGTGGATGGGCCGGGAGGCCTTGGGTGCGCGGGGCCCCTCGGGCCCGGGCGGCGGCCCCCCAATTTCGCCCGATCGGGCGATTTCCGGGTCCGGATCGGCTCCGGGATCGGCAATTTCGCTCGATCGGGCGATTTTTGAAGTAGCAGGGGGAGCCGTTAGCGCACCCCTGACGATGGGCGGCCGTCACCACGGTGGGAAGCTGGGGCCATGACGTCACCGACGCGCGCTTTCGTCGACCTGGGGGCCATTCGCGACAACCTCCAGGGGGTGCGCGATGCGGTCGGCCCGGGCGTCCTGGTCCTGGCCGCGGTGAAGGCGAACGCCTACGGGCACGGCGCCGTCGCGGTCGCCCGGATGATCGAGGCGAGCGGGGTGGCGGACTGGCTCGGGGTGGCGACCGTCCCCGAGGGAATCCAGTTGCGTCGGGCCGGAATCACGCTGCCGATCCTCAAGCTGTCACCGGCCTTCGACGACGAGTTACGAGACGCCGTCGACCACCGGCTGACCCTGACCGTCGCTTCGCCGCATGCCGTCCGGGCGCTGGAGCAGGTATGCCGGGAGTCGGGTTCGCTCGCGACGGTGCACCTGAAGGTGGACACCGGGATGGGTCGGGTGGGGGTCGACGTCGAGCGGGCTCCCGAGCTGGCCGCTGCCGTCGAGGCGTCTGCGCAGCTCGACCTCCAGGGCATCTTCACCCACCTGCCGATCAGTGACGCCGAATCCGGGCGGGCTTTCACGCGCGACCAGTTGGCCCGCTTCGATGCGGTGGTGGCGGCGATCCAGGACCGGATCGGTCGACGGGTGGAACTCGTCCACGCATCGAATTCCGGCGGCATTCTTGGGCATCCGGGCGCTCGCTACGACATGGTGCGGCCCGGGATCATGAGCTACGGGTACTACCCGGATGCCACGACCCCGCGCACCATCGCGTTGCGGCCGGCGATGACCGTCGCCACCCGGCTCTCCTTCGTCAAGCAGGTCGCAGCCGGGACGCCGATCGGTTACGGCGGCACGTGGACCGCCCCCGAGGACACCGTCATCGGCACCTTCCCGGCCGGGTACGCCGACGGTTTCAACCGGCTGTTCTCCAACCGGGGGACCGTCCTGATCGACGGCGCGGCCCTCCCCGTCGTCGGTCGGGTGTGCATGGACCAGTCGATGGTGGATCTCGGTCCGGGGTCGTCGCACCAACCCGGTGACGAGGTCGTCCTGCTCGGGCGCAGTGGGGAGCAGACGTGGGACGCCGACGATTGGGCCAGGACGCTGGGCACGATCTCCTACGAGGTCACCTGCCAGATCGCGCCACGCGTGGACCGGATCCACGTCGGCGGCTGAGGCGGCCGGTGACTCACCGGCATACGCTCAGCCGGGGTAGGGACAGCTCAGCCGGGGTAGGGACAGCTCAGCCGG
>JBDIAR010000062.1:0-17533 GCA_039812545.1 Dermatophilaceae bacterium | reverse complement strand
GACGATGCGGGCGATCCCGCCCTGCACCTGGAGTTCGATGTCGTCGGCGACGCTGGGACTGACCACGGGCATACCCCCCATCCTTGCAGGCAGATCCCCCGCGCCACGACCTGCGCGCCCGGCGCGTCGGGTTCTCTGGCGCTACACCCGTACCCTGCCTGAATTCGTTTGGGACGCGGCACAATTGGAGGGGAACCCGTTCACGTATCCCGAAGTGCAGAACGCCAGGTACTGGGACTTGCCTCGTCCGCCCGCGAGTTGGCCCGGCTCGTGGACAGCGGCGCCTTCGCCCTGACGAAGGAGGTCAGCGACCGGCTGCACGACCTCATCGCCCGGGACGAGGCCCTGGAGGCGGGCCGATTCCGTGGCGAGGGGACGGAAACCGCTACCCCGTCGGTGTATTTGGGCATCCATGGTCGGCATACGCCGCCGGCCACCGAGCCGGGCGGCGCCAATCTGCGGGACCTGTATGCCGCCGGTCTGGCCGAACTGGCGACGATCGACACGATTCACGGGCAAGCCGTCGGGTACTTCTTGTTCGCGGCGCTGCAACAGTTCTACTTCGACGGCAACAGACGCACCGGTCGGGCGATGATGAACGGCCAGCTGCTCACGCACGGCTTCGACGGGATCAGCGTCCCGGCCGCGGCGCGAGCCGAGTTCAATGCGGCGATGGTCGAGTTCTACCGGACGAGGGACGCCTCGCCGATGTTCGCCCTGATGCCCACCTTCGGCCCGACGGACCGGTAGTCGCCGGGAACCGGCCGGCGGACAGGCGGACAGGCGGGCGGACCGGCGGGCGGACAGGGCCGGCGACGGGAGGAAACGGATTGGATCGGCATACCGGCGCAATGGGATGATGCGCGCCATGACCGAACCCCGCCAGTCCGCCGCGCGCATCCCCGACAAGCCGTCCGTCGACGGCCTCGAGGACAAGTGGGGCGCGGTATGGCAGGAGCAGGGCACCTACGCCTTCGACCGGGCGGCCGCGCTGGCCGCGCCGCGCGAGCGGATCTTCGCCATCGACACCCCGCCGCCGACCGCCAGCGGCAGCCTGCACGTCGGACATGTGTACTCCTACACGCACACCGACTGCATGGCGCGGTACAAGCGGATGACGGGTGCGCACGTGTTCTACCCGATCGGGTGGGACGACAACGGCCTGCCGAGTGAGAAGCGGGTCCAGAACTACTACGGCGTGCGCGGCGACGCGTCGTTGCCGTACGTGCCGGATTTCCAGCCGCCGCACCGGGGCGACGTGAAGTCGGTCAAGGCCGCCGACCAGCAGCCGGTGAGCCGGGCGAATTTCCTCGAACTGTGCGAGGAACTCACCGTCGAGGACGAGAAGGCGTTCGAGTCGCTGTTCCGCCGGATGGGTTTCTCGCTGGACTGGTCCACGAGCTACCGCACCATCGACGACCAGTCGATCGCCACCTGCCAGCAGGCGTTCCTGCGCAATCTCGCTCGGGGAGAGGCGTATACGGCCGAGGCCCCCGGGCTGTGGGACGTGACCTTCCAGACCGCCGTCGCCCAGGCCGAACTGGAGGCCAAGGACTACCCGGGGCATTACCACCGGGTGGCCTTCCACCGGCCCGACGGGTCGCCGGTCCACATCGAGACGACCCGACCCGAACTTCTCGCCGCGTGCGTCGCGCTCATCGCCCACCCGGACGACGAGCGGTATGCCGACCTGTTCGGCACGACGGTGTCCTCGCCGTTGTTCGGGGTCGAGTTGCCGGTGGTGGCGCATCATCTGGCCGAGCCGGACAAGGGCGCGGGCATCGCGATGTGCTGCACCTTCGGCGACCTGACCGACGTCATCTGGTGGCGTGAGTTGCAGTTGCCGATGCGCTCGGTCATCACCCGCTCGGGCCGGCTCCAATCCGACACTCCCCCATGGCTGCTCGGTCTGCCCGGGGAGAGCCTGTATGCCGACAAGCTGGCGGGCGCGACGACCTTCGCCGCCCGCGCGGCCGTCGTGGAGGCGCTGCGCGCCAGCGGCGACCTGGACGGCGAACCTGTCCCCACCCAGCGGAAGGCGAACTTCTACGAGCGCGGCGAGAAGCCGCTGGAGATCGTCACGTCCCGCCAGTGGTATATCCGCAACGGCGGCCGGGATGCCGACCTCAACGAGGCGCTGGTCGCCCAGGGGCGCAAGATCGACTGGCATCCGCCGTTCATGCGGGCCCGTTACGAGAACTGGGTGCGCGGCCTCAACGGCGACTGGCTGATCAGCCGCCAGCGCTTCTTCGGTCCGCCGATCCCGGTCTGGTACGCCCTTAACGAGGACGGCGAACCGGACTACGACCGGGTGCTCGTGCCGCGCGAGGACGAGTTGCCGGTTGACCCGTCGACCCAGACGCCGACCGGGTACACGGCCGAACAGCGAGGAAAGCCAGGGGGTTTCGTCGGCGACCCCGACGTGTTCGACACCTGGGCCACCTCGTCACTGACCCCGCAGATCGCGTTGCGCTGGCGCGGGGACACCGAACTCTTCGACAAGCTGTTCCCGATGGACATGCGCCCGCAGGCGCACGACATCATCCGCACCTGGCTGTTCGCGACCGTCGTGCGGGCCTACCACGAGTTCGGCACCGTGCCGTGGACCAATGCCGCCATCTCCGGCTGGATTCTCGACCCGGACCGCAAGAAGATGTCCAAGTCCAAGGGCAATGCCGAGACCCCCGAGGGGATGGTGCAGGCCCACGGCGCCGACGCGGTCCGCTACTGGGCGGCCAGCGGGCGCCTGGGCACCGACGCGGCGTTCGACACCGGGCAGATGAAGGTCGGCCGCCGGCTGGCCATCAAGATCCTCAACGCCACCAAGTTCGCGCTCTCGTTCGGTGACGTGCACGCCACGGGCGCCGAAACGGCCGGAACGGACGCCGCCGACCTCGCGGCCCTGGTCACCGAACCCCTCGACCTGGCGATGCTCGCGAGCCTGCGCGAGGTCGTCGACCAGGCCACTCGCGGCTTCGACGGCTGGGACTACACCCGGTCGCTGGAGTTGACGGAATCCTTCTTCTGGTCGTTCTGCGACGACTACCTGGAGCTGGTGAAGGAACGCGCTTACGGGGCCGGCGACGAAAACCCCTCGGCCGCAACGCTGTCGGCGCGTGCGGCACTCCGACTCGGGTTGACTGTCATGCTGCGGCTGTTCGCCCCGATCCTGCCCTATGTGACCGAAGAGGTCTGGTCGTGGTGGCACGACGGGTCGATCCACGTCGCGAGCTGGCCCGCGACCGGCGAACTCCCGTCCGGCGGTGACGCCGGCCAGCTCACGGCGGTGTCGGCCGCGCTCGCCGGCGTCCGGCGGGCCAAGTCCGAGGCCAAGGTCGGCATGCGCGCCGAGGTCGCCTCGATGACGGTGTCCGGTTCGGCCGCCGACGTCGCCCGGGTCCGGGCCGCCGAGACCGACCTGCGCGCCGCCGGACGGATCTCGGCACTGGCATACGAGGAGATCGGCGCCGGCGACGGCACGGACGGCACCGACGGCACGGGGCTCACGGTGACCGCCGTCGAACTGGCCCCCGCGCAGCCCTGACCGCCCGCCCGACCCACCGGGCCGACTCAACAGGCCGGACGGCAGCGCTAGGCAGGACCTGCGCGGCACCGTAGGTTGGCGGTATGAAGGGTGGGGTCCCGCGCGCGAGAACACCTCTCCCGTGGCTGGTGGGGTTGGCGATCCTGGCCGTGGTCACCTTGGTGTATGCCAGTGCGAGCGTCACGGTCGGCCTGGTCAGTGAGTCGCTGCCGCCGCTTCGTCCCGGTGAGCAGGACCAACCCAGCCCGGAACCGTCCCTGGATGTCCCGGCGGGCGCCCAACCCCCACCGGGACAGGGCGCCGAACCGTTCGCGGTGCCCGCGTGGCTGGCCCATGTCGGCACCGGGCTCCTGCTGGTGGCGGCTGCGGCCGGGATCGTCGCGCTCGGCTTCGCGATCGTGCGCGCCCTGCCCCGGCTGACCCGGACCGCGCCCGAGCCGCAGCCCCGGTTGGACCCCCTCGACGACCTCCCCCCGGGCGCGCTCGACCTGGCGGCCGGCTCACCGCACCGCCGCCGACTCCTCCAGGAGGGGACGGCCGCGGAGGGGATCGTGGCCTGCTGGCTGGCCCTGGAGGTGGCGGTCGCCGGCCTCGGGATGGGACGGGATCCGGCGCTGACGTCGACCGAATACACCGAGCGCGTCTTGGCGTCCTGGCCACTGGACGACACGGCGATCGCCGGCCTGGCGGACCTGTATCGCGAAGCTCGCTACTCCCGCCATCCGATGGACGAGCAGGCCCGCGCGCACGCCCAGGCATACCTGGACCGACTCGACGCGGACCTGGAGCGGATCGCCGTGACCCGGGCGCGTCGGGACACCCACGAGTTGGCGAGCCGGTGATGGGCTCCGCGGACCTGCGCCGCCGGCTGGGCACCCGCTGGGGCCGGCGGACCAGGATCGTGGTCCTTGCGGTCGCCGGCTTCGCGGCGGCGGATGCGGCGTTGCGGCTGCACACCCGGTTGGAGATCGCCGTGCCCGGGTTCGTCGCCGGATGTCTGGCGTTCTGGTACGTCATCGACCGCGAACCCCGAACCGGCCGGCTCGGCTGGCCGCCGCCCTATCGCGAGCCGCTCACCGGGGCCTCCCGCACCGACGACCGGGCGGTCGCGCTGGCCCGTCGACTCGCCCAGGCCCGCGTCGACCCGGCTCGCGCCGACCAGGTCCTCGCCGACCTGCATACCGAACTCGTCACCGGCATACGGCATCGGCTCGCCCAACGCCACGGCCGGACGCGGGCCACCACCGCCCCCTGGCCGGAACTGCTGGACGACGACCTGGTCCGGTTCGTCACCCGCGGGCCGCGACCCGATCTGTTGGACACCGAAAGGTTGACCACCGTCCTCGACCGAATCGAGCAGCTATGACCGACGACGCACACCCGCCCATCGACTCGCCCATCGACTCGGCCATCGATCACGCGATGGATCACGCGATGGATCTGGCGACCGCCGGCGACCTGGCCCGCACCGTCCTGCGACGCGTCGAGCAGGCCGTCGTCGGCAAGCACGACGCGTTGACCCTGGTGCTGGCCGGGATCCTCGCCGGCGGCCACGTCCTGCTGGAGGACTTCCCGGGACTGGGCAAGACGTTGGCCGCGCGGTCCTTCGCCCAGGCGCTCGGGGTGGACTTCAAACGCGCCCAGTTCACGCCGGATCTGTTGCCCGGCGACGTGACCGGCAGCTTCGTGTACGACCAGGGTCATGGCCGGTTCGAGTTCCGGCCCGGCCCGGTCTTCACCAATATCCTGCTCGCCGACGAGATCAACCGCACCCCGCCGAAGACCCAGGCCGCGCTGCTGGAGGCGATGCAGGAGCGTCAGGTGACCGTCGAGGGGCAGACCTTCCCGTTAGCAGCGCCGTTCCACGTCCTGGCCACCGCGAACCCGGTCGAATACGAGGGCACCTATCCGCTGCCGGAGGCGCAACTGGACCGCTTCATGCTGCGCGTCTCGTTCGGGTACCCCAGCCAGGACGACGAACTGGAGATCCTGCGGCAACGAATCCTGCGCCGACACGAGGAGCAACGGCTCGACCCCGTCACCGACGCCGCGGGACTCATCGCGGTCCAGCGGGCCGTCGAGACGATCGACCTGGAACGCAGCGTCGCCGAGTACTGCGTGGCGCTGACGACGGCGACCCGCAGTCATCCGCAGGTGCTGCTCGGCGCCTCCCCGCGCGGTGCTCTCGCGCTCATGCTGTGTTCCCGCGCGTATGCCGTTCTGGCCGGCCGCGACTATGTGCTGCCCGAGGACGTCAAGGCGGTGGCGATCCCGGCGCTGGCCCACCGGATCACGGTCGTCCCCGAGTTGTGGATGAGCAAGGTCTCGGGGGTGTCGGTGGTCGCCTCGCTGCTGGCCAGCGTGCCCTCGCCGCCGACCGCCGCTCGATGAGGCCGGCGCCGATGTCGCAGGCACCCTTCCTCGTGACATCCGCCCAGATCCGGGCGGTGGCCCTCGGGGCGCTCGGCACGGTGGCCGCCCTGGCGCTCGGTCGCCCGGACCTGCTGGTCCTGGCGATGCCGATGCTGGTGGTCGCCACCTGGGGAATGGTGACCCGACCGCGTTCGGCCGCAACCGTGCGCACCCGGCTCGGCCGCCGCCGGATCGGCGAGGGCGAGACCACGTCGTTGACGATCGAGGCGACCCTGCCACCCGGCGCCGACCTGCTGACCGCGCGGGTGGTCGAAGAGCCGCGAGTCGAGTTCGACCCACGCCGCGGCTGGTTGATCGCGCCGGCCTCGATGGCGACGGCAGGGGCGACGGCGGCCGACGGTGATCGCCGAGCCGTGGCGCAGCTGTCGGTCCGGGCCGATCGTTGGGGTATGCCGGTGGTCGGCCCGGTCGTGGCGCGCGTCCTGTCCCCGTGGTTCGCCTACCGCAGCGCGCCCATCGAATTGCCCGGCGAGGCACTCATCGTGCTGCCGGCCCGGGCGCCCTTCGACCAGCAGGCACCGGTCCCCCACGCCGCGGGCCTGCTCGGCGTCAACCGCTCCAGCCGCCCGGGCGGTGGGAGCGAGTTCGACACGATCCGTCCGTTCCATCCCGGCGACCGGCTGCGCCGGATCCACTGGGCGGCCTCCGCACGCACCGGACGGCTGCACGTGACCTCGACCTTCGCCGACAGCGACTCGCATGTGCTGCTCGTCCTGGACGCCTTCACCGACACGGGGATCACGGCGGGCCGAGCCGGTCGTACCCCGACCAGCCTGGACCTGACGGTGCGAGCCGCGGCCGCACTGGCCGAGCACTACCTGCGGGTCGGTGACCGCGTCGCCGTCCGGGTCGTCGGGGCCCGCAGCCCCCGGCTCAAGGCGCGCAGCGGCCAGAGTCAACTCGGCCAGATCCTCGACGTCCTGGCCCGGATCGAACCCGGCAGCGACCGCTTCGACGACGGTCGGGCCGCGCTGATGGCGCTCGGTTCGCCCTCGCTGGTCCTCGTGCTGACTCCGCTGACCGATCCGTCGATGACCTCGGTGATCGCGGGAATCGGGGCGCGCGGGTTCACCACGGTGGTCGTGGACACCTGCCCGGAGGGCCTGGGCGCGGTGGCGACCTGGCAGGCGGCTGAGCTTCCGGGCGGGGTGTCCGCGGCCGACCTCGCCTGCGCGTGGCGCGTCCTGCTGCTGGCCCGGGCCGGAGCCATCGCGGATCTGCGCTCGGTCGGCATACCGGTCGTTCGCTGGCAGGGTTGGGGCAGTCTGGACACCATCTTGCGCGACGTCGCCCGCCGGGCCCGCACCCCTCGGGTGGCGCGGCGATGACCCGGGCGATCGCCGGGCGGCGGCTGCTGCGGGTCGGCCTCGCCGAGGCATGGGGCCGAGACCGGGTCGTGCTGTTCGCGATACAGATCGTCCTCGTCCTGGGGTTCCTCGGCTGCCTGAGAGCCGCCGGTGGATCGGTGGACGGGTGGGGGTTGGGGTTCGCCGCCGTCGGGGCGGCCGCGATGGCCCGGGTACCCGAGACGCCGGTCCCGCTGCTGGGGTGGGGCGCGCTGCTGGTCTGGTGGGCGTTGACCGTGACGACCCGGTTCACCTGGTGGGCGCTGCCGGCGGCGCTCGTGCTGCTCGTCGCCCACACCGCTTTCGCCCTGGCGGCGCTGGGTCCGCGCGACGGGCAGCTGACCCGCGCACTCGTGGTGCGGACGATCCGCCGACTGCTCGTGGTCGCCGGGCTCGTGGGTCTCGTCGCGCTCGGTTGCGCGTCCCTGTATGCCGCTCAGCCGCCCGGCTATCCGGTGGTCGTCGGCGCCGCGCTGCTCGTCGTGGCCGGCTGGCTGTGGCTGGTCGGCACCGATCAGGACGTGCCGGCGTGAGGGGTGACCCGCGGCTCGACGACGCACCACAGCGTGTCCCAGCCGGCGATCTGGAAGCGCCCCGACCGGAATCGATCCGCGGCCAGCGACAGAACCCGATCGCTGCTGGGGTCGTACACGGCCAGGGTGCGCGGCTCGGCGCGTCCGGCCACGAGCACGACGTGACGCGGTAGCAGGGCACTGCCGAGGTAGATCAGGGACGGATAGCCGAGTGCGGCGCCCGCGCTCAGCCGGGCGAAGGTGCCGGTCAGGGTCGGGCTGTCGGCTCGCCTGATCCAGCGGACCCGGTATGCCGTGCCGACCGGTGCGATGTGCAACTCGAGTTCTCGGGCGGCTCCCCACGGCGGGGTACCGAGGGCCCGAGGCCACGGCGGTTCGAGGCGACCGGTGGGGCCGCGCAGGGCCGTGGTCCGGGCGTGGACGCGGCGTTCGTAGGCGGCGAACCGGGAGGGCGGCTGCGGATCCTGGGACAGCCAGGCGGCGAGGGCCGGGTTGGCCATCATCCGCGCCACGGTCAATGCTGCGGCCCCACACGTCACTGCGGACTGCTGGACGGGGACGAGATCCCCGACAACAGGACGGAACGGCATACCCGCCCCGCGCTCGGTCAGGCGGATTCCTTACGAGCCGGCCGACGGGAGCGGGCCGGCGGCACCTCGCGACGGATGACGCGGGGTTCGGCGCGGTCCCGGACGACGTCGCCGGTCACGACGACCTTGACGATGTCGTCGTCGCTGGGGATGTCGAACATCACCGGTTGCAGGATGTCCTCCATGCTGGCGCGCAGCCCGCGGGCGCCGGTGCCCCGCTTGTGGGCTCGGTCGGCGATCGCCTCCAGCGCGTCCTCGGAGAACTCCAGGTCCACGCCGTCCAGCTCGAACATCTTGCGGTACTGCTTGACCAGCGCGTTGGTCGGCTTGACGAGGATGTCGATGAGGGCCTGGCGGCCCAGCGGCGACACCGTCGTGATGACGGGCAACCGGCCGACGAACTCGGGGATCAGACCGAATCGGACCAGGTCCTCGGGCTCGACCTTCTCGAACTGTTCGGCGGCTTCCTGCGGCAGGCGCAGGTCGGAACCGAAGCCCAGGCCGCCCTTGCCGGTGCGGGTCTCGATGATCTTCTCCAGCCCCGCGAATGCCCCGCCGACGATGAACAGCACGTTCGTCGTGTCGATCTGGATGAACTCCTGATGCGGGTGCTTGCGGCCGCCCTGCGGCGGGACGGAGGCGACGGTGCCTTCGAGGATCTTCAACAGGGCCTGCTGGACGCCCTCGCCGGAGACGTCGCGGGTGATCGAGGGGTTCTCGGACTTGCGGGCGATCTTGTCGATCTCGTCGATGTAGATGATCCCGGTCTCGGCGCGCTTGACGTCGTAGTCGGCGGCCTGGATGAGCTTGAGCAGGATGTTCTCGACGTCCTCGCCGACATAGCCGGCCTCGGTCAATGCGGTGGCGTCGGCGATGGCGAACGGGACGTTGAGCCGGCGGGCCAGGGTCTGGGCCAGGTAGGTCTTGCCGCAGCCGGTCGGGCCGATCAGCAGGATGTTGGACTTGGCGATGTCGACGATGTCGTCGTCGCGGCGCGCGTGTTCGGCGGCCTGCACCCGCTTGTAGTGGTTGTAGACGGCAACGGAGAGCGCCCGCTTGGCGGGATCCTGACCGATGACGTACTTGCCGAGGAAGTCGTAGACCTCGCGCGGCTTGGGAATCTCGTCGAGTCCGTGGTCGGTGCCCTCGGCGAGTTCCTCCTCGATGATCTCGTTGCACAGGTCGATGCATTCGTCGCAGATATAGACCCCGGGTCCTGCGATGAGCTTCTTGACCTGCTTCTGGGTCTTCCCGCAGAACGAGCACTTCAGCAGATCGCCGCCATCCCCTAGGCGTGACATACGACCCTCCCGTGGTGTTCCCGCTCGTTCAGTGGAGTCCGACCGCCCGCGATGAGCCCGGCGGGTGGCCGTGAGGCGAACCTACCGGCAGGGCGACAGGTTCGCCTCTCATTACACGCCACCAGATCGCTCGAATCCTCCTTGTCCGCTGACAGCGGACAACTCATGCCGGATCGGCTCGCCCCGCCGCCCGGCGCGCCCGGGCGACGTGCAGTCGGGCACGGGTGCCGACGTGATGGATCCACGGCGTGCTCTGCTCGCGCATCCGGACAGCCAGTTGCCGGGAGAACACCAGTGGTGGCGCGCTCACCACGTCGGTCGCAGGCTGGCGCTGCCGTTCGAGCGCACCGAAGGTCGCCGCGATCCGGGCGAAGACATCCCGTGACTCGGGCAGGAACGCGGCTCCGACGAAGACATGGATGCCATCGGCATACTCGAACAGTCGCACCTGCCCGCCCGCCCGGGCGATCTTGTCCGCCATGAGGCGCACGTCCGGCCACAAGATGTCGCGGGTCCCCTGGTAGATGTCGATCGGGGGCAGCCCCGCCGGGTCCCCGAACAGCGGGCTGACCTGCGGGCATCGCGGATCGTCGGCGCCGGCCCACCATCGGCCGGCGAGCGCGCCCCCGGCTCGGGCGAGCACGACATCGCGGGCTTCGATGGCGTCGACCTCGGGGTTCTCGGGGATGACCGAGGTGCACGGCGCGAAGAGCACGAGCCGGGCCGGCGCCGGCAGACCCCGGTCGCGGTACCGCATGGCCTGTGCGAGGGCCAGGCCACCGCCGGCCGAGTCGCCCATCAGGACCACGTCGGCCGGGGCGCACCGGGTCAGCAGCCACCGGTACACCTGCTCCACCCAGTCGTGGGCCTCTGCGTGGCTGTGTTCGGGGGCGAGCGGGTAGATGGGGACCACGACCGTGGCGCCGGTATGCCGGACGACCTGCAAGATGATCTCCCAATGGAGGGTCAGCAGGTCACTGACGTAGCCACCGCCGTGCAGGTAGACCACGTGCCAACGCGACGGCGTGCCCTTGGGGGTGACGATCAGGACGGGGCGCCCTTCGACCTGCTCCCGGGTGACCGTCGCGGCGAGCGACACGGCCAGAGGCGGGGGCGCCGGCTGCGGGTACGTGCGGCCCTCGTAGGTGGCCCGGAAGGTCGCCTCGTCGGCCATGAGTTTGGGCTCGGTGGACAAGATCCACGCGGTGAAGCGCATCATCACGCTCGGCCAGCGCGAATCGCCGTACGACGGCGTCCACTCGGACTGCTCCCCCGGTCCCATGCATCGGATGGTGCCACAGCTTGCGCCGGGGAGAAAGGGGCCGGTCAGGGCGGTCGTCGCCGGTGGCGACCATGGTCGACCGACCGGTCAGGCGGTGGCCCGCCCCGCTCGTACCGCGATCAGCGAGCGCAGCGAGGTGAACGCACCGAGCGCTCCGAAGAGCACGAAGAAGAAGATCTCCTTGCCATAACCGCCCAAGACCTCGGTGTCGCGGATCGCCGTCGCCACGAACTCGCCCTTGGACATCACGGCGTCCGGGTCGGCGTACTGGTCGTAATACGCGACGGCGTCGGAGGCGACGCACGCGAAGAACGACGCGACCAGACCGACGACGATGAGCCCGAGGAGAGGGACGATCCCGCGGTCCAGCCGACCCCCCGACCCCTTTCGGTAGGCCCAGATCGCGCCTGCCGACAGTGCGAAGCTGGTGATCGCCGCGACATAGTGGGCCCGCCAGATGAGGACGGTCAGGCCCATCGCCACGAGCACCGCGCCGACGGCGAACAGCAGTCCCACTCCGACCCGCTCGGGCGGTAGGTCGGTCGGCGTTCCGCCCTCCCATGGGGCCTGCGCCCCGGGCTGTGATTCGGCCGGCGCGGGAACGCCCTCACCGGACGGCCCGGGGAAGACGAACTGCGGCTCGCTGCTCGCCGGCGTCGGGATCTCCGGCTGCGCCGGCTGCGACTGCGCCGGGCTCGGCGACTGCTCCGACGGTTCTGGCGTGGACGGGACGGACATGGCGACGCTCCCCGGCATACCCCCGTCGTGGACGGGCGGCATACCCACTCGAACGGACCCGCTCAGGCCTCCAGGGACGCCTTGCGCGAGGACAGGACCTGGTCGATGAGCCCGTACTCCTGGGCGGCATCGGCTGAGAGGATCTTGTCACGTTCGATGTCGTCGCGGACCTGTTCGGCGGATCGGCCGGTGTGCTTGGCGATCGTGTCCTCGAGCCAGGTGCGCATCCGGAAGACCTCGTTGGCCTGGATCTCGATGTCCGAGGCCTGGCCGTAGTCACCACCGGCCAGAGCGGGCTGGTGGATCAGGATCCGCGCGTTCGGCAGGGCGAACCGCTTGCCGGGCGCGCCGGCCCCGAGGAGCACCGCCGCGGCCGAAGCGGCCTGGCCGATGACGAAGGTCTGCACGTCCGGGCGGATGTACATCATCGTGTCGTAGATCGCGGTCATCGCCGTGAACGAGCCGCCGGGGCTATTGATGTACATGAGGATGTCACGGTCGGGGTCGAGGGACTCCAACACGATCAGTTGGGCCATGATGTCGTCGGCGCTCGCGTCGTCGACCTGGACCCCGAGGAAGATGATCCGGTCCTCGAAGAGCTTGGTGTACGGGTCCTGACGCTTCATCCCGTACGAGGTGCGCTCCTCGAACTGGGGAAGGATGTACCGGCCCTGCGCCGGCATACCGGCGGTCGCGGACCAACCCGGCACGTGCAAAGACTTGCTCATCGTCACTTCTCCTCGTCCTTGCCCGGCTTGGCCGGCGCATCGCCCGGCGCGTCGGCGGGCACGTCCTTGGGGGTGGCCCCGGTGCCGGCACCACCGGCGGCCTGGCCGGCGTGGGTGAACACGTGGTCGACGAACCCGTATGCCTTCGCCTCGTCCGCGGTGAACCAGCGGTCGCGGTCGGAGTCGGCCAGGATCTTCTCGACGCTCTGGCCGGTGTGGGCGGCGGTGAGTTCGGCCATCTGACGCTTCATGGCGAGCAGGAGTTCGGCCTGGATCTTCACGTCGGTGGCGGTGCCGCCGATGCCGCCGAGCGGCTGGTGCATGAGGATGCGGGCGTGCGGCGTGGCATACCGCTTGCCCTGCGCGCCGGCGGTGAGCAGGAACTGACCCATGCTCGCGGCCATCCCCATGGCAACCGTGGCGACGTCGTTGGGGATCCACTGCATCGTGTCGTAGATCGCCATGCCGGCCGTGACGGAACCGCCCGGGCTGTTGATGTACAGCCAGATGTCGCTGCTCGGGTCCTCGGCGGCCAGCAGCAGCATCTGCGCGCAGATCGCGTTGGCGTTCTCGTCACGCACCTCGGAGCCGAGGAAGATGATCCGCTCCTTGAGCAACCGGCTGTAGATGTGGTCGTCCAAGCTGTTGGGATTGGCGTCTCGAGCGGCCCGGATCGGACTCGTGTTGGCCTGGCTCACCAGGGTCTCCTGTCGTGCTCGTCGTGCATCGTCGGTGCCGGAATCGCACCCGTCGATTGAGCCTAACGAACGCGGGCCGGGGTCCATTCCGCTCCGGGCGGGTGTTCGCCCTCAGCGCACAACCGTCGGTCGTCTGCCGTGGGTTCCGCCGGTATGCCCGAGGTGGCTTCCCGTATGCCGGGGGCCGGTCGGCTTCCCGTATGCCGGGGGCCGGCTCAGGCGTCCTGCTCGCCCTTGTCCTCGGCATGGTCCCCGCCCTGGTCCTCAGCCGACTCGTCGCCCTCGGCGCCCTCCGGCGTCTCGGCGTCCTCGGGGGTTTCGCCCTCGCCGGTCAGGGATAGGTCGACGACATTGCCGTCGGTGTCCTTGACGGTGACCTGTTCCAGGACGTGCGCGAGCGCCTTGCGGCGGGCCACCTCCTGCACGACCATCGGGATCTGGCCCTGCTGGTCCAGCAACTTGGCGAACTCGTTGGGGTCCATGCCGTACTGCTGAGCGGTCATCACGAGGTACTCGACGAAGTCGGACTGCTCCACGGTGACCTTCTCCTGCTCGACGATCGCGTCGAGCAGGAACTGGGTGGCGAACGCCTGACGGGAGTTCGTGGTCACCTCGGCGCGGTGCTCGTCGTCCTCGAGACGGCCCTCGCCCTCGAGGTGCCGGTTGACCTCTTCCTCGACGATGCCGTCGGGCACCGGGATGTCGACGAGCTCGCGCAGCGCGTCGAGGACCTTGTCGCGGGCCTGCATACCCTGCTGGTACCTCGACTCGACACCGACCTGCTTGGCGATGTCCTCCTTGAGTTCGTCCAGGGTGTCGAACTCCGAGGCGGTCTGGGCGAAATCGTCGTCGAGTTCGGGCAGTTCCCGCTCCTTGACGGTCTGCACGGTGACTGTGCACTCGGCCGTCTCGCCCAGGCGCTCGCCGCCGGCGAGTTCGGCGGAGAAGGTCTTGCTCTCCCCGGCGGTCAGGCCCGTGACGGCCTCGTCCAGGCCGTCGAGGAAGTTCTTGGAACCCACCTCGTAGGACAGGTCGGAGGCCGAGTCGATCTCCTCGTCCTCGATGGTGGCGGTCAGCGAGATGGTGAGGAAGTCGCCCTCCTGCGCGGGCCGGTCGACGGCCTTGAGCGTGCCGAACCGGTGCCGCAGCCCGTCGAGCCGATCGGCGACGGCGCCCTGGTCGACGGCGACCGGGTCGACCTCCACGACGATCGTCGAGTAGTCGGGGACCGTGACCTCGGGCCGGCAGTCCACCTCCGCGGTGAACGCGAAGTCCTCGCCGTCGGTCGCGGGGATGCGCTCCACCTCGACGTCCGGCTGGCCGAGCGGGACGACCTTGTTCTCCTCCAGCGCCCGTCCGTAGAACGCGGGCAGCGCCGAGTTGACCGCCTCTTCGAGGACCGCGGCCCGCCCGACGCGCTGCTCGATAATCCGGTTTGGGACCTTGCCCTTGCGGAATCCGGGGACCTGGATGTGTTGCGCGATCGAGGTGAAGGCCGCGTCCAGGTTGGGCTGGAACTCCTCGAACGGGACCTCGACGGTCAGCTTGACCCGGGTCGGGCTGAGGGTTTCGACGGCGCTTTTCACGGAAGTGGCTCCCACGGAATTGACTACGGATGTTCGACTACGACGGCACGGCGGGCCTGGGCACACCGAGGGACCATGCTAGCGGTCCCCGGAGATGGCCCCGTATGCCGAACGCCGGGTGCTCAGGGTCCGTGGAGCAAGGGTCGGGGTAGCCGGATTTGAACCGGCGGCCTTCCGCTCCCAAAGCGGACGCGCTACCAAACTGCGCCATACCCCGTCGCGCCCGGGCGACCGGTGCCGGTCCTGGGACGGCGAAGAGCAGTCGTCATCGGATTTCGAGCATCCCGGGCGCGGGCATTAGGCTAACGCCTGGTCGCGACGCCGACCCAGTCGCGTCCGGCGACCGGATCTCGTCCCACCGCCCGCGGGCGTAGCTCAATGGTAGAGCCCCAGTCTTCCAAACTGGCTACGCGAGTTCGATTCTCGTCGCCCGCTCCACCGCATACCCGCAGGTCAGCGTCCTGGACCCAGTCGCCGGGCGAGCCACGGGGCAATCTGAGGCACGCCCAATCGTCCGGTAGCGGCGTCGACCATCAGCGCCTCGGCGTCATCAACGGAATAGCTCAGATCCCGTCCGTTCAGCAGGCAGAAGATCCTGGTGGCCGCCCAGGCCAGTCGTTTGTTCCCATCCAGCAAGGTGTGGTTGCGCACCAGCGAATGCAGCAACGCGGCCGCCTTTTCCTCGAAGGTCGGGTACGCGTCGGCACCGAATACGCTCATCAAAGGGCGGGCCGCGGCCGAGGCGAGCAGGCCCGGATCTGTGACCGTGACATCCCCTACCACTGCGGCCGCGATCTCCAGCAGATCCTCGATCGACAGATAGTCGAGTTGCTCGTTGTTCACCTGCTCAGACGCTCGAGGAGCTCGCGGTCCTCAGATCGCACTCGGTCGATCGCGGCTGCGAGGCGTCGCGGACGCTCCGAAACGTAGTGCTCGATGGCCGTCCGGACGACCTCTTGCATGGATCGCCCTTCCTGCTGCGCCTTCAGCCGCAGCGCCTCACTCAGGTCATCCGTCAGTCGGAGATTCATCGCCACGAGGCAATGGTACCGCAGCGGTACCATTCGTTGCCGCCGACTCGACGGGCACCATCCGATGATGCCGCTCTTCGAGGGTGATCTGAGCGGCTGCGGCGAAGAAGGCCACCCCCATCAGCACTCGTGCCAAGGGGACGTGCCCGGTGTACGACAGCACCGCGGTCGGCAGAAAGCTCACCGCGAAAACGGCGAGCAGCGCCTTGTCAGCCGTCGTGTTTCGAAACGTCGACGGCACCCACGTCTTCGGTATGAACGGTCGCCGGGCATGGCAGTTGGCCAGGGCCATCGCTGTGAATCCGAGCGACATCGCCGCACTTGATGCATTTCGCGCGACGCAGGCGGCCACCACCATCGCCGCACCCAACAATGTGCCCCGAACCAGACCCGCCCCATCCGCCACCCCTCTCGACAGTTCAGCGTATGCCGTCAACTCCGCCCGGGGGTAACCGCTCTGGTCGACCTGAATGCCCACTGCCCCGGGGCGCAACCCTCGGGCTCAGCCTCATCCCAATCACGATGCCCATCCCAGGCCACCGCCGCTCGCGCCATTCGGGATGGGGACGGCGGAACGATCAGCCGTCGACGCAGGACAGAGTTTCAACGGGTTGACCGGTGATTTCGGCGATGAGGTCGAAGTCCTTGTCTACCGCCAGGACGGTCAACCCGGCTTTCTCGGCGGTCGCTGCAATCAGCAGGTCGGGAATCGACGGGGCGCGGTGCTGGCCACGATCGGCGAGAAGTAGTTGGATCTCGACCGCCCGGTCCTCAATGGCCGGCGTGAGGTACTCCACTGGGAGCAGCGATAGCGGCGGCTCCGCGACTTCTCGATGAGCTTGGGCTCCGGTTCGAAATGAGTAGCCGATCTCCAACCGTGTCACAGTGCTGATGCGGACCACCCCGCGCTGGATGCGGGTCAGCCATTGACCAACGTCGCTCGCGCGCGCCAACCGGGCGTAGGCGGACTTGTCAATCAGCCAAGCGGATGTGGCCATGCCCTACGCCCAAGCGCGATGCATCAGGTCCCCATCAAGCAGATCGCGCGCGGCGTCCGATGCACGCTGCAGATCCTCCAACGTGACCGCCGTCGCGCGGTCCGTCGGCAAGGCCAGCTCGAAATGCCGACGCAGGAATTCGTTGCGGGACAGCCCCTGCGCAGCGGCCCCTTCGTCGATGCGTTCAACAGCCTCAGCGGACAGACCCCGGATCAGAATGTCGGTCATACGTACACCTCCTGAGGGCTAGATATCACGATATCATCCAATGCTATTCGGGTGCAACGCCACTTCATCGCGGCGACCCGGCACCGACGAGGGAGTCGCACCGCCGCGAGCGGACGGCGAGGTCCCACACCCAAAGTGGGTAGGCACGTTCGATTCTCGTCGCCCGCCCCACCGCATACCCGCAACTCACCGACCCAGCCGGCGGAGCTGGGCGGGTGCTGAATGCCGGTGTGGCGGAGAGGTGCCTCCCCCGCCGCCGAGGCGTTGCTGGCGCCACTGCGGGCCTTCCGGTCGGTCAGCTTGGCGGCCACCGATCTTGGAAGCCTGGACCTCTCTCGCGCTAAAGCTACGGCGCGTGGGTCGCTATCAGGTATAAGAACTGTGTCGGTGGATTCCCCACCCGCGGGCAATAGTAGGCGCCGATGGCGTCTGACGGACCGTTAGCTACCTGTGTCGGGGCGCAGCGCAGCGTAACACCGGGCTCTACCTTGTCGTCA
>JBDIAR010000061.1:0-17564 GCA_039812545.1 Dermatophilaceae bacterium | reverse complement strand
CGACTCGGGTCCGACCGCCACGGGCTGCTCAGAGACGGGCACGTCGGAAGCCGGCTCTTCAGAAACGGGCTCTTCAGCAACGGGTTCGTCAGAAGCCGGCTCTTCAGCAACGGGTTCGTCAGAAGCCGACTCCGCCACGACGGGCTCAGCCGAACCGGGTTCCTCGGAGGCGACTGTGTCGGCAGGCGTGGCCGAGGATTCCTCGTGAACCTCGATGGCCTCCGGCGACGCGTCGTCGGCGAGCGGAGCGGGGGAGGCGGGGTATTGGGTCACAGCTCAGGCCTTCTTCTCGGTCACAGCGATACTCACGATGCTGATGGGGGCGACGGGGGCGGTGGACCCTGATGCGGTGGGGAGCGAACCCGCCGCGGCGATCTTGTTCACCAGGTCCAGACCACTGGTCACCTTCCCGAAGATGGTGTACCCGCCGCCCTCCGTCGGCAACTTGGTGTCCTTGTAGACCACGAAGAACTGGCCACCGTTGGAGTTGGGGTCGCTGGTCCGGGCCATCGCCAGCGTGCCGGGCGGGTAGTCACCGGACGGCGGCGCGTTCTCGATGCCGTAGGTGTAGCCCGGTCCGCCCGAACCTGTCCCGGTCGGATCGCCGCATTGCAGGACGAAGATTCCCTCGGTGGTGAGCCGGTGACACGGGCTGGGCGACCAGTATCCGTCTTTGGCGAGAGCGAGGAACGACGCCACCGTCTGCGGAGCCTTGGTCCCGTCCAGCTGCATGGTGATCACCCCGCAGTTCGTCGTGACCTTGGCCTCGAAGGTCTTACCGGCGGCCGTCGCCTTGTTCGGCACCGCGGTGAATTGCTTCGGCGTGGTCTGCAACGGCGGGGGAGTCGAGCATCCGGCGAGCACCTGTTGGCCCGCCAGCAAGCCGGTGTTGGCCGCGGCGGTCACGCTCTGGCCGGGCGTGTCATCGGACGACGAACCCAACTTCATGGCCAATGCGACGAAGCCGCCGACGACAACCACCGCCGCACCGGCGACCGCGAGGGATTGCCGGTTGCGCCGCCGCTGTGCCGCCCGTTCCGCCTCGATGAGCTGCCGCTTCTCATAGCGCCGCCGCTCACGCGCCCGCTCCTGGGCCTTGGTCACTCGTCGCTCCTCGCACCTTCCCACCGGCATACCTCAGGCAGGTCCCACCGGGCACTCCGACCGGGTAGGGGGCCGCGTGCCCAGCCAGTCTAGGGAAACGTCCGCCCCCGGTCAGCACGCTGACGTTACGAGCTCGTCAATTGTGGCCGGCCGGTCGTCCGCGCCGCGCACGCGACCCCCTGCGCCGGCGGAACCGGCTCCACGCGGTCCGGCGGTAGGCTCTGGCCGTGTTGACCATCGGATTCCCCGCCGCCGCCTTCGCCACGAACTGTTTCATCCTGGCGCCAGGCGAAGGAGAGGAGTGCATCGTCGTCGATCCGGGTATCGGGGTGGCCGAGACGGTGGCCGAGATCGTCGCCGAACACCGGCTGAAGCCTGTGGCCGTGCTCCTCACCCACGGTCACATCGACCATGTCTGGTCGGTCACGCCGGTATGCGGGGGCACGGCCGGCGCCTATATCCACGTCGACGATCGGTACCGGTTGGTCAACCCGATGGATCAGGTCGACCCGGAGTTGCGGTTCATGCTCGAACAGCAGTTCGGCCGGGCCGCCACCTGGCGCGAACCGGACCACGTCGTCACCGTCACCGATCGCGCCGAACTGGAGGTGGCGGGCCTGAAGGTCACCGTGCTGCACGCCCCCGGGCACACCGAGGGATCGGCGATGTTCCGTATGCCGGAGGTGCCGGATGGGATCAACGCCGACCTGTCCAGCACCCTGGTCGGCGGGGACGTGCTTTTCGCCGGGTCGATCGGGCGCTGCGACCTGCCCGGCGGCGACGAGGCCGCCATGAACCGCTCCCTGAAGAACGTGATCCTGCCGCTGCCCGACGACACCCTCGTCCTCACCGGCCACGGTCCGATGACCACGATCGGACGCGAACGGCATACGAATCCCTTCTTGCGCGGCCTCTGACCCACCCGTCGGGACACGGGCCGCCACTCGGCGGAACGGCACTCCGCGCGGGACGGCACTCCCGCAGACCTGGGAGAATCGGCGCTCGTGAGCAAAGTGACCCCGATCAGTGGCTTCCTGGAGTTCCTCCCCGCCGAACGCATCGTCGAACAGCACTTCCTCGACGTGATCCGTGAGGTCTTCGAACTCCACGGGTACTGCTCGATCGAAACCCGCGCCGTCGAACCCGTCGAACGCCTGCTCGGCAAGGGTGGGGACGCCGACAAGGAGATCTACGCGATCTCGCGGCTGGCGGCCGGCGCCGACGGCGTCAGGGACGCCGACCTCGGGCTGCACTTCGACCTGACCGTCCCGTTCGCGCGGTACGTCCTGGAGAATGCCGGCAAGCTCGACTTCCCGTTCCGCCGGTACCAGATGCAGAAGTCGTGGCGCGGCGAACGGCCGCAGGAGGGCCGCTACCGCGAGTTCACCCAGTGCGACATCGACGTCGTCGACGTCGGGCAGTTGTCGCCGCAGTACGAGATCGAGATGCCGCTGGTCCTCACCGACGTCTTCGACCGCCTCCCGGTCGGTGATTACGTCGTCAACATCAACGACCGGCGCATCCCGCAGGGCTTCTACCGGGGCATCGGGATCGCCGACATCGCCGGGACCCTGCGGATCGTCGACAAGCTCGACAAGCTGCCGGTGGAGACCGTGCGGGCGATGCTCATCGAGAACGGGTGTACCCCCGACCAGGCCCAGCGCTGTCTCGACCTGGCCGAGATCTCTGCTGCCGACGTGGGGTTCGTGGACCGGGTGCGCGAGTTGGGCGTGGACGATCCGGCGCTGACCGACGGGCTGGCGTCGCTGGCCGCGGTCGTGGCGGCGGGGGCCGCACACGCGCCGGGGCGGGTTCGGGCGGACCTGAAGTTGGCCCGTGGCCTGGACTACTACACCGGGACGGTCTACGAGGTGCGGATGGTCGGGTTCGAGTCGTGGGGGGCGGTCGCCGGGGGTGGCCGCTACGACTCGCTGGCGTCCGACGGCAAGGTCAGCTACCCGGGGGTGGGCATTTCGATCGGGGTGTCCCGACTGCTCGGGCTGCTGATCAAACAGGGCGCGCTGACCGCGACCCGCTCCACCCCGGCCTGCGTGCTCGTCGCGTTGAACGACGAGGCGGCCCGGCCGCGCGCGCTGGAGATCGCAACCACGTTGCGCGGCAACGGGATTGCCTGCGAGGTAGCGCCCGTCCCAGCGAAGTTCGGCAAGCAGATCCGGTATGCCGAACGCCGGGGCATCCCGTACGTCTGGTTCCCGGCCCGTGGCGACGCCGACGGCGGGCCCGGCGAGGACCAGATCAAGGACATCCGGTCGGGCGACCAGTTCCCGGTCGACGCGGCCACGTGGCAGCCCCCGGACGAGGACCGGCACCCACGCGTGGTGTCCACGTCGAACCCTTCGCTACCGAGGGGGGTGGCCGAAAGCAGCGAAAAGGCCAGTCCTACACTCGAAGACGGCTCCACGAGAGCCGGCTGAACCCGGAGGCAACGGAGCCTTCCCCGGGCAGAGATCTCTGACAAGGAGTGCCGTCGTGAAGGTTGGTATCCCCGCCGAAGTCAAGAACCACGAGTACCGCGTCGCCATCACCCCCGCCGGCGTCCACGAGCTGGTCGCGCACGGTCACGAGGTCATGGTCCAGAAGGGAGCCGGTGAGGGCTCCTCCATCCATGACGACGAATACGCCGCCGAAGGCGCTCAGATCATCGACGACGCGGCGACGGTGTGGAAGAACGCCGAACTCATCCTCAAGGTCAAGGAGCCGATCCACTCCGAGTACGACCTCATGCAGGAGGGCCAGACACTGTTCACCTACCTGCACATCGCCGCCGACAAGCCGCTCACCGAGGAACTGTGCAAGCGCAAGGTCACCGGCATCGCCTACGAGACGGTCGAACTGCCCGACCGCAGCCTGCCGCTGCTCGCCCCGATGTCCGAGGTGGCCGGCCGGCTCGCCCCCCAGGTCGGCGCCTATGCCCTCATGAAGGCGCAGGGCGGCCGCGGCGTGCTGCTCGGCGGGACTCCCGGTGTTCGCGGCGCCAGCGTCGTCATCCTCGGGGCCGGCATCGCGGGCCTCAACGCCGCCCAGATCGCCCTCGGCATGCACGCCCGCGTCAAGCTGCTCGACATCAGCGTCCCGCGGCTGCGGTACGTCGACGCGATCTACCACGGCCACATGGAGACCCTGACCTCCAACAAGAAGGCCATCGAGAGCGCCGTCCTGGACGCCGACCTCGTCGTGGGCGCCGTCCTGGTGCCGGGAGCCAAGGCCCCCCACCTGGTCTCCAACGAACTGGTCTCGCGGATGAAGCCGGGCTCGGTACTCGTCGACATCGCCATCGACCAGGGCGGTTGCTTCGAGGACTCGCACCCGACGACGCACGCCGACCCCACCTTCAAGGTCCACAACTCGATCTTCTACTGCGTGGCGAACATGCCGGGCGCCGTGGCCAACACCTCCACCTACGCCTTGACGAACGTCACCCTGCCGTATGCCGTGGCGATCGCCGACAAGGGCTGGCAGGCCGCCTGCCGGGCCGACCACGCCCTGGCTCTCGGCCTGAACACCTGGGACGGTCACGTGGTCTACGGTCCGGTGGCCGAAGCCCACGGGATGGAGCACGTCGACCTCTCCGTCGCGCTCGCCTGACGCCACTCCCCACCCCGCCGCGGGTGGAGGTAATCGCGGGTCTTCCTGGAATCCGCTTTTACCTCCACCCGTTTTGGCGTCCGCGGTAGCCTTCGAACGTGCCAGAGCCGTCGTCCACCCAGACGACCCGCAGCACGCCGATGGACGCCGCGATCACCGCCTGGCTGGTGCACGTGCAGGTCGAACGCGGCCGGTCCGCCAACACCGTCTCCGCCTATCGGCGCGACCTTCGGCGGTACCGCGACTTCCTGCTCGCCTCCGGCGTCGCCGATCCCGCGCAGGCGACCGACCAGCACGTGACCGGATTCCTGCGAGAGCTGCGCACCGGCATACCGGCCACCGAAACGACACCCGGGCACCCCCCGCTGGCGGCCAGCTCCGCGGCACGAACGCTCGTGGCGGTCCGGATGTTCCACCGCTTCCTCGCCGCCGAGGGCGACAGCGGCACCGACCCGGCCGCCCGGGTCTCGCCCCCGGGTACCCCCAAGCGGCTGCCCAAGGCGATCTCGATCTCGGACGTGGAACGGCTCTTGACGGCCGCCTCGCTCGGCGACACCGCCACGGCGCTGCGTGATCGGGCACTGCTCGAGGTGTTGTACGGCACCGGGGCCCGCGTCTCCGAGGCCGTCGGACTCGACCTCGACGACATCGACCTAGGCGACCCGCAGACGGCCGATGACGACATCGCCGCCGCCCGACTCTTCGGCAAGGGCCGCAAGGAGCGGATCGTGCCCGTCGGCCGGTATGCCGTCGCCGCCCTGGGCGCGTACCTCGTGCGCGGCCGACCCGAACTGGCCCGCCGAGGTCGGGGGACGCCCGCGGTTTTCCTCAACAGCCGCGGATCCCGGTTGTCCCGGCAGTCCGCGTGGGCGGTGATCCAGACCTGCGCGGAACGCGCGGGGCTCGGCGGACACCTGTCCCCGCATACCCTGCGGCACTCGTTCGCCACCCACCTGCTGGAGGGCGGGGCCGATGTACGGGTCGTCCAGGAACTCCTCGGCCACGCCTCGGTGACGACGACCCAGATCTACACGTATGTCTCGGCCCAGCAACTGCGCGAGGTGTATGCCGGGGCGCACCCCCGCGCGCGCTGATCCGCGTGGTCCACCTCGCCGATCGCCGTGCCCTTGATAGGGTCGATCCAGATCAGCGGGAGGCTGACCGCAGAGCGTGACGCACCGGTTGAGGGGTGCCGGCCGAGTCCTTCCCCGCGACATCCGGATCACGACCGTCGAGGCAGGTACGAGGACACCATGGACGACCAGCCGACCGAGCACCCCGTTGACGAACGGCAGAGTCAGGCCATCGGGGAGCACCTGCCGGGCACGGAGAACGCCTGCATCGGAGCCCTGGGACCCACCGGTCGCCCACTGCCGAGCTTCCCGGAGCCGCCGGTGCTCGCCGGTCACGGCCCGGCCCGGGTCATCGCCATGTGCAACCAGAAGGGTGGGGTCGGCAAGACGACGACCACCATCAACCTGGGCGCGGCCCTGGCCGAGATCGGTCGTCGCGTGCTGCTCGTCGATTTCGACCCGCAGGGGGCGCTGTCCGTCGGGCTGGGCATCCGCACCAACGAACTCGACATCACCATCTACAACCTCGTGACCGAACGCGGTCACGACATCCGCGAGGTCATCCAGCACACCCGCACCCCGGGCTTGGACCTGGTCCCGGCCAATATCGACCTGTCCGCGGCGGAGGTGCAACTGGTCGGGGAGGTCGCCCGCGAGCAGATCCTGGCCCGGACCCTGCGCCCGGTGCTCGACGATTACGACGTCATCCTGATCGACTGCCAGCCATCCCTCGGGCTGCTGACGGTCAACGCGCTGACCGCCGCGCACGGGGTGATCATCCCGTTGGAGTGCGAGTTCTTCGCCATGCGCGGGGTCGCTCTGCTCGTGGAGACGATCGACAAGATCACCGACCGGCTCAACCCGCGGCTGAAGATCGACGGCATCCTGGCCACGATGTTCGACGGCCGCACGCTGCACAGTCGCGAGGTCGTCCGCTCCGTCGTCGATCACTTCGGCGAAACCGTGTTCCACACCGTGATCTCGCGCACCGTGAAGTTCCCGGACGCCACCTTGGCCGCCGAACCCATCACCACCTACGCGGGCGGACACAGCGCGGCGACGGCATACCGCCAACTCGCCCGAGAACTCATCGCGCGTGGCGACGCCGCCTGACCAGACGCCCGGCGGGGTCATCACCCGGCGCGCCGCGGCGACCCCCTTCGAGGTCCACCTCGACGTCTTCTCCGGACCGTTCGACCTGTTGCTCGGGCTGATCTCCAAACACAAGCTCGACATCACCGAGATCGCGTTGGCCGCGGTGACCGACGAGTTCGTCGCGCACATCCGGGCCGCGCAGGCCCGCGACGACGACTGGGACCTGGGGCAGGCCTCGGAGTTCCTCGTCGTCGCGGCCACCCTGTTGGACATCAAGGCCGCCCGACTCCTGCCGACGATCACCGAAACCGACGACGAGGACCTGGCGCTCATCGAGGCCCGCGACCTGCTGTTCGCGCGGCTGCTGCAATACCGGGCGTACAAGGAGATCGCGGCGATGTTCGCCGCCAGGATCCAGGACGCCGACCACTTCCACCCCCGCGGCGCGCCGCTGGAGCCGCGGTTCGCGGCGCTGCTGCCCGAGCTCGTCCTGGCGATCACCCCCGAGCAACTCGCGATGATCGCCGCCGGTGCGATGGTGCCCCGGGTTCCGCCCAGTGTCGGCCTCTCGCATCTGCACCTGGCCCGGGTCAGCGTCGTCGAACAGGTCGCGGTGATCGTGGACCGGCTGCGCCGCGAGCGCACCATGTCGTTCCGGGCGTTGGTCGCCGACGCCGAGTCCACGCTGGTCATCGTGGCCCGATTCCTGGCCGTCCTGGAGTTGTTCAAGGAGTCGGCGGTCGCGTTCGAGCAGGCCGAACCGCTCGGCGAACTCGACGTCCGGTGGACCGGCAGCGACGCGGGGGAGATCGCGGTGACCGCGGATTACGACGGACCGGCCGACGAGCCCCCGCCGCCCCTGGACGTGGTCGCCTCCGTGACCGAGGACGACGACGGAGCTGACGCCGACAGCGCCGCAGAGGACGCCGACAGCGACGAGTGGGGAGGGTAACCCGATGGAACCCGAGACGACAGGGCCCGCGGTCGACGCAGCCGGCGCCGAGTCAATGATGCTGGACGTCACCGACCTGCCCGGTGGGCTGCGAGGCGCGCTGGAGGCGGTCCTGATGGTGGTTGACGACCCCGTCGGCGAAGTCGACCTCGCCGCCGCCCTCCAGGTGCCGCTGGACGACGTCCGCAACACCTTGTTGGACCTCGAGACCGACTACGCCCGGCAGGGCCGGGGCTATTGCCTGCGCAGCGTCGGCGGCGGGTGGCGGTTCTACAGCCGACCCGAGTATGCCGGTGTCGTCGAGCGTTTCCTCGTCGGCGGCCAGCGCGCCAAACTCACCCAGGCGGCCCTGGAGACGCTGGCGGTCATCGCCTACCGGCAGCCGGTGTCCCGCGGCCGGGTCGGCGCGGTCCGAGGGGTCAACGTCGACTCGGTCGTGCGGACCCTGATCACCCGCGGCCTGGTCGAAGAGGTCGCCGAGGACCGCGACACCGGGGCCGTCCTGCTCGGTACCACCCCCTACTTCCTGGAACGGATCGGCTTGTCCTCCCTGACGGAACTGCCCGCCCTCGCGCCCTATCTCCCCGACGCCGACGTACTCGACGACCTGGCCGAGGAGGGTCGGCGATGAGCCCGCCGGCGCGTCGCCGCCCGTCGGGTGCGGGGGACAAGAAGCCCCGCCCGGCGCGTGGGCCCCGGTTCGCGGGTTCGACCAAACCGAGCCAGCCGACCGGCCTGCCCCGGCGTCCGACGGCTGCGCCGGTCGACGTCCACGATCCCGACGGCATCCGGCTGCACAAGCTGCTCGCCTCCGCGGGAGTCGGTTCGCGGCGGGCCTGCGAGGAGTTGATCGCCGCCGGTCGGGTCACCGTGGACGACCAGGTGGTCCGCGAACTCGGCGTCCGGATCGACCCGCGGCGCCAGGTCGTCCACGTCGACGGCGTCCGGGTCACCCTCGACGAGTCACGGGTCTACCTGGCCTTCAACAAGCCCAAGGGTGTCGTCACCACGATGAACGACGAACTCGGCCGGCCGGCGATCTCCGACTATCTGGGCGGTCGCAACGACCGGCTGTTCCACGTCGGCCGGTTGGACGCCGACACTGAGGGCCTGCTGCTGCTCACCAACGACGGCGACCTCGCGCACCGGCTCCAACACCCGGCATACGAGGTGCTGAAAACCTACGTCGCACAGATCCCGGGCCCGGTACCCCGCGATCTCGGCCGGCGCCTGCGGGAGGGGATCGAGCTGGACGACGGGCCGGTGCGGGTCGACGGTTTCAAGGTCGTCGACTCCCAACCCGGCAAGGCGATGGTCGAGATCGTCATCCACGAGGGCCGCAAACGGATCGTGCGGCGGCTGATGGAGGCCGTCGGGCACCCCGTACTCAGCCTGACCCGGGTGCAGGTGGGACCGATCCGGCTCGGCGACCTGCGCTCTGGCCGGACCCGGGTCCTGACGTCGGCGGAAGTCGGGCAGCTCTATGCCGCCGTCCAGCTCTGAGCGCTTCCGGCGCATAGGCTGGCGGCCGTGACCACGCATGTCCGGATCGTCGGAACCGGGTTGATCGGCACCTCTCTCGGGATCGCGCTCAGCCGGTGTGGGTATGCCGTGAGCCTGTCCGATGTGTCACCCACCGCCCAGCGCCTCGCGGAGGATCTGGGGGCCGGCCGCGGTGGTGAGGCGGACGGCTCGCCCGATGTCGTCGTCGTCGCCGCCCCGCCGGACGTGACGGCGCCGCTCGTGGCGGCCGCGCTGCGGGACTGGCCGACGGCTGTCGTCACCGACGTGTGTTCGGTGAAGTCGAGCGTGCTGCGGGAGATCTCCGACGCCGTGGAACCCGCCGCCCTGGAGCGCTATGTCGGGGGGCACCCGATGGCCGGCCGCGAGCGGTCCGGAGCCGCCGCCGCGCGCGCCGACCTGTTTGACGGGCGCACCTGGGTCGTCGTGCCGCATCCCTCGACGACCCCCGACGCCACGACGACGGTCACCCGGCTGGCCCGCGAGACCGGCGCCGTCGTCGTCACCATGGACCCCGCCATGCACGACGAGGCGGTCGCGGCCGTGTCGCACGTTCCGCAGGTGGCCGCAAGCCTGGTCGCCGCTCAGTTGCTGTCCCGTCCCGAGAACGAGTTGGTCCTCGCCGGCCAGGGCCTGCGCGACGTCACCCGGATCGCGGCGAGCGACCCCCGGCTGTGGATGCAGATCCTCGCCGGCAACGCCGCCGCAGTCCGGGGCATCTTGCAGGGCGTCCACGAGCGGCTCGGTGAGGTCGTCAGGGCGCTGGCGGCCCTGGAGTCCGACCGGCCCGAGGGCGCCCTGGCGGTGCTGTCCGGCGTGATCGCCGACGGGAACCGGGGACACGCCCAGATCCCGGGCAAACACGGCGCGTCGCGGACGGCATACGAGATCGTCGCGGTGGTCGTGCCGGACCGGCCCGGCGAACTCGCCCGCATCCTCCACGCGGTCGGCGAGGCCGGCGTCAACCTCGAAGACCTGCACCTCGAACACGGCCTGGGCCAACCGGTCGGTCTGGCCGAGATCGCGGTGTTGCCGGCCGCCGCGCCGCGGCTGCGGGCGCATCTCACCGCCCGCGGCTGGCGGGTCCACGAGTGACTCGCGGGCGCCATGCCCCGTTCGGGCCGCTGGCTAGGGTAGGGGCATGACGATCTCCGCCGGCCCGATCACCATCGCCATCGACGGGCCGTCGGGTTCGGGCAAGTCGAGCGTGTCGCGGGAGGTCGCCCGCCGCCTCGGGGTCGGTTATCTCGACACCGGGGCGATGTACCGGGCGCTCGCCTGGTGGTGCGCGCGCCGCGGCATCGACACCGCGGACCTGGCGCTGACCGCGGCTGCGGCTGCGGACTTCCCGCTCGTCATGGCGATGGACCCCGACGATCGGATCGTGCGGGTCGGCGACCACGACGTCACCGACTCGATCCGGACCACCGAGATCTCGTATGCCGTGTCCGCCGTCGCGACGAACCTGCAGGTCCGCCCGGTCCTCCAGCAGGCGCAGCGGGACCTGATCGCCACCGCCCGACGCACGTTCGGCGGCGTGGTGGCCGAGGGCCGGGACATCACGACGGTGGTCGCCCCGGACGCCGAGATACGGATCCTGCTGACCGCCTCCCAGGAGGCTCGGCTGGCCCGGCGCTCCATCGAGTTGCACGGCGGGGCCGGTGCCGCCGACGTCGCGGCGACCCGCGAGCAGGTGGTCAACCGGGACGCGATCGACGCCACGCACTCGCAGTTCACGGCGGCGGCGGACGGGGTGGTGCAACTGGACAGCTCGGACCTCGATTTCGAGGGGTCGGTGGCGGCGGTGCTGGGGATCGTCGAGCGCCACCGCGCCTCGATGGGCGGCCCGCGATGAACCGGGATCGGCGGGCTGCGCTCTTCGGTCGGCTGCTCGTCCACACCGTCTACCCGGTGCACGTCTCTGGCGGCGAGCGGGTCCCGGAGTCGGGTCCGGTCGTGGTCGCGGTGTCTGACATCGGCCGGGTCGACGCACTCGTGGCGGGCGCCGCCGGCCCTCGGCATACGACGTTCCTGCTCCCGGTGAGCGCTTTCGACTCCCGGTACGGCCGGCTGTGGCGCTGGGCCGGGCACCTCGCCCTGACCGATGACGCGGAGTCGGCCCTGACCGCCGCACGTCAGCGGCTGGCCGCCGGCGGCTGCGTCGGCGCGGACGTCCCACTGGCCGTGGACCTGGCCCGAGCCGCCGGAGCGCCCATCGTGCCGGTGCGCCTGGCCGGGCGACGTCCGGCCGGTGCGCCACCGCTGTCCCGCCCCCGGTTGGGCGGGGACGTCTTCGTCCTCTTCGGCGAACCGATGGCCGAACCCGATGAGGCGGACGCGCGCGCCGTCATGGCCGCCTTGGTCGCCTTGACCCCGCAGGTGGAACACACCGCGGCGACCACGCAACTGCTCGGCGTACGAGACAATGGATGATCGCAGGACGACCGACGAACAACGAGTCCGGGAAGGACAGTGAGGGCGTCGTGAAGAATCCCGACGAATCATCGGCAACTGCATCAGCCTCCGCACCTGCATCCGCGCCTGCGGTCGAGGGCGGCGCCGATGCGTTCGAGGTGCAGCCGGACGATGTGGCTCTCGAGCGGGCGTTGCGTGCCGGGCTGGCCGATTTCGAGCTCGACGAATCCGACGCGGCGCTGCTGTATGCCAGTGACGCCGACCTCGCCGAAGGCGACGACGACGGTCCGCATCCGGTCGTCGCGGTCATCGGCCGCCCGAATGTCGGCAAGTCCACGCTGGTCAACCGGATCCTCGGTCGCCGCGAGGCGGTCGTCGAGGACGTCCCGGGGGTCACCCGCGACCGGGTGGCATACGACGCCGAGTGGCTCGGCCGCAAGTTCACCCTGGTCGACACCGGCGGTTGGGCGATCGACGCCACCGGTATACATCTGCGCGTCGCCGAACAGGCCGAGGTGGCCATCGAACTCGCCGACGCGGTCCTGCTGGTCGTCGACGCGACCGTCGGAGCCACCGACGACGACGAGGCCGTCGTCAAGCTGTTGCGGCGGGCGAAGAAGCCGGTCGTCTTGATCGCGAACAAGGTCGACGATCAGCGCGGCGAGGCGGACGCCGCGACCTTGTGGGGGCTCGGGCTGGGGGAGCCGTACCCGGTGTCGGCGCTGCACGGCCGCGGTAGTGGCGACGCACTGGACGCTCTACTGGACGTCCTGCCGGAGGTGTCGGCGGTCGCCGACCACTATCGGCGCGGCGGTCCGCGGCGGGTCGCCCTGGTCGGCCGACCCAATGTCGGCAAGTCCTCGATGCTCAACAAGCTCATCGGCCACGATCGGGTGGTCGTCGACGAGGTGGCCGGGACCACGCGCGACCCGGTCGACGAACTCGTCGAGCTCGGCGGCCGGATGTGGCGGTTCGTCGACACGGCCGGCATCCGGCGGCGGGTCCACCAAACGCGCGGAGCGGACTTCTACGCCTCGCTGCGGACCCAGACGGCCCTGGAGAAGGCCGAGGTCGCGGTCGTCCTGATCGACGCCTCCACGCCGATCACCGAGCAGGACGTGCGCGTCGTCCAGCAGGTCATCGACGCCGGGCGGGCCCTCGTGGTCGCCTACAACAAGTGGGACCTGACCGACGAGGAACGCCGGCTGTACCTTCAGCGCGAGATCGAGACCGAACTCGTCCAGATCCCCTGGGCGCCGCGGGTCAACCTCTCGGCGCGCACCGGGCGACACCTGGACAAGCTCGTCCCCGCGCTCGAAACCTCGTTGGACTCCTGGGACACGCGGATCCCGACCGCCCGGCTGAACGCCTTCCTCGGCGAGATCGTGGCCGCCCAGCCCCATCCGGTGCGCGGCGGCAAACAGCCGCGGATCCTGTTCGCCACCCAGGCGTCGACCCGCCCGCCCCGGTTCGTCATCTTCGCCTCGGGCTTCATCGAGGCCGGCTACCGGCGTTTCCTGGAGCGCAAGCTCCGCGAGACCTTCGGTTTCGAGGGGACCCCGATCGCGATCTCCGTCCGGGTTCGGGAGAAGCGGCGCCGCTGACCCGTTCCCGGCCACTGCGTCGCGGCCACCGCACAGCGCGTGGCGCCCGCCGCCGGTCAGTGGTGGTGCTGATCGCCGAGCATGACCTGGTCGTGCGCGACGTCGTCGACGGCGACGACACCAACCGTCCCGGCCCCGGCCTCGGCCGGATGGACGACGGCGCGCCCCCGGCCGAGAAGCCGCCGCTCGATGCGGTGGGCGAGCACGGTCAGCGCGTAGTTGATCGCGATGAAGATCACCGCGGCCACGAAGAGCATCGGCACGTAGTTGCTGTAGTTGGATGCGGCGGTGTTCGCCTGGTTGAGCAGCTCCGGGTAGGTGATCGCGGTGCCGAGGGCCGAGTCCTTGAGCACGATGACCAGTTGGCCGACGATGCCCGGCAGCATCGCGGTCAGGGCCTGGGGGAGCAGGACCCGGGTCAGGCTCTGCCACCGGGTCAGCCCGATCGACAGGCCGGCCTCGTTCTGTCCCTTCGGCAGGGCGTGGACTCCCGAGCGGACGAGTTCGGCCAACACGCAGGAGTTGTAGAACGTCAGGCCGACGATGACGCCGAGCAGTGGCTTGAAGTCCCCGGGCAGGTCCGGGAACTGGATGAAGATCTGGTATGCGAAATACATCATGATGAGCACCGGCACGGCGCGGAAGAACTCGACGAACGACGAGACCGGCACCCGGATCCAGGCCACGTGCGACAGCCGCCCGAGCCCGAGCAGCAGCCCCAGGACGAACGCCAACGCGATGGAGACGGCGGCGGCCAGCAAGGTGTTCCGCAACCCGGGGAGCAGGTACTGGGTCCACAGTTCGGGCCGGGTGAAGGGTTGCCACTTGGCGCCGTCGAGCTGACCGAGCTGGGCGAACTTCCACAGCGCCGCGGCGACGATGCCGAGGGTCAGAACGGCACCGATCGTGCCGGCCAGCCGATATCGTGCCCGGGCGCGCGGGCCCGGTGCGTCGAAGAGGACCGAGGTGCTCACCGCTTGACCACCAATCTCTTCGACAGCCAGGTGAACAGGATCCCGGTCGGCAGGGTGAGGATGACGAAGCCGACGGCGAAGATCGTGAAGATCAGGACGAGTTTGTCGCTGTCGTTCTCGAACATCTCACTCATCAGCAGCGATGCCTCGGCGACCCCGACGGCCGAGACGACGGTCGTGTTCTTCGTCAGCGCGATCAAGGTGTTGCCGAGCGGGGCGATGGAGCCACGGAACGCCTGCGGCAGGACGATGTGGCGCAGGTTCTGCCCGAAGGTCAGCCCGATCGAACGGGCCGCCTCGGCCTGCCCCGGCGGGACGGTGTTGACACCGGAACGCAACGCCTCGCATACCAGAGCCGCGTGGTACACCGCCAGGCCCACCACGGCATACCGGAACATGTTGTCCTTGATCATGTTCGTGCCGAGGTTGATGCGCAGTTGGGTGGCCACGACGAAGGCGAAGAAGGTGACGATCAGGGTCAGCGGAGTGTTGCGGACCGTGTTCACGTAGAGCGCGCCGAGCCGCTGCAGCATCGGCACGGGGGAGACCCGCATGACGGCCACGAGAGTGCCGAGCAGCAGCGCGCCGATGGCGGACATGACGGTCAGCTCGATCGTCTTCAGGAATGCGCCGAACACATCGTATGCGGCGAGGAGTTCGCCCATGGTTCCCCTTCTTCTACGTTGCCATCCCGTATGCCGACGAGAGATCTCGGGTAGTGCACCGGCCCGAGTTGGCCCGGTGCACTACCCGGTTGTCCCGGTGGGCCCGGTTGTCCCGGTTGCGGATGGTCAGGAGCAGGCGTCCGGGGTGGGCGGGTTGCCGTCACGGGGGGTGTAGTTGGCCGGGCCGAGGTTGGCGTCGACGGCCTTCTTCCACGAGCCGTCGCTGACCATCTTCTTCAGCGCGTCGTTGATCTTGCCGCACAAGGCGGTGTCGCCCTTCTTGATCCCGATGCCGTACTTCTCGGTGGAGAACGGCTTCCCGACGACCTTGAGCTTGCCCTTGTATGCCGCCTGAGCCGCATACCCGGCAAGGATCGTGTCGTCGGTGGTCAGGGCGTCGACGGCACCGGAGTTGAGCGCCTCGACGCACTTGGAGTAGGTGTCGTATTCGACGAGCTGGACCTCGGGGTGGTCCTTCTTGACGTTCTGCGCGGGGGTGGAACCCTTGACCGAGCACAGGTTCTTGCCGGCGAGGGTGTCCGGTCCGGTGATCGTGGTGTTGTCCGACTTGACCAGCAGGTCCTGGCCGGCGATGAAGTACGGGCCGGCGAAGGACACGTCGTTCTTCCGCTTGTCGGTGATCGAGTAGGTGGCCACGATCATGTCGACCTGACCGGACTTGATCATGTTCTCGCGCTGCGGGCTCGGGGTCTGGACCCACTCGATGTCGGCCTCGGAGTGACCCAGTTCCTTGGCGACGTACTTGGCGACGTCGACGTCCAGCCCGGTGTAGCTGCTGCCGTCCTTCAAGCCCAGGCCGGGCTGGTCGAACTTGATCCCGACCTTGAACGTGCCCGACCCGGCCGTCGCGCCGGGGGTGTTCGAGCCGGACGAGCCGCAGGCGGCCAGGGCTACTGCAGACAGGGCCGCCGTGCCGGCGACGACGAGGGTACGGGCGTGCATCTGGGTTCCTCCCGGTGGGTGCTGATGGCTGGTCTTCGTTGACTGGCTGTTCGGTTGGGGTCAGTGGGTGAGGATCTTGCCGAGGAAGTCCTTGGCGCGATCGGTCTTCGGGTGCAGGAAGAATTCCTGCGGCGGGGCCATCTCCACGATCTGCCCGTCGGCCATGAAGACCACTTTGTCCGCGGCTCGTCGGGCGAATCCCATCTCGTGGGTGACGACGATCATCGTCATGCCCTCCTTGGCCAGGCCGGTCATGACGTCGAGGACCTCGTTGATCATCTCCGGGTCCAGCGCGGAGGTGGGCTCGTCGAAGAGCATGACCTTGGGCTCCATGGCCAGGGAGCGGGCGATCGCGACCCGCTGTTGTTGGCCACCGGAGAGCTCGGCGGGGTACTTGGCGGCCTGGTGGTCGACGCCGACCCGCTTGAGCAACTCCATGGCCCGGCGCTCGGCGTCGGCCTTGGACTTCTTGCGCACCAGGATCGGGCCGAGAGTGACGTTGTCGAGGATCGTCTTGTGCGCGAACAGGTTGAAGCTCTGGAAGACCATGCCGACGTCGGCGCGCAGATTGGCCAGCGCCCGGCCCTCCTCGGGCAGTGGCTGGCCGTCGATGCTGATGGTGCCGCTCTCGATGGTCTCGAGGCGGTTGATGGCCCGGCACAGCGTCGACTTGCCCGACCCGGAGGGGCCGAGCACCACCACGACCTCGCCGCGCATCACCGACAGGTCGATGTCCTTCAGGACATGGAGCTTGCCGTAATGCTTGTTGACGCCGCTGATCTGCACGATCGGTCCATCAGCCATGCGGGCAACATACCGGCGCTATCGGCTCGCTGTGAGATTCCCGCCACACCCATCGCGAAACGTTGCCGAGACGAGATCCGCCGGCCTGTCGTGGTGAGGGCGTGGTTGGCGTCCGCGGGCGGAGGTTGGGCCGGGTTGGGTTACGTTGCGGCGAAGGCGAGCGTCCACAGCGCGTACACCGCCCCGAAGGTGACGAGGACCGCCACCACGACCGCGGTGATGATGATCGTCCCGGCCCGTCGAGTGCCCGGGGAGGCCGTAAACACCAGGCCGGCGACCAGAGCGCCCAACGCGGCGATGCCGAGGAAGGTCTGGACGATGTCACCCGGCCCGTTGCGGAGCAGGCCGATCGACAGCACCGCGGCGAGTACCCCGATGCCCGCGCCGACTTTGAAACCTCGGTCCGCGCGAACCAGTGGGTCGGTCGGTTCGACCTCGACGGGATAGGGTCCCAGGTCGTCTGCTGGGGTCATCCATCCTCCTCCGGTCCCAACGCCTCCGGCTGCGGCCGGGGCTACGTTGGCACGATAGCCTCCGCACCGCGTCCGCGCCCGAGCAAGGTGCTGACCTGTGGATAACTCCACTGTGGCCGGCTCGCGGGCGGCGCGAGCGCCTGTCCGGATTGGGGGGCCGTGGACCGTATGCGATAAGGTGGCGGTCGCCCGTTTCCGGCGGGCTTCGGGCTGTAGCGCAGTTTGGTAGCGCACTTGACTGGGGGTCAAGGGGTCGCAGGTTCAAATCCTGTCAGCCCGACATGTGCCCAGGTGAGGGCGACTTCTCACCTGGGC
>JBDIAR010000060.1:0-17767 GCA_039812545.1 Dermatophilaceae bacterium | reverse complement strand
CACCCGCCCCGTCTTCGAGCAGCCAAACCGCGCCGTCCGGCCCTTGCTCGACCTCCCGAATCCGCGCGCCCATGTCCCACTGGTCGGCCTTGGCTGCCGACGTCCCGTCCAGATCGACGCGGATCAGCGCCTGCCCGGACAGCGCCCCGATGAAGGCGTCCCCGCGCCACTGCGGAAACAGCGTTCCGGAGTAGATCATCAAGCTGCCGGGCGAGATCGACGGATTCCACCACACCTTCGGCGCCTCGAACCCGTCCCCGGCCCGATGGTCCGGGATGTCCTCGCCGCTGTAGTGCGAACCGTTGGACGCCAAGGGCCAGCCGTAGTTCCGGTCCGGAAGGATGAGGTTCAGCTCGTCCCCGCCGAGAGGTCCCATCTCAGAGGACCACAGATTGCCCGCGGAATCGAAGGCCAGTCCCAGCGGATTGCGGTGACCGAGCGACCAGATCTGAGCCGCCACCCCGCCGCGTGTGGCGAACGGATTCCCCGCCGCCGCAACGCCGTCGGGTGTCAGGCGCAGGATCTTCCCGAGATTCACCGCCTTGTCCTGAGCGGGTTGCATCTTCTGGCGCTCACCCGAACTGACGAACAGATAACGCCCGTCCGGACTCACGGCCAGCCGATGCCCGAAGTGTCCTTGGCCGGTCACCTTCGGCTCCTGGCGCCACAGCACCGAAACGGCCTCCAGTCGTGGTGTGCCGTCGGTATGCAGGGTGGCGCGTCCCACGACCGCCCCCGAGGTGCCGTCGTCGCCGGGTTCGACCCAGCTCAGGTAGATCCGGCCGTCGTGGGCAAACCCGGGGGTGAGGATGACGTCGCCCAGTCCGCCCTGGCCGCCGACGGCAACGTGGGGAACTCCCTGGACGGCCGTCGTGGAACCCGAACTCGGGTCGACGAGGAGCAAGGCGCCGCCACGTTCGGTCACCAGGGCGGATCCGTCCGGGAGGAAGGTCATCGCCCACGGCTCCTCGAAAGTGGCGACCGGGGCGACCGCGAAGGGTCGTCCCGCCGCGGAATTGCCCGGAGTGGACACCGACGGCGGAGTCGACGAACAGGAGGCGAGGAGCGCGGGTATGCCGAACGCCGCGAGTGCCGCAACCCTCCGAACGACGGTCCGGCCGACCCGTCGCGATCTCACGGGCTCTCGCCGACCTCGCGGAGGGTGCCGTCGAACACGTTGTAGACGAAGCCGCGGATGTTGTCCTTGTGGGGAATCGAGGTGTCAGTCCGGATCCGGGCGATGCCGCGCCGCACGTCGACGTCTAGGTCGTCGAACGCCTCGGCCGCCCACAACGGCTTGACGCCGGTCTCGATCGCGATGGCGGTCCGGAACATGTCGTCGCCGAAGGTGAGCATCCCGCAATCGGTGTGATGGATCAGCACGATCTCCACCGTGCCGAGCAGTCGCTGGCTGATCGCCAGCGAGCGCAGGACGTCCTGGGTGACGACTCCGCCGGCGTTACGGATGACATGCGCATCGCCCTCGGTCAGGCCCAACAGAGCATACGGATTGAGGCGAGCATCCATACAGGCGACGACCGCGACGTGACGGGCCGGCGGCAGCGGGAGCCGGCCGTGATCGAACCCCGTGGCATAGGCCTGAGCGGCGACGATGAACTCTTCGGTGGCGGTCATGCGTCGATCATGAGCATGCTCTGAGCCTTCCCGCATCGGGTGGACCGCCATGCGAGACTCCGTCGGCCACCATCCGAGACGGATGCGGCGGGCGGCCGGTGGCCGATCGGACCCCGCGGTCGGCTACCGTGCATGGATGAAAGCTCCCGATCTGCTCGCGGACTTCGCCAGCGCGCTCCCGGAGCTCGTCCACCCCTGGGAACCGAGTCTTCCGCAACCGGACCCTCGGCAGCCGGGCCCGCGGACACTGCTCGTCAACGACGTACTGGCAACCGAACTCGGTATCGACCCGGACTGGCTGCGGAGCAGCGCCGCGACGGCGACACTGGGGGCGCGAGCCGTCCTGCCGGGTACGCGGCCGGTGGCCCAGGCATACGCGGGTCATCAGTTCGGCGGCTTCACCCCTGTCCTCGGTGATGGCCGCGCGGTTCTGCTGGGGGAGCTCCGCCGTTCCGACGGAGAGCTACGCGACGTGGCCCTCAAAGGATCCGGACGCACCGTCTTTGCCCGGCGCGGTGATGGTCGCGCCGTTCTCGGGCCGGTCCTGCGGGAGTACCTCTTCGGTGAGGCGATGCACGCGCTGGGTATCCCGACCACGCGAGCACTGGCCGTGGTGACCACCGGCGATGCGGTGTTCCGCGATGGTGGGCCCCGATCCGGGGCCGTCCTGACACGAGTAGCCAACTCACACCTACGGATCGGCACCTTCGAACTCGTGGCGCGTTCCATGGCAACGGAACTCGCACCAGCCGTCATGGAACGACTTCTCAGGTATGCCGCTGCGCGCCACGGCGTGCACCACCCCGGCCTCGCCTCGTCGGCGCCCGTGCTCCGCGACATCGGCGAACTCGCCATCCAATTCCTCGACGCCGTCGTCGAACGCCAAGCGGCGCTGACGGCCGATTGGATGGCGGTCGGCTTCGTGCACGGGGTCATGAACACCGACAACATGGCGATCTCCGGGGAGACCATCGACTACGGACCGTGCGCCTGGCTGGAGGCGTACGACCCGGATGCCGTCTTCAGCTCCATCGACTCCGGCGGTCGCTACCGGTTCGGTCAGCAGGGCCCGGTCGCGGCGTGGAACCTCGCCCGCTTGGCCGAGACCCTGCTACCGTTGATCTCCCCGGACACGGATACCGCACTCGCACAAGCGCATGCGCGGATCGATTCGTTCCGATCCCGTCACCTGCTGCGGCTGCTGGACAGGCTTCGGCGCAAGCTCGGGCTGTCCGACGAGCAACTCGGCGACGCCGACCTCGCCGACGACCTACTGTCCGCGATGGCCTCGTCCGCGAGCGACTACACGACCACATGGCGGGCCCTCGCCGAACACCTGCGTTCCGGACGAGACGTCCCCGGCATACCGACGCAATGGTTGCAGCGGTGGACGACCCGGCTCGCGGACGCCACCAACGCTCGCACCGCGCAAGCCGCCGCCGAGGCGATGGACGCCGTGAACCCCCTGTATGTTCCGCGCAACCACCTGGTCGAGCAGGCCCTTGCCGCGGCCGACGACGGGGACATCGGACCGTTCCAGGAGTTGTTGTCCGCCGTCGGGGATCCGTATGCCGTGCGCCCGGACCGTGCGCGCCTTGCGGAACCCGCCCCGGCCGGGCATGCGGCCGGCTTCGTGACCTTCTGTGGAACGTGAGCAATTCGGTTGTCGGACAGCGGCATACGGATCAATTCAGCGACTGGTCAGTCGAGCGACGGCATCGCGCACCGACGACGGCTCGAACCCGGGCACGAGGTCCTTCAACGAACGAAGCGTGGCTTCGGGGTCGGTGTCGGCGGGCAGCCCGGCTTCGGCGAGAAGCGTGGCCAGCGGTATGCCGGTGGCGTCGATGATCTGCCGCAGCGTGGTCTGCCCGGTGATGGTGATGTCAGCCGACCCGTCCGCCGGGCTCGTCGGGGTCGTTGAGACGGACGACGTCGACGATTCTGCGCGCTGATTCGTCACCCAGTACCCGGTGATCTGTGCCAGGCCGATGACTCCGAAGAGGAGGATGATTCCCGCGATGGGAAGGAACCATTTGTTGACCTTCACCGGGAGACCTCCCGGCTCGGTGACGCGTGGTTCACGCGGGTGAACGGCAGTCGGGCGGACACCTCGAGGGCACCGCCGGTCGGACATTGGGCCAGACATTCGAGGCAGCCGATGCAGTCCGAACTGACCGCCGGCACCGGCTTGGCGACATCGATCCCCATCGGACAAGGAGTCACGCACAGGTTGCAGCCGGTGCAGGAGTCCTCCCGGCGACGGATGCGGAAGAGACTGGCCCTGCCGAGGATGCTGAGGATCCCCCCGAGGGGACACAGGTAGCGACACCAGGCTCGTTCGATGAGCACGGACGCGATGAGGACGATCGCGAGCAGTCCCCATCCCAGCCACATCTTCGTCGGCTCCGGTTCGAAGATCCAATGCAGGCCGAACATCGTGACGAAGGGGTCAAAGTCGGCGAACCACAGTCGTGCGGTCATGGCGCTCTGAACCAGGACGAGAGCAAGCACGACGAAGCGCAGGTGGCGCGCGAGACGATCGACTCGTGCCGACAGTCGTACGGTGGGCAGGCGCAACCAGGTACGCACCTTCGTCAGCACATCCTGGACCGTTCCGAATGGGCATACCCATCCGCAGAACACATTGCCCGCCAACAAGATCGAGATGAGCAGCCCGATTGCGACCACGACATTGGACGGCTGGATCTTCGGCAGGGCCGTGCCGGTCGTCAACCACGTCCACGCCGACTCGACAGCGCCGAAGGGACAGACGGCGTCGACGGATGGAGCGCCGCCGTGGTCTCGCGAGTGACGTACGGCCACCGTCACGATCAACGCCACCGCTGCGATTCGGACAAGCCACCGCCACCGGTGAACGGAGCGAACAGCCATGCGGCGGCGCTGAAAGGCCGAGGGCCTGCGGCCGATGGGCGGCAGCGGCTGCCCGGGTCTGGAGGGTGGAGTGTCCTCATGTTCGGGTTTCACGGGCTCACCCTCGCGACGTTGTATAAAGGCCCTGTGAAGGGCGCGGGAAGATTCGACGTGGCGGTCGGCGGCGAGCCTCCGAGGCGCGGACGTCTCCACGGTGACCATGCGGCGAATTCGCGCGGAGGAGAGCCGAATGTCTCGACATGAGATCTCAGCCCCCTGGCCGGGCTCGTTGAGCTCGACGCTGCGGGAACGGGCCAAGGCCATGGTGACCAGGATCGTGCTTCCCGAGGGCGAAGACCCGCGCATCCTGCGTGCGGCAGCAGCCATCCGGGACATGTCACTCGCCGACGTGGTCTTGCTCGGCAATGGCGAAACTCTGGATAATTCGGCCGCTGGCCTCGGCATCGACCTGACCGGCATCGAACGGATCGACCCGGCAACCGACCCGCGAAGGACCGTGTTTGCCAATCGGTATTTGGAGACGCGGTCCTCAGACGCCGGCACGTTTCAGGCGGCTTCCGAACTCGTCGCCGACCCGTTGTTCTTCGCAACGATGCTGCTCGAGGCCGGAGCTGCGGATGGTCTGGTCGCCGGCGCTCGCTCGACGACGGCGGCCACCATCGCACCGGCATTGCGGTTGCGCAGAATGCGGGCGGGGATGGGACCGATCACCAGTTGTTTTCTCATGGAGCTACCACCTGGACGGCTACCCTCCGAGGTTGGCGACGTCCTGGTGTTCGCCGACTGCGCATTGAACTCGGCCCCATCCTCGGCGATGTTGGCCCGGATTGCCATGGCCGCCGCGGAGGCCGCTCGGGACCTGTGCGGTCTCGAGCCCCGGGTCGCGTTGTTGTCGTCATCGACCAAGGGCAGTACGACCAATGACCGAGTTGAGGCGGTCCGCGGTGCGGTGGCCCAGCTGCGACGTCGAGCTCCGGAGCTCTGCGTTGATGGTGAACTCCAGGCCGATGCCGCACTCGTGGCCGATGTCGCCGACTCCAAGGCGTCCGGGAGCCCCGTAGCCGGACGGGCGAATGTGCTGGTCTTCCCCGGTCTTGAGTCAGGCAATATCGCCTACAAGCTCGTTGAGAGGCTGGGGGGAGCTCGCGCCATCGGGCCGATCTTCTTCGGACTCAACTGGCCCGTCAACGATCTGTCTCGTGGGTGCAGCCTGGACGACGTGATCGACGTCGTCGCGGTGACGGCGATCCAGGCGCAAACGGCCCCAGCGCCCGAACTCCGATAGCAGTTCCGCGTCATCCGCGCTCTTTGCCGGTTTGGCCATCAGCGCCCACAGCCGGAACACTGGACACATGACGAGAGACCAGAAGCCGGTCGAGAGCTGGCTGACGGACATGGACGGCGTCCTGATCCACGAGGAGGATGCCCTTCCCGGGGCAGCCGACTTCATCGAGGCGCTTAAGTCCCATGACCGCAAATTCCTTGTCCTGACCAACAATTCGATCTTCACCCCACGCGACCTACGCGCACGCCTGCTGATCAGTGGAATCGACGTGCCCGAGGCCAATATCTGGACGTCCGCGCTCGCCACGGCGAAGTTCTTGCGCGACCAGCGCCCGGGAGGCACCGCCTTCGTCATCGGCGAATCGGGCCTCACGACGGCGTTGCACGATGTCGGCTATGTGATGACTGAGCGCAACCCGGACTACGTCGTGTTGGGAGAGACCCGCACCTACTCCTTCGAAACCATCACCAGGGCGATTCGGCTGATCGAAGCGGGAGCTCGCTTCATCGCCACCAATCCCGATCCGAGCGGACCGAGCCACTGGGGCACACTGCCGGCCACCGGATCCGTGGCGGCTCTGATCACCAAGGCCACCGGGCGTGAGCCGTACTACGTCGGCAAACCGAATCCGTTGATGATGCGCAATGCGCTGAACAAACTCGACGCCCACTCGGAGACGTCCCTGATGATCGGCGACCGGATGGACACCGACGTCGTCAGTGGACTCGAGGCCGGCATGCGGACAATCCTGGTGCTCAGCGGGTCGACGAGCGCCGCGGCCGTGGAGACATTCCCGTTCCGGCCGACCCGGGTTCTGCCGGGGATCGCGGATGCGATTCCCCTGATCGAGCAACTGGCCTGACCCGACTCGTGCGGCCGAAGCCGTTGCCGGTCGCGCCGCGAATCAGCTTGTCAGTCCTGCAAGAACGCCACCACGCGCTCGGTGGGACGTCCGATGACGGCGCGATCCCCGCGCACCAACACGGGGCGTTCCATCAGCCGGGGGTGCGCGGCGAGCAGTGCGGCGACCCGGTCGGCGTCGGCGATGTCCGCCTCGCTCAACCCGAGTTCGGCATACAACGCGTCTCGCCGGACCAGCGCGGCAGGTGGGTCGTCGAGCTTGCCGACCAACTCCCGCAACTGCGCCTCATCGAGCGGCTCCGTCAGGTAGCTGACGACCTGCACGTCCTGCCCCGCCGACCGGATGGCGTCCAGTGCGGCACGTGACTTCGAGCACCGTGGGTTGTGCAGGAGTTGCAGGTCGACCATGTCCGAATCCTAGCCGCACTCTCCTCGGCGGCCGGCGGGCTACCGTGGGGGTATGCCAGCGCGGACTGCTCCGGTGACCCTGACCTTTCTCGGCGCCACGGGGGGAGTGACCGGCTCGAAGTTCCTGCTGACCGTGGGGGATCGGCGCATTCTCGCGGACGCCGGGCTGTTCCAGGGGGAGAAGGTGCTGCGCCGACGGAACTGGGAGCCCTTCCCGGTGCCGCCGGACACCCTGACCGACGTGATCCTGACGCACGCGCACCTCGACCACTGCGGCTATCTGCCGGCGTTGGTGCGGGCCGGCTACTCCGGGCCGATCTGGTGCACCGCCGCGACCGCGCAACTGGCGGAGATCGTGCTGCGGGACTCAGCGGAGTTGCAGGAACGCGACGCGCTCGACGCCGCCGAGGGCGGCTGGTCGAAGCACTCACCGCCGTTGCCGCTCTACGACATTCGCGATGTCGAACGGACCATCCCGCTCCTGACGCACGTCGAATACGACCGCGATCTCGATCTGGGAGAGGGGATTTCGGCCTGCTTCACCCGTGCCGGTCATATCCTCGGCTCGTCCTCCGTGCGCGTGCAGTTGCCCTCGACGTCGGTCATCTTCTCCGGCGACCTGGGTCGTCACGACCACCCCGTGCTCCGCGCCCGGGAGATTCCTCGCGGCGCCGACTATGTCCTGGTCGAGTCGACATACGGAGATCGCGAGCACCACGAACCCCGCAACCTCCCGCACGAACCGCTCGCCGACGTCATCCGGCGCACGGTCCAGCGGGGCGGCTCGGTCCTCATCCCGGCCTTCGCGGTGGACCGCACCGAGGTGGTCCTGAAGGTGCTGGCCGAGCTGCGCCGGCACGGCCGCATCCCCCGGACACCGATCGTCGTGAACTCCCCGATGGCGTTGGCGGCCCTCGACGTCTATCGCAGCTCGCCGGCCGAGCTTCGCGCGGACCTGGATCTGGCGGATCTGCTCGGGGACGTCAAGGAGTTGCACAGCGCCGACGAGTCCCGCGAGTACACCCTGAGCCGGCACGAGCCGAGCATCGTCATCTCGTCCTCGGGGATGGCCACGGGTGGCCGCGTCCTGCATCACCTGGCGCGCATGCTCCCCGACCCTCGCAATGCCGTGGTCCTCACCGGCTACCAGGCCGTCGGCACCCGGGGCCGGGCGCTGGCCGAGGGCGCGACCCGGTTGAAATTCCACGGCCAGTACGTCGGTGTGCGTGCGGAGATCCTGCAGGACACGGAGTTCTCCGTGCACGCCGACGGCTCGGATCTCGTCGACTGGGTGGCGGAACTGAACCCGCGTCCCGCCACCGTGTTCTGCGTTCATGGCGAAGCGAGCGCCTCACAGGCCCTTGCCGACCGGATCGAGCGAGACCTGGGTCTGGATGCGGTCGTGCCGCGGCTGGACGAGATCGTCACTCTGGCACCGATCTCCGGTGCCACTCGGTCCCGGTCCGAGGCCGCTGCGGAGCAGGCGCCGACCCTGCGCCGGACACCGGAAGGTACGGTGTCGATCCCCCTGGAACTCAAAGTCGAGGACGATTCGGCTCGAGGACTCTCGGGGGTGCGGGTCGAGACCACGTTGACGCCGCGCCGTCAGGACGAGGACACCATCGTCCTGGAGGGGACGATCACGATCCGGCTAGATCGCGGGCGGGGTTCGGCGTAGGCCGATCGGAGTGCAGGAAGAAGACATACGCGCCTTGGAAGACCGCCGCCAGCCCCGAGCACGTCATGACGAAGGGGTCACGGTCCGCCAGCCCGAACTGCAGCGTCATCACAGCGGCGGCAACGAGCCGGGACCACCCGAGTAGCAGCGACTGGCCCGGATGGTCTTGGCCGAAGGCATACCGGAGCAGGAAACAGATCGAGGCGAACAACGATACGAGAGAACCGGTTTGGGTGGCCTGCTGGTACGAGGAGACGGCGAGGAAACGGTACATCGACACCGCGCTGACCGACGCCGTCAACGCCACCGCCACCCAGGCCAGCCGCGACCACAGCGCGGGACTCGGCCAGGGCGGACGTCCGTAAGCCAGGTAGGTGATCAGGACGACGACGTCCAGAACCGCCCAGAACGTCAGGATCCAGGACATCGTCGTGAAGCCACCGTCGCGAAAGGCGAGAACGGCGGCGAACGCGTCGTACGCCAGGCCGAGCGTTGCCGCCCACAGCGGGACTGCGCAGGTATGCCGTCGCACCGCCAGCCGCAGCGCCTCGCCGTAGTAGACGAGCCACAGGCCCGCGCCGAACAACTGCAGCACGGGTCCCATGCGCGTAGTATCCCGCGCACGCAGCCCCCGGGGGCGTTAGCTCCGGAACGTCGTTCAGGGGACAATGCGCTGCGCGTCAGGGCAGCCGGGTGATCAGCGCGGCGGGCTGGACGCCGACGGTGACGCAGCTCACCGTCCCGATCGGATCGCCGTCGAGCTGGGCCAACTGCGGAGTGTCCACGCGCACCTCGGCCTTGGTGAAGGACCGTTGGACGACGACGCCGCGCTCGTTGTCGATGTGGTGCAGCCCGGCGGCGATCTGGCCGACGACGACCGCCCAGCCGGCAAGCGAACTCGGTGTGACCATGAGGAGTTCGAGGGTGCCGTCGTCGGCCTGCGCGGACTTGATGAGCTCGAGGCCGAGGGTCACCCGTCCGACATTGCCGAACAGGATGCTGCGAGCCTGGGCGTTGACCGGCGCGGCGTCGTCGAGGGTGAGCCGGACGGCGAACCGGTCCGCGGCGATGCTCTTCACCCCGCCCAGCAGGTATGCCGGCCAACCCAGGAGCGATTTGAAGGTCTCGTCGGTGTCGGCCATGACATCGGCGTCGAAGCCGAGCCCGGCCATGACGAGGAACGGCAGGTCCGAGCCGCCGTCCGCGCTGAAGGTTCCGACGTCCACGGCCATCGTGCGGCCGGTGAGGGCGATCTGCAGCGCGGTGTCGAGGTCGTCCACGGGCAGCCCGAGATTGCGGGCCAGCAGGTTCCCCGTCCCGCCGGGGAGGAGCCCGAGCGGTATGCCGGTCTCCATCAGTCCGGCCGCGACTGCGCGGACCGTTCCGTCGCCGCCCAGGCAGCACACCAGGTCCACGTCGGCGTCGACCGCGGCCTCGGCTTGGCGGGTTCCCGGTTCCTCCCTCGTCGTCTCCAGCCACAGCGGCGGCTGCCAATCCCATGTGGCGAACACCGAGCCGAGGCGTTTGCGCACTGCGGACGGATCAGCGCACTTCCCGGGATTGAGGATGACGGCGGCCCGACTGCCCTGCCGGTCGACGGGCTCGGCGACCGGGCCGGGCCAAGCGCTGAAGAAGGGGCGGCGGCGGGCCAGTTGCCCAGGCGTGCGCAGCGCGGCCGGCAGGTGGGTCAGCTTGTCGAGCCCGTTCGCGAGGTACTTGTTCAGCTCGCCGAAGCTGATCTCGATGGGCATCGGGCCACCCGTCCTCGGGATTGACAGGCTCCGATGCTACTCGTGGCGTGGTCGGATCGCTTTGCCTTGACGCCCGTGGCGTGGGACTGTCGGTCAATGAGCGTGAATATCCCGCCGAGAGGTAGCCGCGGCACGAGACTGCCGGACGTTCCCGGCCCGATGAAGTGGTTGGGACTGCGAGCGTTCGAGCTGTTCACCAAGTTGAAGCGGACGCCGCTGGCATACCTGACGACGATCGGGGCGAAGTCCGGTCTGGAACGGACGGTGCCGCTGAGGGTTTTCGACGACGGACCGGGTCGGTGGCTCGTGGTCGCCAGCCTCGCCGGCTCGGCGAAGAACCCGGCCTGGCTGCACAATCTGGCCGCGCATCCCGATTGCGTGCGCCTGCGGGTGGGAAATGCGCAGGTGGCGGTCCGGCCGGAGACCCTGTCGGGTGAGGAGCGCACGGTCGCCTGGGACCGCATCGTGGCCGAGGAACGCAGCTTCGCCGGATACCAGGCCAACACCGACCGCGTGATCCCGGTGGTCCGCCTTACTCGGTCATCGACCGACTAGGGACGGGTTGGGGGCAGACTCGACGTCGTGTCCACGTGTCGCTCGCCGGTCGCCATGCTGACTCTTCTCGCCGGCGTCCTTCTGGCCGGAGTGCTGTCCGGGTTGGCCGGCGCGGGCCTGACCCTTCTCCTCGACGTCGTTCAGCACATCGCGATGGGCTATCAGACCGGAACCTTTGCCGAAGCGGTGCTGCGGGCTTCGCCGGTGCGGCGAGTGGTGGCGATAACCATCGGGTCCCTGGTTGCCGGGCTGGGGTGGTGGTGGGTGCGGAGTCGTCGCCGGGTGCCCTCGCTGGCCGCTGTCGTGCGCGGTCCGGTGGATGGTCGTCGCCTCGGGGCGGTCCTGGCCGATGCCTTGCCTCAGGTGGCATTTGTGGGCTCAGGGGGATCTGTGGGGCGCGAAGGTGCCCCACGGCAGCTGGCCGCGGGGTCGACCGCCTGGGCGCTCGGCGGTCTGCGGCTCGGGGCCGGTGACACCCGCATCCTGGTGGCGTAGGCGGCGGGTGCGGGGATGGGGGCCGTGTACAGCGCTCCGATAGCCGGTGCCCTCTTCGCCGTCGAGATCGTCCTGGCCACCGTGTCGATTCGAGCCGGCGCAATCGCGCTCGCGGTTTCCCTGGTCGCTGATGTCATCGCTCGACCCGTGACCCACGATGCCACGACTTACCCCTGGCCCGGGGATGGGATGACCCCGATGAGCCTGCTGTGGTCGATCGTCGTCATTCCCATCGCTCTCGTCATCGGGATGATGTTCACCGAACTGACCCGGGGCGCTCATCCCCAGCGACACCGGCGAGTCGCGCTGTCGTTGCCTCTTGCCGGCGTCGCGGTGGGTTTGGTGGCCATCCCCCTTCCGGCTGTGCCGGGAAACGGCAAGGCCGTCGTCCAGGAGATTCTCACCGCGCACCCGAGCGTGCCGGCTCTTCTCGCGCTGACGGTCGCCAAGCCGGTGCTCACGGCGCTTTGCCTGCGAGCGGGTGCCACGGGTGGCGTCCTCACGCCGGCGATGGCCACGGGAGCGGCTGCGGGAGGCGGCCTTGCCCTGCTCGCCGAGCAGAACGGTGTCGCAGGAGTGAGCGTGGCGGTCTGGGCCCTGCTCACCGGCGCGGCAGTTCTGGCGGTCAGCCAGAACGCACCGTTCTTCGCTGCCGTCTTCGCGTGGGAACTGACGCGGCCCAGCCCTTGGCTGTTGATTCCATTGGCTATCGCAACTTTCGGGTCGTGGTTCCCGGTCCGAAGCCGCGGTGGCTACCCGCCGCCGGCGCCCGCGCCCCGCGCCTCCCGCTGAGTCAACTCGCCGCCGGATGATCGACCGACCAGGCTCCGTAGCCGCCGAGAAGATCCGACACATCCTCGAAACCGTGACTGCGCAGGTAGCTCGCCCCCACCGAGGACCGCCACCCGCCCGCGCAATACAGCAGGACGGGTCGCTCCCGGTCCAACTCGCCGATCCGGGACGGCAGTTGGGGCAGGGGTATGTGGGTGGAGCCGGGGATCATGCCGGCGGCCACCTCGCCCGGATTACGGATGTCCACGAGTTGCACATCGTCTCCGAGTTCGTCCAGCTGGTCGACCCGGAGCCGACTGGCCTGGACCACCTCGGCGGCCTGCCGCTCGAGGAAGTCCTCAGGTGCCGGGATGAATCCGATCACATGGTCGTACCCAATCCGGGCCAGCCGCGTGGCGGTCTCCTGCTCGAGTCCGGTCGGAGTCATCAGGATGAACCGCTGGTCGGGGGTGAAGACCATGCCCGCGGTCTCGGCCATGCGGCCGTCGGCAGGTACACTCACCGACCCTCGCAGGTGGCCGGCGGTGTACTCGGCCGCCGGCCGGGCGTCATGGACGACGGCTCCCTCGGAGCGAGCCGAAGCCACCTGCTCGTCGGTCAAGGCGCGTACCGCATGGTCCGTTTCCCGAAGCGCCCGCTCCTGCTTGTTGACGGTGGCATTGAAGAGGAAGTAGCCGGGCGCGGTGGGTTGTCCCTCGGAGACCACCGCCACGAAGGCGTCCTCGGTCATGGGCTGGCAGGCGTAGTTCGTGCGCCGCTGCTCGCCGATGGTCGACTGCCGCTCGGTGGACAGGTTCTTGCCGCAGGCCGAGCCCGCTCCATGGGCGGGGAAGACCCGCACCGCGTCGGGCAACCCCATCAGTTTCACCTGGATCGAATGGTAGAGCTGACGGGCCAGTTCATCGGCCGTCGTGCCGACGGAGGCGAGCAGGTCCGGCCTTCCGACGTCGCCGATGAACAAGGCGTCACCGGTCAGCACGGCATACGGCACGTCGTCGCCTTGCTTTTCGTACACGAGCACACTGATCGATTCAGGAGTGTGCCCCGGCGTCGACATGATGACGAGTTGGACGCCACCTAAGTCGATGCGCTCACCGTCCGCGAGCGGGCGGTGAGCGAAGTCCGGGCGACCCGCTTCGCCGTAACCGATCCAGGCTCCGGTCTCGGCCGCCAGTTCGAGGTGGCCGGAGACGAAGTCGGCGTGGAAGTGGGTATTGATGACCCCGACGATGGTCAGCCCCTCCTCGCGAGCCTGTGCGAGGTAGTCCTCGATGTCGCGGCGGGGATCGATGACGACGGCCTGTTTGCTGTGCTCGTCAGCCACGAGATACGAGGCCTGGGATAGGCAATCCAGGTAGTACTGGGTGAAGATCACCGGCTTCTCCAATGCGTCTGGTGTGCAACGGCGCTTGTCTGACATATACCCCAGGGGGTATGCTGAGAATACCCCGGGGGGTATGCAATCGCAACTCTTCCCACCATGCACCGATCACGAGAACGGAACCTTCTATGCGGGAATGCAGCCTCGACGACCTCATCAGGGCCCACTCTGTGGGCGCGACCGTCATCGACGTCCGCGAGCCGAGTGAGTATGTCCAGGGCCATGTTCCCGGTGCCCTTCTCATCCCGATGGGACAGCTCCAGAGTCGGCTGGGAGAGGTGCCCAGGAGCGGGCCGGTCTTCGTGATCTGTGCCAGCGGCAACCGGTCCAAGTCATCGGCGGAGCAACTCGAGGCGGCCGGTTTCGAGGCGTACTCGGTTGCCGGTGGCACAAGCGGGTGGATCCGGCTCGGTCGCTCGGTCGTCGCAGGCGCGTCCCCGCGCTGATCGACGACGTGGAACATCTCCTGGCCATCATCCCGATGGGGCTGCTGGTCGGTGTGACCCTCGGCGCTCTCGGCGGTGGCGGCGCGATCCTGACCGTGCCGATCCTGATCTACCTCCTGGGTCAGGCGCCGAACACGGCCACGACGGGTTCCCTCGTGATCGTCGCGCTGACCTCGCTGGCCGGTTTGGCCAGTCATCGCCGGGGCGGCAATGTCCGACTCGGCCAGGGCATCGTCTTCGGTGCCACCGGCGTCTTTGGATCCGTGCTCGGATCGAGGTTGTCCCCGGCGGTGCCGGCTGCCGTGCTGATGAATGCGTTCGGCGTGCTGATGATCGTGGTGGCTGCGGTGATGTTGCGCCGACGAGCCGGGGGCTCCCGAGCCGATGCGGTCGGTGAGCGACGCGGTCTGCCTGTGCTGGTCGCCGTCGCGACGGGCGTCGGTTTCCTGACGGGATTCTTCGGTGTGGGCGGGGGCTTTGCGGTCGTTCCCGCGCTGGTACTTGCCCTCGGGTTCAGGATGCCGGTGGCGGTTGGAACGTCGCTCGTCGTCATCGTCGTGAACAGCCTCGTCGCCTTGGGGGCCAGGATCTCCGGGGGAGTCCAGATCGACTGGACGGTCATCTTGGCCTTCAGCGCCTTCGGAGCCATCGGCAGCATCTTCGGTGGACGGATCGCGACACGCGTCGATCCCCGTCAACTGTCACTGGCCTTCAGCATCTTGCTCTTCGTCGTCGCGGCATACGTCCTCGCGATGAACATTCCGCAGCTGGGGTAGACCCCTTCACGAGTGACCGCCTGGCCGTCTCATCCCCCGGTATGTGGTCGGCCGGGTCCCGTCGGGAGGCGCAGCTGCCTAGGATGTGGATCGGACGGCGAGCCTGCGGGGCCATGGAGCCGAACTGCTTGCGCCGACAGGAGGTTGGATGCGTGCCATCGACTTAGCCGAGCAGATCCCCACCATCGGGCTCGATACGACCGGGGCCGAGGCGGCTCGGCTGGTCGCCGAGTTCCGACTCCAGGGGTTGGTCGTCGTTGGGAGGGAGGGGCTGGCGAACGCGGTCATCGCCGCCAACCAGATCCTGGGTCTGATCGTGCCCGGTTACGTCCGCGACGACCCGGCCCTGGCACATGTCATCGGCGAGGAGCTCGCCGACGACATGTGCCGGCGACTGACCAGCACGACGATCGGGGAGATGCTTGATGTGGACACGTTGAGGCCGAGGGCACTGCCGACGGTGGACCCCGACACGACGCTGTTGGAGATGGCTTCGTTGCTCTCGGAGGAGGCCCAGCCGCTGGCCGTCGTCAGGGATCGAGCCGGCGTGTACCACGGCGTTGTAACCGTGTCCCGGCTGCTGGCCGCCGTCGCCGTCCTGGCGGGGCAGGACTCGAACCTGGTCCAACGCCGCTTGACGCGAGACATCGCGGACCGTGGGCGGGCGGACCGAGGTCAGGGTCAGGTCGGCGTGGGGGATCAGTCATGACCTGCCGGAATCGCATGCCGCACGTTGTGAGTCGGTTTCGGTGACCGGAACCGCCATCGCTGCGCTGACCGTCTTCTTCTGCGCCTACGTCCTGATCGCAACGGAGTTGTTCAATCGCGTTGCCGTATCGCTGACCGGTGCTGCCGTCATGGTGATCATCGGGGCGACTCGCGGCGAGCAGATGTTCTTCTCCGATGCCCACGGGATCGACTGGAACGTCATCCTGCTGCTCTTCGGGATGATGGTGATCGTCGGGGTGTTGCGAACGACCGGCGTGTTCGAATTTCTGGCGATCTGGGCCGCCCAGGTGACCGGTGCTCGACCCTTCCGGATGATGACCCTCCTCATCATCGTCACCGCACTGGCATCAGCCCTGCTGGACAACGTGACGACCGTTCTGCTGATGGCCCCGGTGACACTGTTGCTGTGTGACCGATTGGATACCGATCCGGTTCCCTTCCTGCTGGCCGAGGTCATGGCGAGCAACGTCGGCGGAGCCGCGACCCTCATCGGCGACCCGCCCAACATCATCATTGCGAGTCGATCTGGGCTTGGTTTCACGGATTTCCTCGTTCACCTCGGGCCGCTGGTCATCGTGTTGCTCGCGGTGCTCATTGCCCTGAGCTGGTTCTTGTGGGGCCGCCGTTTTCGCTACAACCCAGAGCAAGCCGCCAAGGTCATGGCTCTGCGGCGTCGTGACACCATCACCGACCTCCGGTTGCTCCGTCGGATGGCTGTCGTCCTCGCGGTCGTATTGGCGGGCTTTGTGACCCACTCGATGTCGCACATCGAACCGTCGGTCGTCGCCCTGCTCGGCGCCGGAGTCTCGATCGCCGTGTCCCGGTTGCCCAGCCACGTGTACCTGCACGACGTCGAGTGGGAGACGTTGTTGTTCTTCGCGGGCTTGTTCATCATGGTGGGAACCCTCGTCCACCAGGGGGTGATCGGCGAACTCGCCGAGTTCGTCGGGGCGAAGATGAAGGAGGACTACCTCGCGGGCTCTCAGATCATTCTGGTGGGGTCGGCAGCCCTGTCCGGTGTGGTGGACAACATCCCGTTCGTCGCCACGATGGCACCGCTCGTGCACGACATCGTCGGACCGGTTCAGGGGATCTCGCCGCAACACGAGTCGTTGTGGTGGGCTCTGGCGCTGGGAGCCGACCTCGGCGGCAACGCCACCGCGATCGGAGCCAGCGCCAATGTCGTCGTGACCGGAATCGCCGCTCGCAGCGGGCATCCCATCAAGTTCTGGACGTTCACCAAGTATGGTTTGCCCGTCACCGTGGCCACGATCGCGGTGTCGGCGCCCTATCTGATCCTCCGGTACTTCGTGTTCGGGTGAGCCGCGTCGGGCGGATCACCTGGAGGGGCGACGTCCCTGATCGGGTCGCGCTCGCAGGCCCAGCCGGTGTAATTCGGCCATCGCCAACGCGTCTTGGGGGCCGACTTCTTCGCCGGGTGCGCTCCTGGCGATGTCGACCACAAGCGTCGTTGGATGTGAGACCGCCGCCGCTGCGAGGAGCCGGGCTCCGTGCGGATGCCGCGCCAGGCCGGTCGCCGTCTGGCGAGCGTGGGACCTGCGGATCCGGTGACGGATCCAGAGGATGGCGACCGACAACGCGGGGACTCCTGCTGTAGCCGCTCCGGCAACCACAGCCAACCGCTTGGTCGCGTGAATGGTCTCGTCTGTCGTGGTGAAGACGTCTCGGACGAACGAGATCGTCTGCTCCAGCGCACGCGGAAGATATTCACCGACCAGCGGGAGATCCGAGATCTGCTGGACCGCGTCCGTCATCGGCTGGACCACGGCTGCGGCACTGTCCCGCATACTTCCGGCGCTGCGTCCGATCGCGGCGATATCGCCGTACAGCATCAACCCCAATGCCAGGCAGCCGATGATCCAGAGCAGCGCGAGGAGGTCGATGGCGACATCCCTGGCACGACTGGCCGGACTTCGGGACACGGACATCGGCCACAGGGGCGTCGAGTCACGAGCAGGAGATCCTTGGTTGTCCGCAGTCACCTCTCCAGCATGCCTGAAGAGCCCACCATGATGACGGCGCTTATGCGTGGCCCGTGGTGCTCAGGGGCGTCCACCGT
>JBDIAR010000059.1:0-17936 GCA_039812545.1 Dermatophilaceae bacterium | reverse complement strand
CCACGAATCGACCGAGCACGAGAACACCGACGGTGACTCCGCTCAGAGCCAGACCGCTCAGAGCGAGACCGCTCAGACTGCGAACCCGCAGAGCGAGAGTCCCCACAGCGAGAATCCCCCGAGCGACGCTCCACACGACGACGTCCCCGCCGAGCCGGCGCCGGAACCGGCCAAACGAGCCCGGCGCAGCCGCAAGACCGCGGTCGCCGCCGACGAGGCCCCCGACGCCGGGGCCGAGTCCGCCGAATCGGCCGCCCACGCGGGCCACGACGCAGGCGAAGTCCCGGGCGACGCTGAGTCGGCCCCGGCCAAGGCGGCGAAGAAGGCGCCCCGGACCCGCGCGGCCCGCACGTCGACCAGCCGCAAGAAGGTCGTGACGGACCCCCTGATCGAGGAAGCGCCGGCCGACGGCCCGGACGACGCCCCGTACACCGTCGCGGCATCGCCGGCCGACGAACCGGATCCGGACGTCCTGGACCCGGCGGAGCTGGCCCGACTGAGCGAGGCCCTCGACGTGCCCGTTGTGGCGATGGTCCTGGACGAGGACGACTTCTCGGACTGGCCGGCGGGCGCCGCCTTCGACTCCGACGCGCAGATCGACCAAGCGGCCGGCTCGACGACCGGCGAACCCGGACCCGCACCGTTGGCGACGCCGTTCGGGGTCCTCTTCCAGCCTCCGGACACCTCGGTCGTTCGGCACCGCCGACGGGCCACCGCTCCCCAGGCGGCCCCGCCGCCGCCCGCCGCGGGCGGTCACGCCCGCGACCTCGACGACGTCGACGCCGCCGGCTCGGAGGACCTCGACACCGACGGCGACGACGAGCTCGACACCGGTCTGGAGTTGGCCGGCCAGGGCTTCGACGGCCAGCAGTTCGACGGGTCCGATGAGGACGGCGACGGCGACGGCGAAGCCGAGAGCGACGGTCGACGGACCCGTCGGCGCCGCGGCGGCAAGGGCCGTCGTGGCCGCGCCGACCGCGGACGCACGACCACCGGCGGCGGTCCCGTCGCAGACGCACTCGCCGACGAGAGCTCGGCCGGCGCCGGCCCGGACGACTCCGATAACGGCACCGGCGACGACCTCGCGGATGACGACCCGTCGGGAACCCGACGGCGTCGGCGCCGGCGCCGCGCCGGCTCGGGTGCCGATGTCGGCGACGACACTCCGGGCGTGGTCACCCGCGTCCGGGAAGCCCGTCGCTCCGACGAGGTCACCGGGGTGCGCGGCTCGACCCGACTCGAGGCGAAGAAGCAGCGTCGCCGCGAGGGCCGGGAGGCCGGTCGCCGCCGCACCGTCATCACCGAGGCCGAGTTCCTGGCCCGGCGGGAATCCGTCGAACGCGTCATGGTGGTGCGCACCAAGAACGAACGCACCCAGATCGGCGTCGTCGAGGACGGCGTCTTGGTGGAGCACTACATCGATCGCGCCACGACCTCCTCGCTGGTCGGCAATATCTACCTCGGCCGCGTCCAGAACGTCCTGCCGAGCATGGAGGCCGCCTTCGTCGACATCGGCAAGGGCCGCAATGCCGTCCTGTATGCCGGTGAGGTGAACTGGGATCGAGCCGGCCTGGAGTCCGGCGAGACCCGCCGGATCGAAAACGCTCTGACCCCGGGGCAGCCGGTCCTGGTCCAGGTCACCAAGGACCCGATCGGGCACAAGGGCGCCCGGCTGACCTCACAGATCTCGCTGCCCGGACGCTACCTGGTGTACGTCCCGGACTCCTCGATGACGGGGATCAGCCGCAAGCTGCCGGACACCGAACGGGCCCGCCTCAAGCGGATCCTGCGCGAGGTCGTCCCCGCGTCGGCCGGCGTGATCGTGCGGACCGCCGCCGAGGGGGCGGCCGAGGAGGACCTGCGCGCCGACGTCGAACGACTCACCCGGACCTGGGCCGAGATCCAGGCCACGGCCGAGGAGGCCGGCAACCCCGGCCGCGCCAAGGGCCGCCGTCGCGGCCGGGCGACCGGCCCGCAGCCGACCGGGAACGCACCGGTGCTCGTCCACGGCGAGGCCGACATGACCGTCCGGGTGATCCGCGACATCTTCAACGAGGACTTCACCCAGGTCGTCGTCGCCGGTGACGAGGTCTACGAGGAGGTCCGCGCATACGTCGGGTCGGTGGCGCCGGACCTCAGTGAACGGGTCGTCAAGTGGGTGGGGACGGAGGACCTGTTCACCCATCACCGCATCGACGAACAACTCGCCAAGGCACTGGATCGCAAGGTGTGGTTGCCCTCCGGCGGCTCCCTCGTGATCGACCGCACCGAGGCGATGACGGTCGTCGACGTCAACACCGGCAAGTTCGTCGGCTCGGGCGGCAATCTCGAGGAGACCGTCACCAAGAACAACATCGAGGCGGCCGAGGAGATCGTCCGGCAACTCCGGCTGCGCGACATCGGTGGGATCATCGTCGTCGACTTCATCGACATGGTCCTCGAATCCAACCGGGATCTCGTCGTGCGTCGCCTGCTGGAATGCCTGGGCCGGGACCGGACCAAGCACCAGGTCGCCGAGGTCACCTCCCTCGGCCTGGTCCAGATGACCCGCAAACGGGTCGGCTCCGGCCTGCTGGAGGTCTTCTCCGAGCAATGCGACCACTGCAACGGTCGCGGGATCATCGTGCACAGTGACCCCGTCGAACGCACCTCCGGCGACGACTCCACCGGCGGTTTCGACGCCTCGAACCGATCCTCGGCCCGCAGCTCCGGCAACGGCGCTCGCAGTGGATCCACCCAGGGTGCGGCCTCGACGCCGGCGGCGAACCGTCGTCGCGGCCGGTCGGAGGGATCCGCGCCCGCCGCGGTGGCCGTGCCTGCGGCTCCGCGCACCCCGAGCGGCCCGACCCTGGCCCAGATCGCCGCCGCCGCTCATGCCGCCGCGCTGAAGTCCCAGGACCAGGGGCCGGTCGACGAGTCCGCCCAAGCCGAACGGGTGCAGGACGAACGGGTGCAGGACGAGCCGGTCGACATCGTGCGCGAGATCGACGCCGACGACCAGCTCGCCCCGACCGAACCGACGGAACCGGACCAACCGGGAGAACCGGACCAGTCCGAAACCGGCGAACGCCACGCAGGCGAGCCCGACGCAGGCGACCCCGACGCAGGCGAACCCGGCGACGGGCATACCGGCCCCGACGTCGACCTCTTCGAGGAACTCCGGCACTGGCAGGCCGTCACCGAGACCCCGGCGGACCAACCCGAGGACGCCCAGGAGGCGGCCGAGGCGTTGTCCTCGTTGGCCGAGACCTTGATGGGTCCGAGCGGGGATCCCGAACCCCGGCCGCGGCGTCGTCGTGGCCGCGCCAGCGCCCCGGCCGGCCCGCCCACCGGGGGAACGGGGTGAACCAGGCCCTGGCCGCCCCGTCCGCCGCTCGCTTTGGTCGTCTGCGCCCGGTGCGGTAGATTAGTCGGTCGGTGCCCCGCACCCTGGTATGCCGTCGCCCGCGATCGTCGATCGCGTTCCCGGCGCCGGCCCAGCGCCATGCCGTGGACGTGAGTTCGGGCAGCGTGGGGTTTTTGTTCGCATGACGTCAACTCGCTTGAAGCAGGAAGAGAGATCACCCGTGTACGCGATCGTTCGCGCTGGCGGCCGCCAGGAAAAGGTGTCGGTGGGCGATGTGCTGCTCGTCGACCAGGTGCAGGCCAAGCCCGGCGACAGCGTGGCGCTTCCCGCCCTGCTGCTCGTTGACGGTGCGGACGTGACCAGCGATGCCGACAAGCTCGCCAAGGTCAACGTCACCGCCGAGGTCGTCAAGCCCGCCAAGGGCCCCAAGATCACGATCTTGAAGTACAAGAACAAGACCGGCTACCGCAAGCGTCAAGGTCACCGGCAGCACCTGACGCAGGTCAAGATCACGGCCATCGAGGCCTGAGAGTCGAAGAAGGCAGGCATACGACATGGCACACAAGAAGGGCGCGTCCTCCTCTCGCAACGGGCGCGACTCCAATGCGCAGCGGCTCGGCGTCAAGCGGTTCGGCGGCCAGCAGGTCAACGCCGGCGAGATCCTGGTCCGCCAGCGCGGCACCCACTTCCACCCCGGTGACGGCGTCGGGCGCGGCAGCGACGACACCCTCTTCGCGCTGGTCGCCGGCGCGGTGAAGTTCGGCGCCAAGCGCGGCCGGCAGACCGTGTCCATCGAATCCGTGTCCACCCAGACCGTGTCGGTGTCGGTCAGCGCGGAGTAGTTCGTCTCATCGTCCCGAAGGGGCAGGCCCGACCGGTCTGCCCCTTCGTCGTCCCCTGGAGGTATGCCGTGGCGTCCGGTTTCGTGGACCGTGTGGTCCTGCACGTCGCCGCCGGCAACGGTGGGCGCGGGGTGGCCAGTGTGCGGCGGGAGAAGTTCAAGCCGCTCGGCGGCCCGGACGGCGGTAACGGCGGCCACGGCGGGTCGGTGATCGCGCGGGTCGATCCGCAGGCCACCACCCTGCTGGACTACCACCACCATCCGCACCGGCGCGCCGAGAACGGCGCACCCGGGGCCGGCGACGAACGCAACGGCGCCAACGGCGCGGACCTCGTCCTGCCCGTGCCCGAGGGCACCGTCATCAAGACCCTGGACGGGCGGATCCTCGCCGACCTGGTCGGGATCGGCAGCGAGCACGTCATCGCCCGCGGCGGCCGAGGCGGCCTGGGCAACAAGGCGTTGGCCTCACCGCGGCGCAAGGCCCCCGGCTTCGCGTTGCTCGGGGAGCCCGGCGAGGCATACGACATCGTCTTGGAACTCAAGACACTCGCCGACGTGGGGCTCATCGGGTTCCCGTCCGCCGGCAAGTCCTCGCTGGTCTCGGCGATGTCGGCGGCGCGCCCGAAGATCGCCGACTATCCGTTCACCACCCTCGTGCCGAACCTCGGCGTCGTGACCGCCGGGGGCGCGCGGTTCACGATGGCTGACGTGCCGGGGCTGATCCCGGGCGCGCACGAGGGCAGGGGACTGGGGCTGGAGTTCCTCCGGCACATCGAACGGTGTCACGTGCTGGTCCACGTCCTGGACTGCGCGACCCTCGAACCCGGCCGCGATCCGGTGACCGACCTGGACGTGATCGAGGCCGAACTGGCCCGGTATGTGCCGGACGAGGATCTGGGGGGTCGGCCGTTGGGTGAGCGGCCACGGTTCGTGGTGTTGAACAAGGTCGACGTGCCCGAGGCGGCCGAACTCGCCGAGCTGGTCACCCCGGAGCTGGTGGCGCGGGGGTATCCCGTGTTCGCCGTGTCGGCCGTCGCGCACACGGGTCTGAAGGAACTCGGCTTCGCGCTCGCGGAGGCGGTCGCCACGGCCCGGGCCGCGGTGCCGGAACCCGCCCGCCAACGGATCGTGCTGCGGCCGAAGTCGGTCGACGACTCCGGGTTCGAGATCCGGGTCGAACACGACTCCGCCGGTCCGCGCTATCGGGTCATCGGCGCCCGGCCCACCCGCTGGGTGCATCAGACCGATTTCACCAACGACGAGGCGGTGGGGTACCTCGCCGACCGGCTGGCCCGGCTCGGCGTCGAGGAGGCGCTGGTCAAGGCCGGTGCCGTCGCCGGCTCCACCGTCGTCATCGGCCCGCAGGACGACGCCGTGGTCTTCGACTGGGAACCCACCCTGTATGCCGGTGCCGAGTTGCTCGGCGGCCCCCGCGGGACCGACCCCCGGCTGGCCGAGACGACCCGCTCGACGCGCACCGACAAGCGGGCGGCATACGAGGACCGGTTCTTGGCTCGGGCGCAGGCGCAGGCCGAACTCGAACAGGAGCGCCGGTCCGGTCACTGGACCGACCCCGAGGACGACGAGACGTAGCTCGGGCCTCAGTATCTCGCTCGGATCAGGATCGCTTGGATCGGGACTGCACGGATCGGGCCTGCACGGATGATGACTGCGGGGATCAGGCCTGCGCGGCGCGCTTCTTGGCGGCGGCCTTGACCTCTTGCTTGTGCGCCCGCACCTTGGCCAGCGAGGCGTCGTCGACGATATCGGCCACCGAACGGAAACCCTTGAGGCCGTAGTCGCCCGCGGCCTGCTTCCAGCCGCGCGGGGTGACGCCGCGCTGCTTGCCGAGCAGCGCGAGGAAGATCTGGGCCTTCTGCGGGCCGAAGCCGGGCAGTTTTTCCAGCCGGGCCAACAGGTCGGCTCCGGTCGCGGCGTCGCGCCAGATCGAGGCGGCATCCCCGGCATACTCGCTCGTCACGACCGCGGCCAGAGCCTGGGCGCGCTGGGCCATCGACCCGGGATAGCGGTGTAGGGCCGGCGGGGTGCGGAAGAGCTGCTCGAGTTCGTCGGGATCGATCGCCGCGATGGCGGCCGGGTCGAGGCGATCAACGCCCAGACGCTCCGCCAGCACCGCCGGCGAGGTGAACGCCTTCTCCATCGGGACCTGTTGGTCGAGCATCATGCCCAGCAGCAGGGCGAACGGGTCGGTGTCGAGCAGGGCGTTCCCGGCGTCGGTGGCAGCGAGCTTCATGGCTCCAGCTTGGACCATCGGCGGTCGCTCATGGTGCGTCCACATTCGAAGGACATGGACGACGCGTTCGTCCGGATGGACCGCGTAAACGAGCCGATGCTGGATGTTGATCCGTCTCGAGTAGCACCCGGCGAGGTCACCCACGAGCTTCTCGTAGCGGGGAGGCGTGGCGAAGGGATCCTGAGCCAGGACGTCGAGCAAGCGCGTGGCCCTGCCCTTCAAACCGGACCCACCCGATCGGCCAGTCCTTCCTGCGATCGAGTGCGGGCTGGTCCGGCACCTCGCCGAGGGGGAGCCACTGCGAGGATCCCGGGATCTTCACGCGCACAGCCGCGACGCTGAACGAACTGGAACTCCTGGAATTCGTCTCGCCGATGCGGACCTGGGCCTCAGTCACCGTGACCCAGTGGCCCGCGCGGACCAGATCGGCCACATAGGACCCGGTCCACGACTCGCCGAGCATCAACAGCGCGCCGAACAGCGCGACGATCAGGGCGCCATAGCCCAGCCCGGTATGCCGGGAGTCGATGTCCGGGTGCCGTCGCACCCGGCGGGTTCGAGGAGACCCAGCTGCCGGCATACCGGCCTTGTCTCTCGGGTCTCCGCCACCGCGCCCCCGGCTCGCATCCGCGTCAGCCACCCAGCTCGGCGGTCAGCGCCAGGTCCATCGGCAGGTAGTCGTGACCGTGCAGCGCCAGGGCCCCCGCGGTGCCGAGGTCCCGGGCGACCCCGACACCGATCGCCTGGCCGACGAACGAACCCGCCTTCTCGCCGACCAGCCCGCCTAATGGCCCACCGGTGAGCAGACCGGCAGCGGTCCCGACGCCGCCGCCCACGCGCGCCCCCACGTCCGCCCCGGCCGCGGCGAACCCGGCCCCGCGTCCGGCGGCATTGGCATACACCGCGGGCCAGTCGGAAACGGGGATGTCGAGTGAGATCCGGGTCCCGACCACGCTCGGCGCGTCCATTGCCGTCACCGTGGCCATCGGGATCGTGGTCGTTCCGCCGGGAATGTGCAGCGTCTCGACCCTGCCGGGCAGCAGGATGGCCGGCAGGTCCTGCAGCTTGGTCAGCGGGTCGGTCGATACGTTGTATGCCCGGACCTGTCCGGCGGTCAGATCCGCCACCGCCGCGGCCGGGTCTCGCCCGCCGAGGGTCGCGAAGTACGCGAGGTTCGTGGGGTGCACCGCGGCGGCGTCGAAGGTCACGGCGGTCAGCCCGGTCGCGCTCGCCCCGGCCACCGCGAGCCCGCCGCCGAGGGAGTGGCCGGTCAGGACGAGGTTCGTCCCGACCGCCGGGTTGTCCCGCACGGCCATCGCCAGCGCGACGGCCTGTCGATACTCCTGCGGCAGTCCCCCTTGGGACTGGTCCCAGTTGTTGCGCCACTCCTGACCGGTATGCGTGCCCTCGAAGGCGAGGACGTACCCGTCCGGTCCCTTGACGAGGTATGCCTGCATCCCGCTCGCCGGGTCGACGAAGAGCGTGGGGTCCAGGCCGAGGGCCGCCAGCTCGGCGTTGGACAGCCGCGCGTACCCGGGCGGGAGGTGTTCGCCGACGTTGTCGCCGGAGTAGGCGTTCCAGGCGCACTTCCACAGGGCGAGGTCGTCGCGCCGTGGCGTCGTGCCCCGGGAAGCCCCCGAGAACGAGTTCGGGTCGCGCGGGTCGCTCGGAGTCGGCGCGAGGGGAGGGGGGTCGGGGAGCGGATGGCCCGGCGTCCAAGCCTCCTTCGGGCCGGCGTATGCCGGTCCGGCGACGCCGGGTGCGTACCATCGAGCCCCGTCGCCCTGGCTGGTCCGGTGCTGGGCGTCCGCGTTGGCCACCAACCGGTCGGACATGCTCGCCAGGTGCCCGTGCGCCCGCTGCAGAGCCGGCCTCGTCGTCGAACGCCATTGGCCGACGAGCTTCCCGGCGTCCGGCCCCTCCCACCGGATCGCGAGCACCGCGATCGCCTCGTCGGCCGCCTTGGCGATCGCCTGCAACGTCCCGGCATACCTCGCCATGGTCGCGCCACTGCGGCGCAACGCCTCGGGGTCCGCACCCCGCTGGTACACCGTCACCGCACCCCCTGCCTCGGCACCCCTGAACTCGGACACCCCTGAATCGAGTCGCCGGGCCAACGGTACGTCGCCACGCACGCGCCTGCCATGGGGAGGACTCCCCGTCGCCCGACCCACGACTAGACTGACCGGTCGTGACCCGGACCGCCCTGGCGACCGCCCGCCGCCTCGTCGTCAAGGTCGGCTCGAGTTCGCTGGCGCCGTTGCGCGGGGGGCTGGAGATCGATCGGCTGCAGGCGCTGGTCGATGCGTTGGCCGCCCGCCGGATGGCCGGGTCGGAGGTCATCCTGGTCTCCTCCGGGGCGATCGCCGCCGGCCTCTCCCCCCTGCGCCTAACCCGCCGGCCGCGCGACCTGGCCACCCAACAGGCCGCCGCGAGCGTCGGGCAGGGTGCCCTCATCGCCGCGTATGCCGGCGCCTTCGCACGGCACGACCTGGTCGTCGGGCAGGTGCTGCTGACCGTCTCCGACGTGACCCGGCGCAGTCACTACGTCAACGCGCGGCGCACCCTGGAACGGCTGCTCGCGATCGGTGCGCTGCCGATCGTCAACGAGAACGACACCGTGGCGACGCACGAAATCCGGTTCGGCGACAACGACCGGCTTGCCGCCCTGGTCGCCCACGTCGTCCGCGCCGATGCGCTGATCCTGCTCAGCGACATCGACGGACTCTACGACGGACCACCGCACCGCCCCGGCTCGACCCGGATCGAGACGGTCGACGACGTCGCGGACCTGACCCTCAAGGATCTCGGTGGGACCGTCTCCGGTGTTGGAACTGGGGGGATGGTGACCAAGGTCGAGGCGGCCGGCATCGCGACGGGGGCCGGCATACCGACCCTGCTGACCGCCGCCGCCCACGTCGCCGACGCGCTCGGACCGGCGACGACCGGCACCTTCTTCGTCCCCGCCCGCCATCGCCCGTCCTCGCGGCTGCTCTGGTTGCGTCACGCCACCGCTCCCCGCGGTCGGCTGATCCTGGACGACGGCGCCGTGCGGGCCGTCGTCGAGCGCCGGATGTCGCTCTTGCCGGCCGGGATCACGCAGGTCCACGGGCGTTTCGTCGAGGGTGATCCGGTGGACGTATGCCGGGCCGATGGTCGGGTCGTCGCCCGTGGCCTGGTCAACTACGCCGCCGAGGAGTTGCCCGCCATGCTGGGGCGCAGTACCCGGGACCTGGCCCGCGAGCTCGGCGAACAGTACGAGCGCGAGGTCATCCACCGCGACGACATGGTCATCACCTGAGCCGGCAGGCATCCGACCCGCCGGGCAGGCGGTGCCGGTGCTCGGCGATCCACCGGTATGCCGGTGCCGCCATCCGTCGTACCGGTGCGCTCGACAGCGCTCGTCCCGCCACACCGGCTACCGCGGGGCAGGTGGCCATTGCCCGACCGATCGCCTCCGCCGCCCAGAACACCTCGCCGTCCGCGCACACGAAGGCGATCTCGCGATCGGCCCGCTTCGCATCCACCCCGAGCGCCGCCAGATCGTGGACCTGCATCGGTTCGACCGCGCACCCGGGCCGCCGGCGGATCAGCCAGCCCGCCGCCCGCGAGCAGAACGCGCAGTCCGCGTCGTAGAGCAGCACCCCCGCAGACCCCGCCGACTCCGCAGATCCCGCCGCCGTAAACGTCACGGCACCAGTATGGGCGCCCCGGCTACGCTGACCGGCATGGCCGAGAGCACCCCGACGACCGCCCCCCACGCCGACGCGGTAGACACCGATGTCGTGGTCCGGGTCCACGACATCGCCCGCGCCGCCCGCGAGGCATCGCGCCACCTGGCCCGGTTGACCCGGGCCCGCAAGGACGACATCCTGCGCGCCCTGGCCGACGCCCTGGTCGCCGCGACCCCGCAGATCGAGCAGGCCAACGCCGTCGACCTCGACGCCGGTCGCGCCAACGGGTTGTCGACCGGACTGCTCGACCGCCTCACCCTGACCGCGCCACGGATCGCCGCGATCGCCGACGCGCTGCGGGACGTCGCGGCCCTGCCCGATCCGGTCGGCGAGGTCGTGCGCGGCTCGACCCTGGCCAACGGCCTGCAGATCCGCCAGATCCGCGTGCCGATGGGCGTGGTCGGGATGATCTACGAGGCCCGGCCCAATGTCACCGTCGACGCCGCCGGCCTCGCCCTGAAGTCGGGCAACGCGGTGATCCTGCGCGGCGGCTCGGCCGCCCAGCGCACCAACCGCGCCATCGTCGACGCCCTGCGCGCATCGCTGACCGCGCAGGACGTACCCGCGGACGCGATCGCCCTGCTCGATTTCGGCGGCCACGACGCCGCCCGCGCCCTGATGACGGCGCGCGGCCTGGTCGACCTGGTCATCCCGCGCGGCGGGTCCGACCTGATCCAGACCGTCGTGCGCGAATCCACCGTGCCCGCGATCGAGACCGGCATCGGCGTATGCCATGTGTATGTCGGTGCCGACGCGGACCTCGACCGGGCCGTCGCCATCGCGGTCAACTCCAAGACCCAGCGACCCGCGGTGTGCAACGCCGCAGAGACCCTGCTCGTCGACCGCGAGATCGCCGCCAAGGGCCTGCCGCAACTCCTGGACGCCCTCGCGGCCAAGGGTGTCGTCCTGCACGCCGACGAGGCCAGTGCCCCGTACGCCCAGGCCGCCGTGGCCACCGCCGTGGCCGCCGCCGGATCGGGCACGACAGCGGCATACGAGCCCCTGACGGACGCGGACCTGGACACCGAGTGGTACTCCCTCGACCTGAACGTGCGGGTCGTCGACGACCTCGACGCCGCTCTCGCGCACATCCGCGACCACGGCACCGGCCACACCGAGGCGATCGTCACCGAGGACCGGGCCGCGGCGCGGCGCTTCGTGGCGGAGGTCGACGCAGCGGTCGTCAACGTCAACGCGAGCACGCGGTTCACCGATGGCGGGGAGTTCGGGTTCGGCGCCGAGATCGGCATCTCCACCCAGAAACTGCACGCCCGCGGCCCGATGGCCCTCGCGGAACTGACGACGACGAAGTGGGTCGTCGAGGGCGACGGTCAGACCCGCGGCTGAGACGGCACCGGGACCGGCTCGACCACCGACGCGGCCGGCGCCGACATCGACACCGGCGCCGGCAGAGGGGTGTCGGTCGGGCCGTGGTGCGCCCGACGCTCGGTGACGGCCGAGTCATACGCGATGAAGTAGCTCGGGCGACCCTGCAGATGGACGTACATCCGCCCGACGTACTCCCCGAGGATGCCCAGGCACAGCAGTTGGAAGGCGCCGACGAGGGCCACGATGCCGACGGTTGAGGCCCACCCGGGGACGGCGTGTTCGGTGAGTTTGGCGATCAACGCCCACGCGAAGATCCCGAACGCCAGCAGGCCGCCGAGGATCCCGAGCCACGACGCCATCCGCAGCGGCGCCAGCGAGAACCCGGTGATCGCGTCCAGCGACAGCTTGAGCATCTTGAAGAACGGGTACTTCGACGTGCCGGCCGCCCGGGCCTCCCGGCGATACTCGACCACCCCCGACGGGAAGCCGAGCGCCGGCACGATGAACCGCAGCACCCGGTTGTCCTCGGGCAGGTTGTTGATCGCATCGACGGTGGCCCGCGACATCAACCGGTAGTCCCCGGCGTCGCTGTGCGCGTGCAGCCCCGACAGCCGCCGCTGGACCGCGTAGAACGCCCGCGCCGACACGCGCTTGAACACGCTGTCGGTCGACCGGTCGTTGCGCACCCCGTAGATGACGTCCAGGCCCTCGCCGGTGGCCAGCGAGAGCATCTGCGGGATGCACTCCGGCGGGTCCTGCAGGTCGGCGTCCAGGGTCACCACATAGTCGCCACGCGCCACGGCCAGTCCCGCGGAGATGGCGGCCTGATGCCCGGCGTTCGCGCGCAGTCGCACGACCCGCAGTTGGGACCACTCCCGGTGGTACCGCTGGAGCAGCACCGGGGTCGTGTCGGCGCTGCCGTCGTCGACGGCGACCACCTCGTATGCCGTGCCGAGGTCGTCGAGGATCGGCCGCAACCGCGCGACGAGCAGCGGCAGGACGTCCTCCTCGTTGTACATCGGGATGACGACCGAGAGCTGGAGTGCCATGACGGTAAGCCTAGATCGACTCTCCGTCACTCTCCTGTGCGACCGCCCGGCGCCGGCTGTGCCGCCGCCACCCCGCCGCCCACCCGGGCGGCGTCGATCAGGTTCGGGGCTCGTCGCCCGCTCGGCCCACGGCATACGCCTCTCGTCGGTCGCCGCGTCGTCGAACCGGGATAGCCGTATGCCGGGGCGCGCCCGGCCGGGTAATCTGACCCCATGTCGTTGATCGCTGCTTCGTCGGGCATTGCCACGCTGGTGTCCACCCTGGCCGCGGAGGGCGGCGGTGAGGTGCATCGCGAGTTGCCGATGCCGGCCTACGCCTATGGGCTGATCGCGTTCGCGCTGTTCCTGCTCTGCCTGGCGCTGACCTGGTCGTTCCGCAACACGGCGGCGAAGATCTCGGGTCGCCACCACGCTCCGGAGGGTCCGCACGATCCCGGCCACGAGCACCGGTTCGCCGACCCGGTGGGCGGGTCGCACAACTGAGCATCCGCCTGGGGGTCATGGGCGGCACGTTCGATCCGATCCACCACGGCCACCTCGTCGCCGCGAGCGAGGTGCAGGCCGAGTTCGCGTTGGACGAAGTCGTCTTCGTCCCCACCGGAGACCCCTGGCAGAAGGCCGGCACGCCGGTGACGGCCGCCGAACACCGGTATCTCATGACGGTCATCGCGACCGCGTCGAACCCCCGTTTCTCCGTCAGCCGCGTGGACATCGACCGCGACGGCCCGACGTACACCATCGACACGTTGCGCGACTTGCACGCGCACCGGCCGGACGCCGAACTCTTCTTCATCACCGGCGCCGACGCCCTCTCCCACATCCTGACCTGGAAAGACGCCGACGAACTGTGGGATCTGGCGCACTTCATCGCGGTCACCCGCCCGGGGCACGTCCTCAGCGACCAGGGGCTGCCGGACGAGCACGTGACCTTGCAGGAAGTGCCGGCCATGGCGATCAGTTCCACCGACTGTCGGCAGCGGGTGGGCCGATCGCTACCCGTCTGGTATCTCGTGCCGGACGGCGTCGTGCAGTACATCAAGAAGTACGCCCTGTATGCGCCGGGGACGGCGTCGGCGGGGGAGGGTACCGTGGGGGCGCTACCCAGACGACCCGCCAAGGAGACCCGTGCCCGCTGATCCGCACTCCGTACAACTCGCCAAGGTGGCGGCCCAGGCCGCCGAGGACAAGATCGCCCAGGATGTCGTCGCCATCGACGTGAGCGGCCAGTTGGCCCTCACCGACGTCTTCGTCATCGCCTCCGCCTCCAACGAACGACAGGTGGGCGCGATCGTCGACGCGATCGAGGAGGCGTTGCACCGATATGGCTGCAAGGCCAAGCGGCGTGAGGGGGAGCGGACCGGCCGCTGGGTCCTGATCGACTTCGGCGACATCGTGGTGCACGTCCAGCACGAGGAGGAGCGCGACTTCTACTCCCTGGACCGGCTGTGGAAGGACTGCCCGGCCATCGACCTGGCGGCGGTGGAGCCTCCCGCGGTGGAGCTTCCCGCGGCCGAGACGGCCGAGCGGGCGTGACGGTCCGGCGGATCGTCGTCGTCCGGCACGGCCAGACCGAGGCGAACCGGGCCGGCGTCTGGCAGGGACACCTGGACACCGAGTTGTCCGCCGTCGGGCTGGATCAGGCAGCGGCAGCGGCCCCCGAGCTGGCGGCCTACGACCCCGTCGTCATCGTCTCCTCCGATCTGCGCCGGGCCGCCGTCACCGCCGAGGCGGTCGCGGCCCTCAGTGGCGCTCCGCTGGTGCTGGATCCGCGACTGCGCGAGGTGGACGTCGGCCAATGGCAGGCGATGGCGACCACGACCGTGCGCGAGCGGTACCCGGACGTGCTGGCGGCGATGGAACGCGGCGAGGACGTCCGGCGCGGCGTCACGGGGGAGACGCTCGGTGAGTTGGCCGGGCGGGTCGGTGCCGTGGTCGCCGAGGTGATCGCGGATCTGCCGGCCGGTCGGACGGCGGTCGTGGTGACCCACGGGGTGGCCGGCCGCACCCTGGTCGCCACCTTGATCGGGATGGATCCGATTCCCGCGGCCGAGATGTTGCGCGGTCTGGACAACTGTCACTGGGCGGACGTCGTCGAAACGGCCTCGATCTATGGCGCCTCCGCCGCGGTCACCTGGCGACTGGCCCGGTGGAATGCCGCGACCCGGGCCGCGACGCTCTGACGCCGGGACGGCCCCGACCGTTCAGACCCGTCGGACCCCCGGATCGGCGTCGCCGACGATTTGGGCGGCGCCCGGCATACCGGTTAAGATTCACCGGTTGCCGCACGGCGACGGGGCTGTAGCGCAGTTGGTAGCGCACCTCCATGGCATGGAGGGGGTCAGGGGTTCGAATCCCCTCAGCTCCACCGCTGTTCCAGGGCCTTGACCGGCGAATCTCGCCGGTTCGAGGCCCTTTGTCATAGTTGGACTGACATGATCGTGGGACCGACGAGGAGGTTCGGGGTGCGGATCGCGGTACTCGCCGATCTGGGGCAGCCTGCCTACCACGTCGGTGACGAAGCGATCGGACACGCCGCCACCGCCGAACTCGAGCGCCGCGGGGCCACGGTCGTCCTGTTGACCCGGGACGTCGAGGACACCCACAACCACTTCGGTCCGGTCGAGGCCGTCCCCACCTTGACGTTCCCCTGGCCCCCGGCGCAGCGCGCCGACTACCTGCGCCGGGTCACGGCGATGGCGACCGGCCGCGAACCGGCCGACCAGGCCGTGACGGACCTGCTCAGGGTCCTGTCGACCTGCGACGGGTTGTTGATCGCCGGCGGGGGCAATCTCACCTCGGCATACGGCTGGCTGCTCGACGAGCGGGTGGCGGTCGCGCAGCTGGCCGACCGGGTCGGCCTTCCCGTGGTCATCTCGGGACAGACCCTCGGTCCCCTCCTCGACGAGGTGGACGCCGCCAGTGTCGCGAGCATGCTGCAGGTATGCCGGTGGGCCGGGTTCCGCGACGAGCTGTCCGTCGCCCGGGCTCGCGCGTTGGCGGCCGACGGGGCGGGCCGGATCGTGGACACCCTCGACGACGCGACCTTCTGGTGGCCAGAGGCGCAGGGCCCGCGACCGGCGACCGGCGACGGTGGCCCACATGTCGTCGTCACCTTCTCGCCGGCGACCGGGGGGCTTGATCCGCAGGAGGTCGCGGCGGCCCTCGGATCGGCCCTGGGCCGGTTCCTGGCGGCGCGCGACGGCCGGGTCACGTTCGTGCCACACCTGGGTACGCCGGGTGTTGTCGACGGCGACGTCGCCTTCCACGACGCGGTGGCCGCCGCGCTGGGTCGACCGGCGACCTTGCGGCCCATCGCCGACGCCGCCGAGGCGGCCGCTCTGGTGGCCGGTGCCGACTTGGTGGTGACCTCCCGGTTCCATCCCGCGGTCTTCGCGCTCAGCCACGCCGTCCCCGTCCTGGCGCTGACGGCCACGGAGTACGACGTGGTCCGACTGGAGGGCCTGCTGACCCGATGGGGTATGCCGGGTTGGTCGCTGCCGTTGGCCGGCTGCCGGACCTCCGCCCTTTCGGTGGCCCTCGACGCGGTATGGCAGGACCGCGCCGCCATCGCCGTTCACCTGGAGGGCCGCCGACCCGACCTGCGGGCCGCGCACCACGACTGGTGGGATGCCGTCGTCGACGCGCTGCGCGACGGCCCGCTCTGGCCCGCGCAGGATGCCGCTCCGAACTTCCTGCCACCGGTACCGGCGGCGCTCCCGGCTCCGGAGGTGTTCGTCCGCGCGCACTACGATCACGCGCCGCTGCTCGCCCTGAGCGGCGAACTCGCCCGAGCCCGCGCCGACGCCGACCGGAACCGAAGCCTCGCGGCGCGGGCCGCCACCGAACTCGCCAACCTGACCGACTCTCGGGCCTACCAGGTCCTCGCGCGTTATCGGCACGGCGTCGACCTGGTCCGGACCGCGAGTTCGCGCCTGCGCCGCCCCGCCCCGGAGGAGTCGACGAGATGAGCCCAGCCCGTGTCGCCGTCGTCATGCGCACCAAGGATCGCCCGCTGCTCCTGCGGCGCGCACTCCTGGACGTCCTGGCCCAGTCCTTCTTGGACTGGCGACACTGGGCAGCGATCCCATGAGGAGGATCCGCTACCTGGTGACAACCGCGGGCCATCCCAACTACGGCGACGAACTCATCACCTCGTCCTGGATCCGCTATCTCGCTCGCCGCTACCCGCAAGAGGAGGTCTGGGTCGACTGCCCCGCCCCGGGGATCGCCGCGACCTTGTTCGCCGGGCTTCACCCTCACCTCGTGGTCACCGACACGGTGTGGCGATTGCGTGATCTGGCGAAGGAGGGCTCCCGCGCCCTGATCGTCGAGCGCCTCACCGGACTCGTTCGCGACTTCGGTTCGCCGCGCGTGGACATCGGCATCGGCCGATTGCGGCAGGCCCACAGCATTCACCTCCTCGGCGGCGGCTACCACAACGACGTCTGGCCCGACTCGGTGGCCCTCGTGGAGACGATGAAGGCGGTTAAGGCGCTGACCGGCGCGAAGCTGTACGCGACCGGATTGGGCCTGCTCCCCGTGAACTCGTGGGTTGCCGACCCGCGGCGGCACTTCGCCGGGTTCGACCACGTCAGTGCTCGGGATGGCGAGTCTGCGGCGGCCTACGCCATCGGAAGTACCGTGGACGACGCCTTCCTGGCGCTTCCTCGCGAGGCGACCCGGCGCCGTGAACCCGCTGTGCCAGAACTCGTGATCTGCCTGCAGGCAGACATGGGGGGAGCGGACGTGCTGGACCGGGCCGAGGCCGTGGTCCGTTCGGTCGTCGACCGGCACGCTGCGACGCTGGACCGGATCCGCTACGTCGAAGGCGTTCCGGGGACCGACCACCCGGGCTACGAGCGGATCAAGGACCTCGTCTCCCCCGGGGGTTTTGTCCCGTTCAGCGACGTGTATGCCAGGGGACTTCCGGTTTCCGAGCGCCAGATCTGGGTCACCACACGATTCCACCACCACCTTGTGGCCGCCGCAGGTGGGGCCCGCGGGATTGCTTTGTCGGTCGGCTCTGACTACTACGGGATCAAGCACGGCTCGCTCACTCGGCTTGGTTCGGGGTGGCCGGTGCTGGACCTTTCTGCGGGCACGGGTCCTGTGACGTTGCCCGGGCCCGGGTTGGCGGAACCGGGTCGAGCCATCGCGGCCAAGCGCGCCGAGGCCGACCGCATCTATACGGAACCCCCGCTGCGAGCGCCGGGGACCCGGCGTGTCGTGCGAGCCGTGCGCAACCGGATCAGCCGTGTAACCGATGCAAGAAGGCGGCCATCTGCTCCCGAGTGACCGTTCCGGCGGGCCGGAAGGTGCGCACGCCCGCGGCATCGACCCACCCGGTGGAGATCCCCTCGGCATACAGCCAGGTGATCTCGGC
>JBDIAR010000058.1:0-18048 GCA_039812545.1 Dermatophilaceae bacterium | reverse complement strand
ACCTCACACCCTGCTTCACCTCCAGCACCGCACGCTCGAAACCCGCACCGCCGGCACGAGAAGGAGAAGAGCATCATGAGCGAATCCATCCGACGGGTGGCCATCGTCACCGGCGGCGCCCGGGGCATCGGTACCGCCATCGCCAAGCGCTTCGTCGCCGACGGGATGGCGGTGGCGGTCTTCGACCTGGACGGTGCGGCCTGCGAGGAGGTAGCCGCGCAGATCGTCGCCGATGGCGGGGAGGCGATCGGCGTCGGCGTCGACGTGGCCGACGAAGCGGCGGTCCAGGCCGCCGTTGAGCGTGTCGCCGCCGAACTCGGCCCGCCCGTCGTCGTCGTCAACAACGCCGGGATCATCCGCGACAACCTGCTGTTCAAGATGAACGTGGACGACTGGGATGCCGTGATGAACGTCCACCTGCGCGGGGCGTTCCTCATGGTGCGGGCCTGCCAGCCGTACATGGCCGACGCCAACTACGGCCGGATCGTCAACCTGTCCTCGACCTCCGCACTCGGCAACCGCGGCCAGGCGAACTACTCCGCGGCCAAGGCCGGTCTGCAGGGGTTCACCAAGACCCTGGCGATCGAACTCGGCAAGTTCGGCGTGACCGCCAACGCCATCGCCCCGGGTTTCATCGCCACCGACATGACCCGGGCCACGGCCCAACGGATGCGGGTCTCGTTCGAGGACTTCGTCGAGGACGTCGCCAAGGCCACCCCGGTCGGACGGGTCGGCTACCCGGAGGACATCGCGGCCGCCGCGTCGTACTTCGCCGGTCCCGAGGCGGGGTACGTCTCCGGCCAGATCCTGTATGTCGCGGGCGGCCCGAGGTGTTGACGTGACCCGGGTCTTCCACGGCGTACCCGAGGTGCTGGCCGCGGTCGGTGAGCACCTCGGGTACAGCGACTGGCACAGGGTCACCCAGGACCAGATCGACACCTTCGCCCGCGCCACCGGTGACTTCCAGTGGATCCACTGCGACGCCGAGCGGGCCGCGACGGGACCCTTCGGGCGGACCATCGCGCACGGCTACCTCACCTTGTCGCTCGTGCCCGTCCTGAGCAAACAGGTGTATGCCGTTGAGGGCGTCGCGATGGAAATGAACTACGGCGCCAACAAGATCCGCTTCCTGGCGCCGGTCCCCGTCGACTCGCGCATCCGGCTCGGCGTGCAGTTGCAGGAGGTCGTCGAGGGCGGCAGCGGCGCACAGATGGTGATGGTCATGACCGTGCAGATCGAGGACGTCGCCCGGCCCGCGTGCGTCGCCGAGGTCGTCTACCTGCTCGTCCCCTGACGGCCGGAGCTGACCGGGTTCGGACCTCAGAGCTGGCCGCATGCCATCAGCGACTCCGCGGTGGCGACGATCGCCTCTTCGTTGGGCCGGGGTTGCCAGCCGAGCAGTTCGCGGGCCTTGGCGTTCGAGGCCGACTTCTGCCTGCCCAGCCCGGCCAAGCTGGGCCGGATCGAGGCGTCGCGCAACGCGGCCAGGCGGACCAACCAGTTCGGCAGAACCCGGGTCGACACCCGATCGGCTGCCGGCCCCAGACGCGCTCGCAACACCGCGGCGATGTCGGCGACCGACATGAACCGCCCGGCGACGGCGAGAAAACGCTCCCCGGCCGCCTCCGGCGCTGTCATCGCCAGGACGTGCAGCTCGGCCACGTCTCGGACGTCGACGATCCCGAACGAGATCTTCGGCAGACCCGGCAGGTCCCCGCGCAGCATCCGGCGCAGCAACGCGATCGACGTCGAGTAGTCCGGACCGAGGACGGGCCCGAGGATCGCGACCGGGTTGACGACCGCGAGTTCCGCACCGCCCTCGCGGCGGACCAGGTCCCACGCGGCACGCTCGGCCAGGGTCTTCGACAACGGATAGGCGCCGATGTTTCCGCCGACGTCGCTCCAGTCGGCCTCGGTGAAGGGCCGGCGCACGTCACCGTGCCCGTACCCGATCGCCGCGAACGACGAGGTGAGCACGACCCGCTGCACCCCGGCCCGCCGGGCCGCCCGCAGCACGCGCAGCGTCCCCTCCCGGGCGGGCACGATCAACTCCTGCGGATCCTTCGGCACCTCACCGGGAAAGGGCGAGGCCACGTGCAGGACGTATCGGCAACCGGTCACCGCGGCCAGCCAACCCTCCTCGCGCGTCAGATCGGCCTCGACCACCTGGACGGGAAGGGTCGGCGCGCCACCGGCGGCGAGTAGTTCGCGCAACACCGGCTCCCGGCCTGCCGACCGCACCGTCGTGCGCACGGCATACCCGGCTCGGTCCAGGGCCAACAGACAATGCGCACCGAGGAAACCCGTCCCGCCGGTGACGAGCACCGTCGGCCGCGTCGTCGCGGGGTGTTCCGTCGCGTATGCCATCAGCGTCCCTCCGAGTTCGCCCGATGCTGCTCGCCTGTTGCCTCATTGTGCGGGCAACCGCTGTCCGCCGCCCGCCCAACTCGCGCAGCGGTCCGGCTCAACAGCTTGGGGATCCATAACCGCATGTGTCGCACCGCGCCCCCGCCGATGATCGTCCCGGTGAACATGGCGTCACGATTCGGCAACTCGCGGTGCCGGGCCACTTGCCGGGAGGGTCGAGAGTGACCATGATGAGCCGACCGTGCCCGAACGAACCTCGGGCTCGGCCGGCGTCGGGGTCGGATCGACAGAGAGGTGCGATCGGGTGAGTGTCCCGCTCGAAGCTCCGCTGTCTCCCGGGGAGCCGCTTCCGGAACTCCCCGAGGGACTCGGCGATGGGGCGGCCATCGAGGGACGCTCCCTCTGGCAGATCGCGTGGCGTCGGCTTCGCCGCGACAAGGTCGCCATGGCCGGGGCGTTCATCGTCATCTTCTTCATCCTCGTGGCCGTGTTCGCCCCGCTGATCGTGTCTCTGCTCGGCCATCCCCCGAACGACTTCCACGAGGACCTCGTCGATCCGGATACCGCCCTGCCGATCGGTCCGTACGGCGGGATCAGCCGGGACTTCCTGCTGGGCGTCGAACCGATCAACGGACGCGACGTGTTCTCGCGGATCGTGTACGGGTCGCGCATCTCGCTGCTCGTCGCCTTCCTGGCCACTGTCCTGTCCGTCGCCATCGGGACGGTCATGGGCGTGATCGCCGGCTACTTCGGTGGCAAGACCGACACCTTCATCAGCCGCTTGATGGACATCTTCTTGGCGTTCCCGCTGCTGGTGTTCGCCCTCGCCATCGTCGGCGCGATTCCGGACGAGGCGTTCGGGCTCAGCGGCGACGGGCTGCGGATCGCCTTCCTGATTTTCGTCATCGGGTTCTTCAGCTGGCCCTATATCGGGCGCATCGTGCGCGGTCAGACCCTGTCGTTGCGGGAGCGCGAGTTCATCGACGCCTCCCTCAGCCTCGGCTCCAGCCACACCCGGATCCTGATCAAAGACCTCATGCCCAACCTGATCGCGCCCATCTTGGTGTATGCCACGTTGTTGATCCCGTCCAATATCCTCTTCGAGGCGGCGCTGTCCTTCCTGGGCGTCAGCGTGCAGCCCCCGACCGCCACCTGGGGCGGAATGCTCGCCCAGGCCGGCAAGTGGTACACGGTCGACCCGGCGTTCATGTTCCCGCCGGGCCTGGCCATCTTCCTCACCGTCCTCGCCTTCAACCTCTTCGGAGACGGACTGCGGGACGCCCTCGACCCTCGGGCCAGATGACCCGGCGACCGTTCATCGACCGGCCGTCAGACATCGGACCGAGTGCTCCATCACCGACAAGGAGAAGCAATTAGATGATGCACAAGAGAGTGGGACTGGGGGCCACCGTTGCCCTGCTCGCCGTGGGCTTGGCCGCCTGCGGTGGCGGCGGCACCACGGCACAGAACACGAACGCGCCCGCAAGCTCGGGGTCCGGCGGCAACGGGGCCGCCGCGACACCGGTCCAGAACGCCGGGGTCGACAAGATCTACAACGCGTCGACGGAAAAGGGCGGCACGCTGCGGATGGCGGTCACCGAGGACTGGGACTCGGTCGACACCGGTGACACCTACTACGGAATGAGCTGGAACCTGCTCCGCAACTACGCCCGCACCCTGGTCGTCTTCAAGTCGACCCCGGGCAAGCCGGAACTGGTCCCGGACCTCGCGACCACCCTGGGCAAGCCGAGCGACAACTTCAAGACGTGGACCTACACCCTGCGCGACGGCCTGAAGTTCCAGGACGGCACGCCGATCACGAGCAAGGACGTCGCATACGGGGTGGCCCGTCAGCTCGACAAGGACACCTTCCCCAACGGGCCGACCTACTTCAACGACTTCCTCAAGGACGTTCCGAAGGGCTTCTCGGTCTACAAGGGGGCCAAGGCGTCGGACCTGAAGAGCATCGAGACCCCGGACGACAAGACGATCGTCTTCCACCTCAACCAGTCCTTCTCCGGCTTCGACTACCTGGCTCAGCTTCCGGCGACGGCGCCGGTCCCGCAGGCCAAGGACACCGGTGCCAAGTACAAGGAGACCTACATCTCCTCGGGCCCGTACAAGTTCACCACGTACGAGCCGAAGAAGCGGTACGTGCTGGAGCGCAACGACCAGTACGACGCCAAGACCGATCCCGACGCCGGCCGGCTCGCCTCGCCCGACAAGATCACGATCGAACTCGGGGTCAACGGCCCGGACCTCGACCAGCGTCTGCTCGCCGGTGAACTGGACGTCGACGTGGCCGGATCCGGTGTGCTGCCGGAGACTCAGGCCGCGTTGCTGGCCGACCCGACCAAGCTCGCCAACACCGACATCGCCCCGACGACCCGCACGTGGTTCTCGGTCATCAGTGCCTCGGTGCCGCCGTTCGACAACGTCGACTGCCGCAAGGCCGTCCTGTATGCCATCAGCAAGGAGGGCTACCAGCGCGCCTACGGCGGCAAGACCGGCGGCGACATCGCCACCGGCCTGCTGCCGCCCACCGTCCCCGGCCACGTCGACTTCGACCTGTACGGCGCCAAGGACAACCCGAAGGGCGACCAGGCCAAGGCCAAGGAAGCCCTCACCGCATGCGGCAAGCCGAACGGCTTCGAGACCAACATGTCCTTCCGGGCCGACCGGTCCAAGGAGAAGGCATGGGCCGAGTCCGCGCAGCAGTCGCTGGCTCAGGTCGGGATCAAGGTCAACCTGAAGGGTTACCCGTCGGGCGACTACTTCAAGCTGTATGCCGGTAAGCCGGACTTCGTCAAGGCCAACGGGCTGGGCATCCTTACCTACGGGTGGGGCGCCGACTGGCCGGACGGTTACGGCTTCCTCCAGCAGATCGTCGACAGCCGCGTCATCCGCGCGGCCGGCAACACGAACCTCGGGATCAAGGTTCCCGAGATCGACGCCAAGATCGACGCGGCTCTCGTCGAGGCCGACACGGCCAAGCGCGAGGCCATCTGGGGCGAGATCGACAAGATGGTCATGGAGCAGGCGCTCGTCATCCCCGGCGTTTACGCCAAGGGGATGCTGTACCGTCCGCCGTACCTGACCAATGTGTTCGCCAACCCGGCCCTGAGCCAGTACGACTACACGGCGATCGGCACCAGCAAGAAGTAACCGCGCGACGACCTCGTCGTCGCCGTCCCGTCGTGGTGCCGGCGCGTTCGCCAGAACGCGCCGGCACCCGCGGGCCTTCGAACATTTCCCCGAGAGGACTCGATGGTCACGTACCTGGTACGCCGGCTGATCCAGGCCGTCGTCCTGCTCCTCGTCATCACCGCGGTGACCTTCGCGATCTTCTTCCTCGTCCCGCGCCTGGGCGGTGCGACCGCCGACGACCTCGCCTCTCGTTATGTCGGCAAGTCCGCCGGCGCCGCCCAGATCCACGAGACGGCCGTCAAGCTCGGCTTCACCGATCCGCTGTGGCAGCAGTACGGCCGGTTCGTCAAAGGCCTCGTGGCGGGTCAGACGTACCAGTTCGGCCCGGAGCCGGAGTACTGCCCGGCTCCCTGCGTCGGCTACTCCTTCATCACCCAGCGACCCGTCCTGCCGGAGTTGCTCGGCCGACTCCCGGTAACCCTGTCCCTCGCGCTCGGCGCCGCGGTCCTCTGGTTGATCGGTGGCGTCGTGACCGGGGTGATCTCGGCGGTCCGGCGCGGGAGCGCCCTCGATCGCACGATGATGACGGTCGCCCTGGCCGGGGTGTCGCTGCCCATCTTCTTCACCGGTCTGCTCTGCCTGACGATCTTCAGTTACGGCCTGCATTGGACCGCGCCGGGCGGCAGTGACCCCACCCAGGCGGCGAACCCCCTCGAGTGGGCCTATCGCCTGCTCCTGCCGTGGATCACGCTCGCCTTCCTGTATGCCGCCATGTACGCCCGTCTCACCCGTGCCGGGATGCTGGAGACGATGAACGAGGACTTCATCCGCACGGCCCGGGCCAAGGGGCTGCCCGAGGGCCAGGTCATCGTCAAGCACGGGTTGCGGGCCGCCCTGACGCCCATCCTCACCATCTTCGGACTCGACCTCGGCGCGCTGCTCGGTGGCGCCATCTTGACCGAGTCGACGTTCTCCCTTCCCGGGATCGGCAAGTACGCCGTGGACGCGATCCAGGCCAATGACTTGCCGAAGGTTCTCGGGGTGGTCCTGATCGCGACGATCTTCATCGTCGTCGCGAACCTCGTCGTGGACCTGATGTATGCCGTCGTCGACCCGCGGGTGAGGTTGTCATGACCGACGCGCCCCAGCCCACGACCGAGGACCTGCCCCACGAGGTCGCCCTCGGCGCCGACGCCGGGCCGGCATACGTCTCCCCGGCGCACGTACCGATGGCCTACGACGAGACGTACCAGCCGTATCTGCGGGTGCGCGACCTCCGGGTTCACTTCCCGACCGACGACGGGGTCGTCAAGAGCGTCGACGGGATCTCGTTCTCCGTCGCCCGCGGCGAAACCCTCGGCATCGTGGGCGAATCCGGGTCCGGGAAGTCCGTGACCAGCCTGTCGATCATGGGTCTGCACAAGCGGGGGACCGCGAAGGTGTCCGGCCAGGTGCTGCTGGACGGGGTCGACCTCGTCCAGGCCGGAGCCGACGAGGTCCGCCGGATGCGCGGCAAGAAGATGGCGATGATCTTCCAGGATCCGCTGTCGGCGATGCACCCGTTCTACACCGTGGGCCACCAGATCGTGGAGGCCTACCGGATCCACAACCAGGTCTCGAAATCCGCCGCGCGCAAACACGCCATCGACATGCTCGGCCGGGTCGGCATACCGCAGCCGGCGTCTCGGGTCGACGACTACCCGCACCAGTTCTCCGGCGGGATGCGCCAGCGCGCCATGATCGCCATGGCGCTGTCCTGCGACCCGGATCTGCTGATCGCCGACGAACCCACCACCGCGCTCGACGTCACCGTGCAAGCCCAGATCCTCGACCTCATCAGGGACCTGCAGAGCGAGTTCAACTCCGCCGTCATCGTCATCACCCACGACCTCGGCGTGGTCGCCGAACTGGCCGACGACATCCTCGTCATGTATGCCGGTCGCGCCGTCGAGCACGCCCCTGCGGATGAGATCTTCGGCTCGCCGCAACACCCGTACACCTGGGGGCTGTTGGCCTCGATGCCGCGCCTGGACCGGGTCCGCACGACGCGCCTGCGGCCGATCCCGGGCACGCCGCCCAGCCTGATCACCGTGCCGCGGGGGTGTCCGTTCCACCCGAGGTGCGGGTATGCCGACGTCGTGCCGGGCTGCCGGACGGAGCGTCCCGAGCCGACCCCCGTCGCGCCGGGCCACGACGTGGCGTGTCACCTGCCGGGGGCGACCAGGCAACGGCTGTGGACCGAGGAGATCGAGCCGACGCTATGACCACTGCCGAGACCACTGCCCCGCAGACCACTGCCCCGCAGACCGCCGAACCCGTTGCCCCGCAACCGCGCTCCGGGTCGGGCGACGAACTCGTCGTCGTGCGCGACCTGCAGAAGTACTTCCCGATCACCAAGGGACTGCTCAAGCGCCACAGCGGCGACGTCAAGGCCGTTGACGGCCTGACGTTTTCGGTGCGCCGCGGTGAAACGCTTTCGCTGGTGGGCGAATCCGGTTGTGGGAAGACCACGACCGGTCGCATGCTGACCCGCCTCATCGAACCCACCGGCGGGAGCGTGCTTTTCGAGGGCCAGGACATCACGCATCTGTCCCGGGGCCAGATGCGCCCGCTGCGCCGCGATATCCAGATGATCTTCCAGGACCCGTACGGCTCACTGAACCCACGGCATACGGTGGGGTCCATCGTGGGGGCCCCGTTCGCCATCCAGGGGATCGCGACGCCGCAGGGTCGCAAGAAGGCCGTCCAGGAATTGCTCGCGCTGGTCGGGCTGAATCCCGAGCATTACAACCGGTATCCGCACGAGTTCTCCGGCGGGCAGCGCCAGCGCATCGGGATCGCCCGCTCACTTGCGCTGCGGCCCAAGCTGATCGTCGCCGACGAACCCGTCTCCGCGCTCGACGTCTCCATCCAGGCGCAGGTCATCAACCTGCTGGAAGACCTGCAGGGCGAGTTCGGCCTGACCTATGTGACGATCGCCCACGACCTGTCGGTGGTGCGCCACATCTCCGACCGGATCGCCGTCATGTACCTCGGCAAGATCGTCGAGATCGCCGACCGGGACGAGCTGTACGAGCGCCCGATGCACCCGTACACGGTGGCCCTGCTCTCGGCCGTCCCGATCCCGGACACCTCGCGCCGACACAAGCGCGAGCGGATCCGGCTCACCGGCGACGTCCCCTCGCCGGTCAATCCGCCGTCCGGGTGCCGGTTCCGCACGCGGTGCTGGAAGGCCCAAGAGGTTTGCGCCACAACGGAACCGCCGTTGGTCGACCTGCGCGCTGATCATCAGGTCGCGTGCCACTTCCCGGAAAACGTGGAGCGCGTCGAGACCGTCGTCGTGTAAGGCCGGACCTTCGTGGTGTGACGTCCCCGACAGGACAGAAGGCCCATGGCGGTCGGCGGTGGGCGGAATAGACTCGCCCATGGCGGGTCCCACAGCCAGGACTACTCAGCGCAGGGTGTGTCGGTCACGCGGTCGACCTTAGCCGTTGGGAGATCCCCATGACGTCGACCGGTCCGGCGGCTGGAGTCCGCCGTGTCGTCATCATCGGAGCCGCAGGACGCGACTTCCACAACTTCAACGTCGTCTTCCGCGACGACCCGGCATACGAGGTGATCGCCTTCACGGCGGCGCAGATCCCCGATATCGCGGGGCGCGCGTATCCGGCCGAGCTCGCGGGTGCCCTTTATCCGCAAGGGATTCCGATCGTCGACGAGGCTGGACTCGCGGACCTCGTCCGGCGCGAACGGATCGACGTGGCGGTGTTCTCGTACAGCGACGTCCCGCATACCAGGGTCATGCACCTGGCCTCGCAGTGCATCGCCGCCGGAGCCGACTACTGGCTGCTGTCCGCCGCGCACACGATGATCGAGAGCAGCAAGCCGGTCATCGCGGTGACCGCGGTGCGCACCGGTGTCGGCAAGTCGCAGACCACGCGCTACCTGTCGCGGATCCTCGCCGACCTCGGCAAGAGGGTCGTCGCGATCCGCCATCCGATGCCCTACGGCGAGCTGTCCGCTCAGGCCTGCCAGCGCTTCGAGACATATGCCGACCTGGACCGGTACGACTGCACGATCGAGGAACGCGAGGAGTACGAACCCCACATCGACAACGGTTTCGTCGTGTACGCCGGGGTCGACTACGAGCGGATCATCCGGGCCGCCGAGGCCGAGGCCGACGTGATCCTCTGGGACGGCGGCAACAACGACCTGCCGTTCTACCGGCCGGACCTGCACATCGTCCTCGCCGACCCGCTGCGCGCCGGCGACGAAGCGGCATACCACCCCGGCGAGGCGAACGTGCGGATGGCCTCGGTCGTCGTCGTCAACAAGTGCGACTCCGCGAGCCTCGCGCAAATCGAGGCCGTCGAGGCGAGTTGCCGCGAGCTGAACCCGGGGGCGACGATCCTGCGGTGCGACAGTCCCGTCACGGTCGAGGACCCGAGCGTGGTCGCCGGTCGGCGGGTCGTCGTCATCGAGGACGGGCCGACGCTGACGCACGGCTCGATGTCCTTCGGCGCCGGGGTCGTCGGCGCGCGGGCCGCCGGGGCCGCCGAGATCGTGGACCCGAGCCCGTATGCCGAGGGCTCGCTGGCGGCGACGTACGCCACGTACCCCAACGCCCGGGGAATCCTGCCGGCGATGGGGTACGGCGCGGCGCAGGTGGCCGACCTGGCCGCGACCATCGAGGCCTGCCCGGTGGACGCCGTGGTGTCCGGTACGCCGATCGACATCACCCGGGTCCTGACGGTCGGCAAGCCGATGACGCGGGCGCGGTACGAACTGCGGGAACGGGAGCAGGGGCGGCTGGCCGAGTTGGTGCGGCGCGCGCTGGGCGACTGACCCGCCGCCGTCGCGCTGACCGGCTCGAACCGCGCTGATCCAGGGTTGCAGCAGCAGGTCAGCGAGGGTTCGAGCAGGTCAGCACAAGTGGGCCCGATCAGCTGGCGGCGCACCGATCGGGGTCACCGCTCCACAGCTGCAGCATCGGGCTGCCGGCCCCTCCACAGGCGACGCTGCACGCGTCGACAGAGCCGGCGGTCGTCCGGCACGGTGGTCGCATGGACAGCGCTCGCCTCGCCGGCAGTGACGGCATCTTCAGCCGCGCCTCAGCCCGGGCGGTCGGGGTAACCGACGCCGTTCTGCGATCCTGGGTCGCCGATGGCAAAGCGGTCAGACTCACCCGAGGCTGGTATGCCGCCCCGATGCCGGACGATCCGTGGGCCGGCCACCGATTGCGTGCCCTGGCCGTAGCCCGGGAATACCCGGATCGGATTGCGCTAAGTCACTACTCGGCGGTGATCTGGTATGGCCTGCCGACCGACGGTGCTGATCCGCGCGTCGTGCACGGGATGCGCCGGCGCGGCAAGGGGTGGACCAGTCCGGGGCTGGTGCTGCACGACCCGGCACCTCCGGCGCGCAGGGCGGCGGTCGACAGGGCGACGTGCGCGACGCGACTGTGGCCCGCGCACCAGATCCGGCTGGCGCCGGCCGCGCCGCTGGGCGGACTGCCCGGCTTCGACCACCCGGCGCTCGTCGTTGTTCCTGCCATGGCGGTGGTGCAGACCGGACTGGTATGCGGGCCGCTGGCGGCACTTATGGCCGCGGACGCGGCGCTGCGCCGCAGAATGGTCACCGTCGAGTCTTTGGAGGCGGAGGTGGGCCGATACCGCGGAGTGCCCGGGATCGCCGAAGTGCGCTCAGCACTATGTCATACGGATCCGACCTCCGAGTCGCCCGCCGAGACGAAACTGCGCTGGATCCTTGTGCTGTTGGGCTGGGAGTACCGCACCCAGGTGACCGTCGAGGTGGACGGTCGCAGGTATCGGGTCGATGCCGAACTCACGGCCGCGCCTGTCGTCCTCGAGGTCGATGGGGCGATCAAGTATGCCGGGACCGTCGAGGAGGGCCGACGGGCGGTGTTCTTGGAGAAGCAGCGAGAGGACCGGATCCGCCGGACCGGGCGCGAGGTCGTGCGCTTCACCGTCGCCGAGCTGACGCCGGAGATCGTCGACGCCAGGATCCGGGCCGCCGTGGCGCTGTCGCGGAGTCGTCGACGGCTCACAGGTTGAACAGCTGATCGGGGCGAACTGCGGTGACCTGGTGCAACTGTGGCTGATCCAGTGCTGCAACTGTCGATCAGCGCGGTTGGCCGGGGTTAGCGAGGACGGAGTCGATCAGTGGGCGGCGAGGACGGCGGCCAGGTCGTAGGAAACGGGTTCGTCCAGTTGGGCGAACGTGCAGGAGTGGGGGTCGCGGTCGGGGCGCCACCGGACGAACTGTGCCGTATGCCGGAACCGGGTCCCCTCCATGTGGTCGTACCGCACCTCGACCACCCGCTCCGGTCGCAACGGCACGAACGACAGGTCCTTGGTCGCGTTCCAGCGGCTGTGTTCGGAAGACCGCGGGTTCCGGCTGCCGCCCCCCTCGGCCTGGCCGGCCATGAGTTTGGCCCAGTCCCAGGGGTGCCCGTCGAAATCGGTGACGAGAGGCTGCAATTCGGCATACAGCTCACGGCGGCGCGCCATCGGGAAGGCGCCGATGACACCGACACTGGCGAGCCGCCCGGCGTCGTCGTAGAGCCCGAGCAGCAACGACCCGATCGCCTCCGGACCGCTCTTGTGGACCCGGTACCCGGCCACCACGCAGTCGGCCGTCCGCTCGTGCTTGATCTTGACCATGACGCGTTTGTCCGGCTGGTATGCCAGGTCGGCGGGCTTGCCGATCACCCCGTCCAGCCCGGCTCCCTCGAACCGGGTGAACCACTCTCGGGCGACTGCGCGGTCGGTCGTGGCCGGCGTGACGTGGATCGGGGGCCGCACCTGCGCCAGCGCCTCGACGAGGCGCGAGCGGCGCTCGACGAACGGCATACCCGTCAGGTCGTCGTCGCCCAACGCGAGGAGGTCGAAAGCCACGAAATGAGCAGGGGTTTCGCCCGCGAGCTTGCGAACACGGCTGGCAGCGGGATGGATTCGCTGTTGCAGCAGTTCGAAATCCAGCCGATCACCGGACGGCGCCACGACGATGATCTCGCCGTCGATGACGCAGCGCTCCGGCAGCTGTGCCGTGAACGCCTCGACGAGCTCGGGGAAGTAGCGGGTCATCGGCTTCTCGTTGCGGCTGCCGATCTCGACCAGGTCGCCGGAGCGGAACACGATCGACCGGAAACCGTCCCACTTGGGCTCGAAAACCACGTCACCGGAAGGGAATTCCTTGACCGACTTGGCGAGCATCGGGGCGACCGGCGGCACGACCGGCAGGCGCCACGCCGCGTCGCGCTCCGCCTTCGGCGCCAGGTAGTCCTCGTCGGGGCGGTCCGCGCGGCGCTTGGAGGGCTGGACCCGCGGCGGTTCGCCCGGCATCTTCGGGTAGTCCGGCGGAAAGTTGAGTTCGCCCAGGCCGCGCTCGTGAACGTCCTTGTCCCACAACGCCAACGCGCCGGCGATGTCGCCCACCGCATCCCCCAGACCGGCCCACGCATCGCCGCGCTCGGCCACGAGACCCGGGACGTTGTGCACCGTGAAGTCCGCCGGTTCGACGTTCGGCAGCTCCGCCCAGGTCACCGGCATCGAGACCGGGGCGCCGGGCAACGGACGAGGGCTGTATGCCGACGCCAGAGTCCGATCGCGGCAGGCCTGGTTGAAATCGACGAACACCCGCTCGCCGCGCTCCTCCTTCCACCACGACGTCGTCACCAGGTCGGGCAGCCGACGCTCCAACTCCCGGGCGATCCCGATCACGCCGTGCCGCACGTCGAGGAACTCGTGGGTCGGGGCGATCCGGGCGAACACGTGAACCCCGCGATTGCCCGTCGTCTTCGCCCACGCGGTCAACCCGAGTTCGGACATCAACTCCCGCAACGCAATTGCCGCCTCGACGGCGTCGCCAAACCCCCGTCCCGGCTGGGGATCCAGGTCGATCCGCAACTCGTCCGGCCGGTCGACGTCAGCCGTGCGGACCGGCCAGGGGTGGAAGGTGACCGTGTTCATCTGCACCATCCACACCGCGGCCGCGACCTCGTCGGCGACGAGTTGCAGGTGCCGGCGCCGCGAGGGATACGTGCACAGGACGGTGCGGATGTAATCCGGCACGCCGCGCGGTGGGTTCTTGGAGAAGAACTCCTCGCCCTCGATGCCCTCCGGGAACCGTTGCAGCGTCACCGGTCGGTCGCCGATCGCCCGAAGCAGCGGGCCACCCACCGCGACCACGTATGCCGCCAGCTCGCCTTTCGTGACCGGCGGCAGCGAGCGCCCCGCGAGTTCCGCCGACGGCCACAGCACGCGATCCGGGCTGGACACCCGGACGCTCCTGATCCCGTCGATCCCGTCGATCCCGTCGATCCTGTCGGGACCGGGGACCTCGAAGATGGCGTCAGTCACCGGTCGATGGTAGCCGCCGCACGGCCAACCGGAGCGATGCCGGATCGGCCACCTGGCATACGGACCGAAGGGTCGCGACGATCAGGTCCACGGTCTCGGCGATCCGCTCCACCGGTGGCCACGGCGGGGCGCTCTCGCCGTCCAGGACATAGCCGACATCCCCGGCTCGGCGCGGCCGATCCCACCCCAGCTCCTGCAGCGCGGCGTCCTGACCGCGACTCCACGGGTAGTGGCCGCCCCACGACGCCGCGCCGACGAGTTCGACGACGAGCACCGATCCGGTCCGCAGACATTGCAGGTACGGCGCGTCCACGACGCGACGCCGGCGCAGGAGTTCGTCCAGGGCGCGGGGCCGGGTGGCGACCACCTCGCCACCGGGCAGGGGCGGCGCCGTCAGGAAGAGCACGTGCCCGTCGGCGAGATCCGCCAAGGTCGCGCCGAGGTCGCCCGCCCAGAGCTCCCACCGGTCGGCCGTCACGAGGCCCCGGGCTCGGTCGACGGGTCGGTCCAGTAGTCGACGTAGCGGGCCGCCCCGAGCGAGGCCAGGTAGCTCTGCGCGCTCGACGGGTCGAGCCAGACCACGTCGCCGGTCACCGCCGGCGTCGGATCGTGCGGGGCGTATGCCGTGGCCACCAGGACGAGCGGCACGGGCGCCTGCCACGGGAGGGGTTCGCCCGGTCGGTCGGGGTCGGACAGGCTCAGCGGCGAGGTCTTGGGCAGCCGCAGGATCGACAGCAGGCCCTCGTCGTCGACGTCGTCGGGGCGCAGGACGCCGCCTCGTCGAGCCGCGGCGATCGCCGCCTCCTGCACCTCGAGCGCCACCTGTTCGGCGTGCCGGGTGCGCAGCCGAAGAGCCGCCGCCGCGGCCTGAGCCTGCGGCAACTCCCGGGGACCGGCATACCCCTCGATGATCTCCTCGAGCGCTTCCTCGGCGGTGTCGGCGTAGACCGAACTCCCGTCGGGGAGGCTGACGACGTGTGCCCACTCCGAGCCGTCCGAGCGGGTCGGGTTGTACCCGCAGCAGCCTCGGTGGAAGTTGTGGAACTTCATGACGGCACGCTACCCGGTCACCCGGTCGACCGTGGGGGCCGGAAATCCTTCAGGCGGCGGCACGGATTGTCCCGGTTCGTCCGGAAGATTGTTGCGTGGCGGGAAAAGACTCGTTCAGGACTCGCTCAGGACTATTCCCTCCGGCCCCAAGGGGGCGTAGCCTCCACCGGTGCCATGGGGTCGGTACGCCGAGCTCTGGCATGTCCACAGGCGGCGCATCTCACCTGATGCCCGCCGAAAGACCCACTCCCGGACAAGGAAGACGTCGCATGACATCAGACCCAAGGCGCACACGGCGGCCAGGGCGGCCACGGCGCACAGCGGGGTTCGCGGTTGTTCCGCTCGCCGCGTTCGCCGCAACGGCGCTCGTCACGAGCGGATCGGTGCACGCCGCCGGGTATGCCGGTACGACCGACACCCAGCGAAACGCGGCACCGAAGATCGCCCCGAGCTACATCAACTACATCGCGCCCCAGGTCGAACTGACCTCGGGCCAGGACCAGGTGGTCGGCACCGGCGGGGCGATGACCACCTCGCCGAAGGCCAAGGCCCTGGCGATCGCCAAGGAAGTCGATCGCAAGTACGCCGCCGGCAACCCCGTCGCCGCCGGTCAGCTTGCCCGCGCGGAGGCCAAGGCCATCCGAACGGGGGTCTCGCCGAAGAAGCAGAAGTACAAGACGGCGACCACGGTCCAGAAGGCCAAGCTGCTGACCATCCTCGTGGAGTTCAACGACGCCGCGAACGACGACTTCACCGGCGTCCAGGTCCCCACCGAATGGGGAGCGCAGACGTGCAAGCCCGGTTCGGTGCAGAACGGGCCGCTGCACAACCAGATCCCGGACCCGGCCAAGGCCGCCCGCAAGGACAACAACACGATGTGGGTGCCGGACTTCTCGTCCACGCACTACAACAAGATGCTCTACACGACGACCGGGATCACCGAACGGGTTCGCAAGGACCTCATCGGCCCGGACGGCCGCCGCGGCATCGACATCTCCGGCTCGACGATGCACAACTACTACCAGGAGGTCTCGCACGGGGCCTACGACCTCAGCGGGGCGGCCACGCCGTGGGTGACGGTGCCGCACTCCGAGGGCTGGTACGGCGCGAGCGTGTGCCAGAAGCAGCCGGACGGGACCTACCAGGGCGGTGCCGTCCAGGACATGACCGGGCACCCGGACAACCCGCTCGGTCCCGGACAGCTGGCCATCGACGCGGTCAACGCGCTCGCCAAGGCCCAGCCGAACTTCCCGTGGGCCGAGTACGACGTGGAGGACCAGGGCGACAAGGACGGTGACGGCAACGTCAACGAGCCCGACGGCGTCATCGATCACGTCGTCCTCGTGCATGCCGGGGAGGACAAGTCCGGTGACGGCGGTGCGCAGGGCACGTATGCCATCTGGGCGCATTCTTCGGCCGTCGCCGGTGGTGCGCCGGTGGCCGGCACGAACTTGAAGGTGTCCAACTACATCGTGCAGATGGAGAACGCCGGCGTCGGCGTCTTCGTCCACGAGTACGGCCACGACCTCGGGCTGCCGGACCTGTACGACACCGCCAGTGGCGGCGACTCCGACGTCGACTTCTGGGATCTGATGAGCTCCGGCTCGCACTCCGGCCCGATCTTCCAGTCGCTGCCGACCCACATGGGCCTGTGGGACAAGTGGGTCCTCGGCTGGGTCGAACCCAAGGTGGTCACCCCCGGTGCCGCCACCGCCGCCTACCGGGTCGGCCAGTCCTCGCGCCCGCTCGTCGGCACCGAGGACGGCCTGAAGGTCAACCTGCCGGACAAGCGGCTCGTCGTCGCGACGCCGCACAGCGGTTCGTCGATGTGGTTCTCCAACAACGACCAGTCGTGGGCGAATGTGCGACTCGCGCGCACGCTCGATGTGCCCGCCGACGCGAAGTTCTGGATGTGGAATCAGTACGCGATCGAGGAGAACTGGGACTTCGGGTTCGTCGAGGCGTCCACCGACGGCGGGGCGACGTGGACCCAGCTCAAGGTGTACGACGAGGCCGGGAAGCTGGTCTCGACCGACGACGGCTACACCGACCCGAACCACCGCCTCGCCGATTACGGCAATCTCAAGTACGGACTGACCGGCGCGACCGACGGCTGGCGGCACGACTACGTCGACCTGACGGCATACGCCGGCAAGACGATCACGCTGCGGCTTCGGTATGCCACTGACGCCGGCTTCGAGGACAAGGGCTGGTTCGTCGACGACCTGGCCCTGACGTCCGGGACGACCGCGGTGTGGTCCGACGACGCCGAGGGCACCGGGACCAACGGCTGGACCGCGACGCCGGGCACCTTCACCGACTCCTCCGGCGCCGGCTGGGTCAAGGACGACGGCATCCGGATCAACAAGCAGTACTACCTCGTGGAGTACCGCAACTTCGACGGCTTCGACCGCGGACTGAAGTATGCCTATGACACGACGTACTCCGCCGACGGGGCGTGGAAGGTGGAGCGGATCGCATACAACGCGCCGGGGATGCTGGTCTGGTACCGCGACACGGAGTACGGCAACACGAACTGGGTGCTCAACAACGTGACCAACCTGCCCAGCGCCGGCGCCAAGGGCGGCCTGCTCATCGTGGACAGCCACTTCGACCCGCTGCGGCGCACCGGTGCCGCGGCGGCCGTGGACACCTCGGTGCTGAAGAACCTGCCGTCGCGTCCGCAGTCCTCCAATGCGGCGTTCACGCTGCAGCCGACCTACCCGTTCCGCGAGTGCATCGTGGACGCGGCGGTCAAGGAGTACTGCAACTGGCACTGGCCGCAGAAGGGCATCTCGACGTTCACCGACAACAAGGCGTGGGTGCCCGGGTTCGAGGTCCGCGACGGCAAGCTGTACTGGCGCGACCCCGACGCCTCGGTCGTCGTGCCGGCCAAGGGCCCGTACACGACGCGGGTCGTGGACCAGAACGGCAAGCCGATGACCTCGGTCTACGGCAAGGACGTCGGGTTCACCGTTCTCGGGACCGGCCAGCCGAAGGACGCCGGGGTCGGGTACGGCACGGTGGTCCGGCTGCTCACGCTGCAGAAGGACAACAAGGTGGCGGTCATCCAGGTGACGCCGCCGCGCGTCAGCTGATCACG